>JBIIYJ010000481.1:0-3133 GCA_044346855.1 Kiritimatiellia bacterium
TGGCCATATCCTGAATGTCGTCGGGTGGACCAAGGGTAACGCCCACCTGATTTCGATCGCCTGCATCCTGCTGAGCGCCCTGTGCTGGTACGGCATCCTTCTCACCTTGGGATTCGGCCGGCGGCTCGCGGTTTTCTTCGGCTTGGCCCTGTTGCTTGTCGAACCCTTTTTCGGCGCCGCGAACCAGGCCCGGACCGATGCGCTCTCCTTCCTGGTCGTTTCCGCCGCGCTGCTCCTCTTTCTTCGCGGCCAATATGGCTTGGCCGGGTTCCTGGCGATGGTGGCGCTGGAAATCCATCCGGTCGGAGTGGCGGTCTTCTTTTTCATGGCCGCCGTCCTGGCGGCCAGGCGGGTTTCCGGCGAGGCGCCGCTGCCCGCCTGGCGCCGCGCCGCTCCCTGGTTCGCCGCGGGACTGGCGGCGGGGGGCGCCTACTATTATGCCCTGCACGCGCCATTCCTGGGGCTGTTGCCGGGGGCGCTGGCCCGGGGCAACCTGGGCGGAAGCGAAAGCAGCAACATCCTCTTCGAGTATTTTTTCAAGACCAAGTACCTGCGGCACCTCCCCGAACTGGTCGCCGTTTTGGGTTGCGCGGTTTTCTATGCCTGGAAGCGCCCCCGGGGGGAGAACCCCTTTGTCGCCGTTTTCCTCCTGGCCGCGATCGCGTTTGTCTTCACGGTGCGCCGCCCCAACTTCATGTATGCCATCTATGTCTACCCCGCTATCCTGCTGCTCATCCTGCGGGTTTTCGAGCGGCAGGGGCGGCTGAGCCTGGCCGTCGGACTTCTCCTGCTGTACCTGCTTCCGCAATACGGGCTGGTCTATGCCAGGAACAGGCGCTGGGATTTCGACGGGTACCTGGCCGGGATCCGCGCCCTGGCGCCGGCGGACAAGACCCCGGTCCTGGGGGCGCCCAACGCCTGGTTCGCTTTCGTGGACCGACCCTTTTTGCGCGTCGATTACCAGGGCGACTTTGCCGCCGTCGCCCCGGAGAGGCTGATCCTGATTGAGGGACAGGCTTTCCGCGACGGCGCCTGTCCGAAGGTCAAGGGCGTCGTCGATCGGCGCTACACCGCCACCGAGCGCGGCCGGTTCCAAAGCGGCGCGGAGACCATCGTGGTCAAGGAGTTGGTCGCGAAGCCAGTCGTGTCCCCGGAAGAGGAAGATTACCACGGTGGAACACGGTGAACGGAAGACACGGTGGAACACGGTTCAGAGCCCTGTAGTAGACGAAGCGTCACTACAGGGTGCCCGGAAGAGGAGAATCATGGTGGGATTCAGGGCCGGGGCTTCCATAACTGGTGGCTGGGAAGGACTACAAAAGGAAGTGGGCACGGGTCTCCTGACCCGTGCGGGATGCGAGACCATTGAAAACCCGTGCCTCCGGTGGGCGGGAAAAGGGCCGCACGGTGAAGGGGGCCACGGGTCAGGAGACCCGTGCCACTAAGCAGCTTTGCATCGCGATTATTCCCGACGGGAACAACTCGCGGATGTTGAAGCCGTGTCTTCCGTTCGCCGTGTTCCACCGTGGGAAGTCTTCCATTTCTTGCCTGGAGTCGGCGGTCCTCCGCCGTGAGCGGACCCATATTTGCGGATTGATTTTTCCCGAAAATCAGTCGAAACTACTTATTTGTTTTGCGAAAAGGAGGGGGCATGAAAATGCGGATGCGCAAGGGCATCGCCTGGCTGGCTGCCTGGCTTGTTTCCGGAGCGGCGCTTGTGGCCGGACCGGTCGATGACGGGCGGGCGGCGTACGAGAAGAAAGAGTTCGCAACCGCCTACGAGACCTTTTCCAAGGCCTTCCGGGACAATCCCGACAACATCGACGCGGCGATCGGACTCGGCCTCTCGGCGATGGCGCTCGGCCATTACGACCGTTCCCAGTTCGCCTTCGAGCGCGTCGTGAGCCTCGACCCGCTCAACCACACGGCCCGGCTGGAACTGGCTCGTTCCTATTTGGCCATGGGGATGCCCGACGTGGCGCGCCTCGAATACGAGCGGCTGCTCGAGAGCCAGCCCCCCGAGGCGGTGCGGCTGCAGATCGAGAAGGAGCTGGACCAGGCGGTCTTCCTGCAGAAGCGGGTGTTCTGGTCTGGCCGGGCCACGCTCGAGGGCATTTATGACAGCAACATCCGCTTCGGGCCCGCCAAGGATTTCGTCGGGACCCGCCTCGGCGACCTGCGGGTGGCCAAGGAGTCCGAGGCCAAGGCGGCGTCCGGTGGGGCCGTTTCCATTTATGAAAACGGGCTGTTCGATTTCGGCGACCGGAACGGCTGGGCGGGAATCGCCGGCGGCGGCGCCTACGTGGAGCGCTTTTCGGGGTCGCACGACTACGAGGCCCAGGATTTCGACGTCTATGGCGGCCTGCGGCGGGCTACCGGGGCGAAGCTGCTGGACCTTCCGCTGAAGGCCCGGCTGTTTCTCATGGACTGGGACCGGGTCGTGACCATCGGCGGCTTCAATCCCCTGTTCGGCTGGGCGCCCAACGACCGCTGGCGCCTCTATACGGCGGCGGGGCTGGAGGAGCGGGATTTCGACGACGACTACCGCGACAGCGTTTACCTGAGCCTGACCCAGACGTTCCGCCGGTATTTCGGCGCCTCCGGTTCGGCCAGCCTCGCCTTCTCGGCGGGCGCGTTCCGGGAGGACGCGGACCTGGGCGGGTACGACCGCGAGGGGTTGGACTTCAACTTGACAGGGGACTACCGCCTGCCTTGGGAGGTGCTCGTGACCGCCGGCGCCGGCTACATGGCCACGCGGTACGACGAGGTGCTCTACACCCTGCTGCAGAGCGACGCCCGCGAGGATTCCCTCTGGCGCGGGTCGCTCACCCTGTCCCGCCCCTTGTCCGATCGCCTGACGACCGCCCTGACGTGGGCGTACGAGGAGACGGATTCGAACTTCGACCTGTATTCGTACCGGCGGCACGAGGTGCGGCTGGGCGCCACGGTGTGGTTTTAAGTCATGGGAGGCAGCATGAAAATTCTTCGCTTCTTGTTCCTTGTTTTCGCCGCCGCCGCGCAGGCGGCCGATCCGGTCGGCCAGCCCATCGCCCTGCAGGGCGCGGTGTCGGCCCAGGCCCCGTCCGCGCCCGTCCGGACGCTGGCGCTCAAGGGCCCCGTGTTCATGCAGGAC
>JBIIYJ010000175.1:0-10958 GCA_044346855.1 Kiritimatiellia bacterium
AACGTCGTGACCGTGAACTCGTCGCCCACGCCATACTCCCACAGGCGCAGCGCGTTGGCGGATCCGAAGCTGCCGGGCTGGAGGGCCGCCCCTTCCAGGATCGCCTGGCTGCCGCCGGCCGACCGCACCTTCCAGGTTTGCGTGACCAGGTCGTCGGAGGCCGTCCAGCCGCCCTTGAATCCGATGGTCATGACGGGCAGGGTCAGGAGCGTCTCCACCCGACCGGCGGCCGGATCAACCCGGTTAATCTGGGAACGGAACAGGTCGGCGCTGTGCAGCAGCCGGATCCGGGTCCCCTGCCCTTCCGGCTCCCAGGCGGTGGTGGTGAAGCTGGTGCGCCAGCTGCCGGGCTGATCCGCCGGCGCGGTGCGAAGCTCCACCTCGCGCGCGGCCCGGCAGGCGGGCCAGGGCTGATCGAGCCAGACCTGTCGCCCGGCATAATCGACTTTGACAATGCGGGCGCTTCGCCGGGACGCGGCGGCCTTGATCGTAACCTGGGGGAGCGCCAGCAGCGTTCCGCCGGACAGGGAGGCCTGCCGCAAACCCCGGGCGTCCGTGGAGGCATAGGCGAATTCGCCGGCGAACCGCACCTGCGGAGTCGCCTGCCGGATCCGGTCGGGCTCCCCGTCCGCCAGGCACAGGTCGGTGCGGCCGTTGACGGTGGCCACCCGAACCGCCACCGCCTGAAGCGCGCCCGTCGAGTTGCCGGGGATCGCCAGCCGCTCGACGCTTTGAATGAAGGGCTTGCCGGCAAACGGTTCGATGATGGCCACGAAGGCCGATTCCAGGTTCTCGCCCCGGCTCTGCACGAACAGGTTGGGAATCTGGTAGTTCCACTGGACGCAGTTCAGGTCGCCTTTCATGACCAGGGCGCCCGCCTGCCCCAGCAGCCGCCAGCGCAGAACCTTGTCGGGCGCTCCGGCGTCGTAAAGGGCGCCCATGAGGCGCGCCTCGGTGCCGGCCTGATCGATCCCGGTGGACTTGGGCCGCGTTTTCTGCAGGCTGAAATCCACGGCCAGCGAGTCGGGCGCCCGGCCGAACCACCGCTGGCCGGAGAACGACCGCAGATACGCTTGCACCGCCGCGGCGGGAGTTCCCTCCGCGGCCGGCGGGTCGGTCAGGTTCTCCACCGCCTCGACATTGTGGCGGGGCTGGTTGGAGCCGGTGACGTCGTTGACGTGGCTGTGCATGCAGTAGGTGTGCGCCGATCCGCCGGCAACGCGAAAGACATCCAGCACATAGGCATTGGCGGTGACGACGTTCGTGGGCAGCCCCGCGGGCCTGGGGCCATAGGCCTGGGGAGGCAGCGGAACGGAGCCCTGTCCGTCGTCCGCGTCGATCAGGGCAATCTGCCGCCGCGCCAGCCGGGCCAGGCCCGAGGGAACCACCTGGGCCTGGAGATAGCGAGCACCGGGAAGATCCGCCAGGGACTGCACATACGAACTGGCCGGGCCTGAATCCGGCCCGACCCAATTCCGGGAATCCACTTCCACGGTGTTATGGACGCGGGTCGCGCCGTCGTCCGGACTGGAATACCCGGGCCGCTGGCCGGCATCCATGGTCATCGGCACGCCGTGGGCGTGGAGCTGCAGGTCCAGCGTGTCCATGTGGGCGTGGCCGGTGCCCGTGCCGATGCGCAGCATCGCCGAGCGGCGGAAGCGGAAATCGTCATGCTCCAGGCCGCTTTCCAGCACGGCGGCGTAGCCCGGCAGCACCCGGCTGGCCTGGTCCATCCACGGGGCGCGCTTCACCGTGGCGGCGGCGGCCTCGATGTCGGCCCATTCCTTGTCCGTCCAATCCTCCCGTTTGCCGAAGTTCCGGATGATGAAGGCGAAGCGGGGGTCGGCGGTCCAGCGCCAGCCGAGGAGGGTTTCCGCGGCGAGGAGATGATCGAAGTTCTTGTCGTAACTCTTGTCCGGGCCGGTGACGGTGCCGATGCGCAGGGGCCAGAGGCCGGCGGTGCGGGTGCGGAGGGGGAAGAACAGCGCGGAAATGACCTTGGGGAAGCGCTGCGGGTCGGCCAGGTTGAATGCCGGGTCGCCGCCGTGCTTGATGTAGTAGTCGGTACCCTGGGCAATCGCCGCCGCCGACTCGTCGCCCATCACATAGGACATGGAGCCGATGGTGCTGCGCCCTTCCCGCTCGGTGGCGCTGACCAGGTAATCGGGCAGGCCGGCCAGGGGATGCGGATAATAGAAGGTGCGGGCGAAGAGCCATTGCATCCAGGGCTCGGTGACCGCATTGTCGCCCAGCACCGCCGCGACATCGGCCAGCATCGCGGGCTCGCGGCCATCACCCTGGTAGTGGTAGCGCAGGATCCGCTTGGCGTGCGTCTGGAGAAGGTAGACGTCCAGCAGCTGGATCAGGTCGGCGGATGATTTGACGGACGGGACGAACCGCCCTATCGACCGGGCCAGCTCCTCGTTGCCCTGGATGTAGCTGAACAGGCGATCATACGTGGCGGCCACCCGGAATTGGAATTCAAAGTGGCCCAGGGCCACGCCGCCGCCCGATTCGCGCGACCGGGCGCGATAGCCGCGGTTGAAGGCCGCCGGCTCGCGCACCAGGGCGTTGAGCGTGTTGCCATCGTCCAGGGACGGGAACGCCAGGGCGAACCGGATCAGCTTGACCGCGCCGTCGCGCGCGGCGTCGGCGTTGCCCGTGTTCACCCACTCCAGGCTCGCGCGGCCGGCGTCGTTGAGGTATGAGCGGGTGCGCTGGGACAGGGCGTAGGCGATCGGCGCCCACACCCGGCCCTCGCCCGGCTTGTTCGTCGAGGGATACAGCAAGCCCAGGCCGTCGTCCTTGAACGGATACGGGTCCGGCAGCGGGCGGGCGGCCTTCAAATCCTCCAGCGTGTAGCGCAGCTTGAGCTTGGCGTTGGCCATCAGCACGCCGGGCTCCTCCGAAAGCGTCCAGGCGCCATGGGCGTCCTCGATTTCCTTGCCGGTCAGGGTTTCGGTCCCGGTGCTGACGCCGGCAATCGACGCGTAGCCGCCGGCGCTGATGCTGCCGCCGAGGGCGTTGAGGGGAACGTAGCTGTTCCACAGGTTGGCGTCGCGGGCCAGCCGGGCCTCGCCGGCGATTTTGGGGACAGCGGACGTGATTCCCGACTTGAGCGTTTCGATGGCCCGGGTCTTGATCGGCCGGCGGACCGTGCCCGCCAGCGCATCGTCCAGCGTCACGTTATGCAGCAGCAGATCCACCTCGCTGGCGGCGTCCGACTGGAGCGTCACCCGGCAGTCCCGCTCCTCCTGGACCTGGAAATATACATCGGCCACATCGTAGAATTCCTCGCAGTAACCGGCCCGGATCCGGTAGGCCGTCTCCTCGCCCGCGGGTCCGTCATTCACCGCCGCGCGGATCACGAGGGGCCGGCGGAACGCCTTGACCTGACCGGGCTCCACCGCCCCGATCAGGCGCACTGCATACAGGCCCGCCGGAAGGCGGCCCAGGTCCAGCGTGATGGCCGCCCCGCCCGCTTTAAGACGGGCCACCTGCACGGGAGCCCGCTTCAGGCCCGTCTCGGCGAAGACGCTGTGCCGGCCCACCCAGAACAGGGGGGCGGCGTAGGTTTCAAGGGCGCTCTTGTCAAGGCCTGGGAGGTCCGCCGCTTTCCAGTTTTTCAACTGGCTCTGGCGGTCGAAAAAACTCCGCACGGGCGTGTATTTCTGCATGTAATCCTGGAATAGTTCGACCGATCCGGGATAGAGCTCCAGTTGCGGGGCGATGCCTTGGGTCTCGTAGGAAAGCTTGGGATTGGACGCCTTCAGCGGCGCCTTGTCGCCCAGCGCGCCCGGATAACCGGCCGGCTCCCCGTGCTGGGTCGCCATCAGCGGCAGCTTCAACCCCGCCAGCGGCCCGCCGGGCAGGTACTCATTCGTGTCGGCGGCAAGCGCCGCCATGCCGGCCAAAACACCCGTCATAAAACCCAACAGAATGCTTGGTTTTTTCATGTTGTCTCGTGTTCCTAACCTGGATTCAGCGGCCCGGTTTGATTATCCCAGCCCCGAACGATAGCGTTTTACCCGCGTTCGCGCAAGACGCGATGCCGCCCTGGACATTGCGTGGCAGCCCCCCCTACCGGCCCCAGAGAAGAATTTTCCACGGTGGAACACGGCGAACGGAAGACACGGTTCCAACATCCGCGAGCTGTTCCCTTCGGGCATAATCGCGATGTCCAAACGAAGTAGCGAAAGAGTTTCTTTTGTTGACCGTGTTCCACCGTGGGGCGCACTGCAGTTTCGTCGGGATTATGGCAGTCTGGCACGAAGTCGATTTGGAGTGCGGCGGCCTGCCCTGAGCCAGCCGATGGGCTTGACGCCGCTTTGGCTGGCGCCGACTGGACGCGTCATCAACGGGTGGGCGCCACGTCAAGCCGACACGCTCGGGCAGGCCTATCGAAGCGCGCAGGGCAGCCGCATCGCAGAAAGCGGCGTCAAGCCGCCGCACTCCAAATTGAAGATCTATCGATCCCGACGAAACTGCAATGCGCCCTCCACCGTGTCGGCCGTTCGTTCGCTGCACGCATTACGGTCTTGACTGAATCGAGTCACAGGCCCACAGTAACGCTAAGAAGCGTTGATGACGCATTGGCTTCCCGATGCATTTTCTGTTTCGCCTCCAAACAGAGGAGCTGAGATGACCGGTCAGGACACCAAAGACACCCCTCTTAACGCAGCCGAGCGAAAGCAGTTGATGGATACGATCATGGCCGCTTACGCCGCCTACGCGGTTGCCTACAAGGCCCATGACGAGGCACTGAAAGCCGCCCTCATCAACGAGAAGGTGAAACCGGAGGCCGCGGCGCTTGTGCGCGCCGCGTATTCCGCCTACGCCAGCGCCTACGCGGCCCATATGGTCGCGCTGGAGGCGTCCCTGGCCGACTGGCATGTGACCCCGGACGCCGCCGCGGTTTTACGAACAGCCCATGAAGCGTACGACGCCGCCGCGGTCGTGCTCCGCGGCGCACACGCCAACTATGATGCCGCCGCCACGGCTTTATGCGCCGCGCACAAGGCCTATGAAGCCGCTTACGTTGCCGCTTTAGCCGCCAGCGTCAAGGCCGCCGTACACGATAAGGTAAGGGCGTAAGTAGCACTTCGCGAAGGCGCCTGCCATCCGGACCCTATGCAGTTTCGTCGGGATCGACAGATCTTAAATTTGGAGTGCGGCGGCTTGACGCCGCTTTCTGCGATGCGACCGCCCTGCGCGCTTCGATAGGCCTGCCTGATCGTGTCGACTTGACGCGGTGCCCCGGCGCCCAGCCGTTGAGGCCGCGTCAAGTCGGTGCCGGCCAAAGCGGCGTCAAGCCGCCGCACTCCAAATCGGCTTCACACCAGACTGGCACAAAACCGAAACTGCGCTGCGCCCGGATCACGTGTCAATTCGCGGATAAAGCTTGGATTATTTGACGCACTTGGTATTATATAAAACGTTGATTGAAAATATGGGGGCGTACTGGTTTCGACGTGAAAGATTGGGGCCATGATCGCGTGCCGAGGATCTCAGTTGGCCTCGTAAAAAAACTGGGAAAACACCATAACTGCCGACGATAGTCAGTTACTCGCGGCTTAATTGCCCGCGACGTCCTTCCGCTAACACCTGTTAGGCGGGTCTGGGCGACGACAACAGGTTAGTTCCAAGCCTGAGTACCCGGGGCGCGGAGCGAAACAAAGCATGGGTGCTGGTTCCGGCAGGAGCCTGTCTGTGGACATCTGCCGGAATGAGACTCAATCACAGAACACGCACGTAGACGTTGTGGAAACACTTTCTCGGACGGGGGTTCGACTCCCCCCGCCTCCAGACTTCATTCACAAACCGCCTTGCGGTTTGCGAATGAAGTCTGCCCCGGCGTAGCACTCGCATGTCCGGCAAATCCTTCGCATCAGTACGGCAACAGCGAAGCCGGGCCCTGCTTTGAAAGTATGTCCTCACATTCGTGCTTCTCATTTTTAAAAGAAGCGGCTACTGTTCCCCTGTCATTCGTGTGCTGTTGCCTTGTCGTAACCCGATCGAATTGAAACTGCGGAACTATGCCTGAGAGCCCGTCAGTCTCCCTCGACACGCTGAGAACGCTGCTCACGACCCAGCGACTGGCCGTCCTGGCGACTCAGCAAAACGGCCACCCGTACACCAGCCTCGTGGCGTTTGTCGCGTCCGAAGATCTGCGGCGCATCGCATTCGTGACCAGTCGTGCCACGACGAAGTACCGCAACCTGTTCGCGGCTCCGCACGTGTCGTTGCTGATCGACAGCCGCACGCACTCCGTCGAGGACTTCACCACTGGCGCGGCCGTGACGGTTTTAGGCCGTGCCGCCGACATGGGCGATAAGCATGAGTCGGAGCTGCTCGCCGCTTTCCTGCGGAAACATCCGCACCTGGAGTCTTTCGCGCATGCGCCCTCGACGGCCCTGTGCGGCGTGGACGTCGAGACGTATATGCTGGTCACGCGTTTTCAGCATGTCGTCGAGATGAAGGTCAGCGAATGGTAATCCTCGAATCACTGAAGAACATCCGTGACGCGAAGGTTGAGGATGCCGGATCCAAAGCCACGGATCACACGGATGTCACGGAACTGCATACCCTGCAGTAATATGGACGGAAAAGGTGGCCCGCGCCGTCCCTGGCGCGGGACCCAGTCCAGCGAAATCGTGCAAAGCCGGGAATGATTTCCTGGCGGTCGCCATGCCGTTTCCCGCGACAGGGAGTATCAAATAATTTTCTTTTAACCATCACAACTCCAAGTAGTTAACAAATCACTCAATGCTTTGAGATAAAATGCTCAAAGCACTGAGAAAAAGGAAAATAGAAGTGCGTGTCCCTACTGAATTCGTTTACTTCCTCAGCAGCCATTCCTTCCCCGGCCGCCACTACACCGGCCTAACCCACGTTATTGCGCAGGAGGGGCCGTTCTTTGAGGGGTGAACACGCTCACGACGCGGCCAATCAGGGAGTGCTTCGCGGAATTTTTACCGCCAGGAATCCAGGGGGACATCTGCATAAACGCAATCAGCGCGGTAATCGCCGTGAGCGCTCGAAGAAAGCCCGCGATCGCGCCGCCGAGACGGTTGTATTTTTCGGCAAACTTCTCGTGCAGGTAGGCTATTACACCGGCCTTCAGCTTACGCATTGCGTAAAACGCAAGGCCTATGCCGAGCGCAAAGCCGAGGCCGCTTGTATTGTCGAGCACCGAGCCCAGCAGGACGGCCACCGCCTTGTTGATGAGCGTGAAAAGCCCGCATCCCGCCAGGACAGAAACCCCCAGCCGGACGAGTTTATACCCCTCCAGAGCAACCCCTTTTCGCGCACCCTGGCCAGCCGCCATGGCCGCGTAGGCCGCAGCTATAAGGTCGAGCAGGTTCATATGTTCCAGCCTCTCCGTGCTCGAATATCGGTTTCGTCCAGTTGCTTTTCCGCCGCGCCGCCGTCCTTCACGGCGATACTTGTCGCGTCAGGACACAACTGGCCCAAATGTAAGCCTTGCATTATGTGGAATCAAGCTCCTAGTGCCTGCCGTGCTGAAAAATAATGACTGACAGTCCGTGGGAAATCCGGCTAAGCTTCACTAAGTCGTCAACAAGTTTGGGGGAAAACCATGACCGATGTCATCAGGAACTCGACGAAAGCGATCTGGAGCCTCGTGCTGGGCATTTTAAGCATGATTTGCCTGGGCTGCCTGACGGGCATTCCCGCCGTGATCTGCGGCCACATGGCCCTGGGCGAGATCAAGAAGTCAGGAGGGGCGCTCGGGGGCGACGGACTCGCCCTGGCCGGCCTGATCATGGGCTACATCAGCATCGCCTTGTCCCTGTTTGTCATTCCGTTGCTGATCGCCATCGCCATCCCGTCATTTGTCAAAATCCGGTCCGAAAGCCAGAAGACCGTCTGCATGAACGGACAGCGCCTGGTCCGGGACGCCACCGTTTCCTGGGCCATGGCGAACAACAAGAACGAGGGCGACGCGACCGAGGCGGCCGACATAATCCAGTACCTCAAAGCCGGCCAACTGCCCACCTGCCCCGCAAACAACCTCCCCATCGCCATCCCCGCCAAGATCGGCGATCCCGTGGTGTGTCCCGATCCGGACCTGACCGAACAGCATACCCTCGGAGTCGATTGACAGCTTTCACGTTTTGACCTTGCATCCCGATTGTTTCCCTTTTATCTTACGATCATCTCGAAATCACCATATGAGGAGGGCGACCATGAAAAGGCTGATCGCGATTCTGAGCGTGGCATGGCTGGTGGCGGGAATGAGTCAGGCGGTTCTGGCGGCCGACACGCCTCACCGGCTGGGCGGCGGCGCCAATTACTGGGTCGTGCTGGAGGATCTGGACGACGAGGATATCCGCGACCTGGACGAGGAAGGCTTCAGCTATTTCGCCTCCTACCAGTACCGGCCGTCCCTCCTCGGCCTGGAACTCCAGGTTGAAATGTTCCCGGACTGGGTTGGCGACGAGGACGCCTACGCCCCCCAGGCGTACCTCCTTCTCGGCAGCACCCTCTACGCGGGCGCCGGGGTCGGCATCATGTACTTCGACGAGGACTGGGCCGAGGACCCCTTCTACGCCGTGAAGGCCGGCCTGAACCTCGAACTGATTCCCTCGCTCTTCCTCGACATCTCCGCCAACTACCGCTTCAACAGCGACACCCAGTTCAAGGACGACGACACCGACATCGACACGGACACGGTCTTCCTGGGCGCCGCGCTCCGGCTGGGCTGGTAACCGGGAAACGAGCCGGAACGATGCCCGATCTTCTTTTAGCCGACCTTGACAGCGCCTTGTTCCGGCAGCGCCTTTCGCACGAGCCGCTCGCCGGCTTGCTCCGGAATCTCATCGCCGAAACGCGCCAGGTCGCGGAAAACGACCTGGCGACCGATGAAATCCGGGCCGCCGGCTGGTGCCACAGCCTCTACTTCACCCCGCACGTGCTGGAGGCCGCCGTGATCTGGCGCCTCACCGGCGAGGCCTGGGCCCTTGCCCATGTCGAACGCCAGCTCGGGAAAATGCACCGGGTCTATGCCGATTATCCCGCCTCTTTCAAAACCGAGATCAAGGGGTTTGGCGGCAAGCCCTCGGCCTATTTTTCCGTGGCCAACACCGCGCTGGCCGCGGATCTCTGCCGGGCCGGCCTGGGCGCCGGATTCGAGCGTTTCCTGGACCTGGTCCGGACAACCCTGCTCCGCGACCGCACGGACGCCCCCTATTTCTTCACCCACTTCAATGCGGCTCACAACGCCGTGGTCACGCACGTCATCGCCACGGGCATCGCGGCCCTGGCGCTCGGGCGCGAGGCGGGCCATCCCGAGGCGGCCGCGCTGATCGAGCACGCCCGCGACGCCTGCGAGATGCATCTGCGCCTCGGGTTCGACGCGTGCGGCGTGCCGTTCGAAGGGCCCATGTACGCCCTCGTCACGCTCGACTGGGTGTACCTGTTTTCGGAGCTCCTGCGCCGGGCAGGCGGGGAGAACCTGTTCGTCACGCTCCGCCCCCGGTTCGAGGCCGTGGCCGACGCGCTGGCCGCCTTGCAGCTGCCGGGCTTCATCGGGTACAGCGGCGCCCAGGATTGCCGCTCCCTCATCCAGCTGCACCCCATGCCCTGGCTTCTGCTGTCCGCGCGGGAGCTGGGCCGGCCGCAGGACCGGGCGCTGTGGTCCGTGGCCATGTCGGGGGATCACCGCGGTGCGGTTCCCGGAAAGCCGGCCGACACCCTGCTCGGCAACCGGCGGGGGCTGATGGACCTGCTCTGGTGGGACGGGCAGCCGGCCGATACGGCCGCGCTGCGCCTGCCTCCCGCTTACGTTTCGAAAGGCGCGGCCGTGGCCCAGTTCAGGACCTCGGCCGGACCCGATGCCGTCTGGGCCATGGTGCTGGGCCAGGGGCGGTCGCATAACGTGCCCGACCACGCGCATGCGGACGCGGGCCATGTCTCGATTTTCGCGCATGGGGATTACCTGGCCTACGACACCGGCTACTTCAATTTCGACGAGGACACGCACAGCGTCGTGCTGATCGACGGCAAGCCTCACGCGCCCGCCACCCAGGGGAACCACCATCATGGGTCCCTGGTCGACCACGGCAGCCATCCCATGCTCGACTGGGCGCGCATCGACGCCGCCTCCGCGAAAGGGTGCCTGTGGGCCGACCGGTTGGTGCTGTTCATCCGGGGGGAAGGCGACTTCGCCTATCTCGCCGTGCTGGACAACATCAACCGCGACAACGGCGTCCACGCCTTCCAGTGGCAGCTGCAGGGCAATCTCCACACGCGGATCGACATGCAGGGCGATTCATCGGCCGACGTCGTCGGGAACAAGGCGCGGCTGGAATGCCACTTCTTCAATCCTCGGAAAGAGGATTACCCAACCTGCCCCCATTCCCTGCGGGTGTTTGCCGACGCGCATCCGCATCTGCACATTTGGAAAAAGGAGCCGGAGACCAATCCCCGCCTGGTGGCCGAACAGACCGGTCCCAACTGCAACCTGATGGCGCTCGTCATTCCCCGTCACCTGGCCGACCCGCGCCTCGTCGTCCGATCGGCCCCGGGGCTGCGGACCTTCAACGCCTACGTCGAGCACGGTGAGTGGATCGACCAGATCGTCTATGCGCCGGACCATCTCTACATCCGCCTGCCCGATCTGCGCGTCGCGGCCGAGGCCGCGGTCGTCCGGCGCGACCGGAGCGGCGCGATCGTCTCGGTGTGGACGCTGGGCGCATAGCTTTGCGCCAGACGTGCGCCAGACATGCGCCTGAGGCGTCGTGGAACTCCGCCCTCCGGATGACTTTCACGCAACAGCCAACCGGAGGGGCGAGCTCCGCGAGCCCTCATGCGCCAGACATGCGCCTGAGGCGTCGCAGAGCTCCGCCCTCCGGATGACTTTCACGCAACAGCCAACCGGAGGGGCGAGCTCCGCGAGCCCTCATGCGCCAGACATGCGCCTGAGGCGTCGCAGAGCT
>JBIIYJ010000176.1:0-10957 GCA_044346855.1 Kiritimatiellia bacterium
GCGCGCCACGCTCGGGAGGCCCAGCGCCTGGGGATTGGCGAGGATGACCGTTCCGGCGGTGTTCGTCAGGATGCCGTCATGGGTGTTCGCGCCGCTCAGCTTCATCACGCCGACGCCGGCCTTGGAGATGCCGAACCCGACGCCGCCGGTGACCACGGCCGATATTTCCAGGTCCACGGCCGCGCCGGGGGCGACGCTGTTGCCGACGGTGAAGACGCGGAGGGCCCCGTTCAGGTCCAGATTGCCCGCCAGGATGGCCTTGTCGGGATCGTTGACGATGTTATAGGCGATCGTGCTGCCCAGCTTGAGCACGCCCGAGCCCGAATCGATATAGGCCGACGAGCCGGCGGAGCCGGAGCCCAGCGCGAGAGCCCCGACCGTCAGGGCGCCGCCGGAACCGGAATTGGTGATCCCCCCCTCGAAGATCGTCACGGCCGCGATGGTGTCCGTGATGCCGTTGAAATCAAGCGCCCCACCCCCCATGACGGTCAGGGGCATGGTCGGCGCCAGATCGCCGGCCGGCCCGTATTGCACGGTTCCGGCGTTGATCGTCAACCCGCCGGTGGTGAAGAGGTTGGCGGCGTTGAGCACCAGGGTGCCGGCGCCGTCCTTTTCAATCGTGCCCGTGGAGGCGGCGATGGGCGCGCTCAGCGTCAGCGTGGCGCCGGCGTTGTCGATGCCGAAGAACATCTTCCCGTTCAAGGAGTTGTTGGCCAGCGAGCCGGTGCTGGTTCCGCTGCGCTTGATCTCAAAGCTGTCCGGCCCGGTCAGCGTGATGCGGCCCGAGTTGAGTTTCAACGTGTTGGCGCCGCTGCTGCCCAGATCGATGGAATAACCCGTTCCCGGGCTGTCGATCCAGATCGAGTTGACCGCCCGGGCCGCGGTCAGGGCCATGTGGTTGTTGGCGGCGGTGTAGACGGTATTCAGGTTCGTCGCCTGGGCGGCGGTCCCATCGAACTCCGTTCCTTCCGCCAGATTGAACGCGCGGATGCCGGTGGCGGCTTCGTAATAGGCGGGGGCGCTTCCGACCGTGGCGAACCCGACAAAGCCGGTACCGATGCCCGAGCTGAACAGGACGCGGGGATTGTCGCCCGCCAGGCCCAGTGTGCCGTTCGAGGCGGTGAAGTTCACGAAACCGGCGGCCAGCACGGGAGCGCCGAAGGTGAGCTGGACGGACGAGCCTGCGCCCGAGCCGTTGACGAGGTCGATGGTGGGGCGGCCGCTCGTGAAGGTGGGGACGCCCAGGGTTTCGCTCGACGCCTCGCCGTTCTTGCCCATGAAGCGGAAAGTTCCGCCCTGGAAGGTGATGCCCGGGGCCGTGCCCGCCAGGCGGTTGCCCATATTGACATTGGTGTTATCGAGCAGGAGCGTGCCGTCGCCGATGAGGGTGTAGGCCGTGGTGCCGGTGTTGGTCGTCTGCCCCGCGCCGCTGAGGGCCAGCGTGCCCCCGTTCACCGTGACCAGACTGTTGTTCGTGACATAAGAGGTGATATCCAGGCGTCCGGCGCCGGTTTTGAGGATGGCCCCGGAACCCGACAGCTCGCCGGAGAACGTGGTGGACTTGCCGCTGCGCCCGACGGTCAGCGCATTGGCCCCGAGGGCGACCCGGCCGCCGCCGGCCAGTGACCCGATCGTGTCGGCGCCGCCCAGGAGGAGCGTGCCGCCGACCGTGACATCGGCGGCATCGGGAAGGGAGTTGACGCTCTGGTTGAGTGTGGCGCCGGGAACGACCTCGATGCGGCTGCCGGGAAGCGCCGTGCTGTAGCCGACGCCGGCATTGAGCAGCACCGTTCCGTGTTTCGGCATCTGCATTCCGTCCACCCGGTTCGTAGTGCCGATGGTCAGCATGTTTGTCCCCAGGGCGATGGGCTGCGGCATCGTCAGGATCGTGTTGGTGGTGGCGGCGATCGTGCCCCCGTTCGTGCCGATGGCGATGACGCCGTTGGGCACGGTCACAATGAGGCGGCTCAGGCTGTCGTTGACCAGCAGGCCGCCCTCGCCCGTCGCGGCATCCTTGTCCAGGGTCATGATGGGGGAGCCCAGGGAGGCGGGATTGAGGGGCCAGAACACGCCGCCAAAGGGTTCAAAAACAACGGACTTGCCGCCCAGGTAGGAGTTAAGCGGCTCGGCCAGTGTTCCGATGTTGGCAATGCTCAGGCGAACGACCGTTCCGGGGTTGACCGTGGCGGCGGCCGCCTGGGGCCCGCTGAATCCGGTGACGGCCGTGATGTCGAGGATGGCCCCCGTTTCGAATGTGAGCGCGCCCGCGCCTGTCAGGCCCAGGGCCTGGCTGGCGAGAAACCGGCCGCCGGCCTTGACCGTGACGGCGCCGTTAAGCGCGGCGGGGTTCGCGATCGCCAGCGTGCCGCCGGCCTGGACCTCGATGGAGGCGACGCCCGTGCCGCTGCCCATGCCCGCAGGAGCGTTGATGGTCAGGGTGGCGCCCGGCGCGACCACGAACTTCACCAGCTTGCCGGCTGTCGTGTCCCCGAAAAGGGCGGCGTCATCGTCGATCGTCACAGCGCCCTGGATGTTGACGTTCAGCGTGCCCGCATCGGCCACCGTGATGACCGGCCCGCCGGCCACCAGCAGGTTGCCCACGGTCAGAAGATACGGCGCGGTGCCCGGCACGGCCAATCCCTGCAGGTAGATGTCGCTGGTCCCGGAGCCCACGTTGATCGTGCCCAAATTCCAGCCCTGGGCCGTGCGCATCGTGCTGATGCCTTTGAACGGCGTGCCGCTGCCGACGGAAACGGAGCCCGCAAGAGCGGCTTGCGCGGCATTAAGCCCGTAATAAAGCTCGGCCGCCGTGCCCAGATTCTTGACCGTGCCGGCGCTAAGGTTGAGCGGGGCCGTCAGGGCGGGCTGGGCGATGATGGCATTTTCGGCCAGCACGATGTTCGTGTAGGGGCTGGTGCCGTCACTGCCGCGATCCAGGCTGTTCAGACCGACCCCCGCGGCCACCGAACCGTTCAGGACGCTGAGCGGGCCGATGTTGAAGGTGTCGTCCGCCGTGAAGACCAGGGAGGGAATGGCGATCTGGGCGCCGTTGACGGCCGTGTAGTCGTCGCCCGTCCCGTTCGCGGTCGCCCCGACTCCCGACAGCGTGAGCACGGCGTTGTCGACGACCACCGGGCCTGTCCCCAGAAAGCGGCGGTTGGTGGCCACGCCCACCAGCGTCAGCGCGCCTTCGTTGACATACGTTCCGCCCGAATACGTGTTGTCCGTGAGGCTGTTCAGCGTCAGCGTGCCCGTCCCGTTCTTGACCAGCGTCACCGCGCCGGCCCCGTTGTTGGCGATCGTGCCGCCGAAGCCGATCGCTCCCGTCCCTAAAATTGTAACAGCCAGATCCGCGGCCGAGCCCGAGCCGGCCGTCAGCGTGCCCGACGAGATGGTCCGGGCGGCGTTAGGCGTGCTGAGGAGCTGGCCGCTGGTCAGGGTCAGCGTGTCGGCCATCGCCCACGTTGCCGCGGCCTGCGTGAGCAGGATCAGGGAATTGACGGTCCGGGGCGCGGTCAGCGCCGGCAGCGCCACGGGCGTGGCGCCGATGATGCGCACGTTCTCGGTCGCGCCCGCCGGGTTGATGTCGTTGCCCGTCACGTCGTTGTATTCGCCCGTGACCACGGCGCGCAGGCCGTTCGCCCCGTAGTACACCAGGTCGTTCCCCAGCCGCGCGCCGGTCACGATGCTCATCGTCTTGGTGCCGGGCGCGCCGCCGCCGCCCACGATGTTAGAGGGGGGCGTGGTGAAAAGGATCTGCGGCACGTTGGCCGCGGCTGTCCCCAGAAGAGCGCCAACGTAGGTCACATAGGAGCCCTTGGCCGCGGCCAGGCTCGAGAAGACCAGTTGCGGCGTACCCGCCGCGCGCACGATGGTGATCGCGGAGGGGCCCGGATCCAGGGTCAGCACCCCGACGGACTGGGTCGTCACCGCGGCGACGTTGGCGCCGTTGAAGTACAGCGCGCCGCCGGCCAGGGTGACGTTCGGGCGGTTGCCGTCGGTGCCGAGCCGGTTGCCGAGATAGCCCGCGACCGTGGTCATGGCGTTGTCTTCAATATAGAAGGTGCCGTTCCGCTTGACGGTCAGGCTGTTGGCCGAGGTCATGCCGGGAAAGGCGACGCCCTGCGCCGCGGGCCCGGCCGCGCCGAGGATGCCGCCGATCTTCAGCGTGCCGGCGTCCGTGTCAACCACGATGTCGCCGCTGAAGGTGTTGCCTTCGCTGCCGATCAGAGACAGCGTGCCCGCCCCCGTCTTGGTCAGCGCGACCGAGCCGGTGGTGGCGTCGGTCGACACGACCGTGAAGTTGCGGGGAACATCGACCGTCCCGGCTTTCAATGAAAAGGCGGCGCCGAACAAAAGGCCGGCTGACAACAGGCTGCGGATCACGGTAGCGGTCATACATACCTCCTTGAACCAGACAATGTCTACTGCGGGGTCTTACCCCCGGCTGAATCCGCCCCGCCCGGCAGTCCGGACGGCGAAGGCGGGTTGATTGAAATACGGTATTTTGAGACAATGGCCTGCGCCTGGGCATCGGTGGCGGCCAGTTTTATCAGGTCCGTCATCATCGTCTTAAAGGATTCCTCAACCTGGGCGGCCTGGCCGGCGAGAAGCGACTGCTGCCCGGCCACCTGGCGCAGGTAGAGCCTCTGCTGCACGGCCACCGTCACCTGCCAGCCCAGGAAAAGCGCCACGCCGGCGGCCACAAGAAGGAGGGGCCAGAAAAGGGACGGTTCACGGGATGAGTGTGGCATGTTACCGTTCACGGCGTCGCGGCCCCTGGGGTTGCCGGCGCGGCCGGAGCAACCGCTTCGGGGACAGGATAGTTGTAATGAGCCAGAAGCTCCCGGATCCGGTCGTTGCCGGCGGCGGCCGCGGTCATGTCCTGGATCACATTCACGGCGATTTGCCGGCCCTGCTGACCCAGGATCCCGGAACCCAGGAGTTGCTGTTGCGACTGAACCCGGGCCTGCATGCGCTGATTCCCAACCGATAGCAGAATCAATGCACCGCTTAAGGCAATGCAACATACTCCCGCGAGCAGCAGGCTGGTGTAGGCGAACCGACTCATCTATATAGGCTAAGGGTTTTCCGCCATTCATTCAAGCAATTATTAGATTATACCAAACCAAACGTTTTACGACACCTGAGGACTTTCGAACCCCCTATCGGGGGTGACCTGATAGAAAACCGCCATATTCTACCGTTATGATAGGAGTAATAAAAGGAGTGCAGCCATGAAACGATCAACCATCACGCTGGACAGCCCGCCTGAGGCCCGGCTGACATGGCATGGGGACGAGTCCGGAACGATGAACGCCGACATGGTGGAGGAACGGGCCCGGGAAATAGCCATTATCGAAGGCCGCTCCCCTGACCAGGTCACGGAAAACGACCGGGACCGGGCGCGGATGGAACTCCGCGACGATGAACTGATCCTCACCTCGGACGACGCGCGGTCCGACATCCTGGCGACCCGCAATCCAGCAGAACCAACAGTAGAACTGGGGCACGAGGTGGAGTCAAACCTGTCCGAAGACGAACAGGAAATGGCAGAAAAAGAGACTATGGAAGGTGTCCGCGAAGCCGAACACGAGCGGATGCTGCTGTCCAGGGACCTTTCGCCGGAAGACAAGGCAGCCGCAGAAGAGTGATATTATAAAATGAAACAAACAAAATGCATAACGGCCTTATTCCGGTTATTTTGTCGGGTTTCAAACGTGTAGTTATTATGTAGTACGCAAAACGCAGGGTCCCCGCCCCGGCTTGACCGTCTTCCCGTTCACGAGCAGACGCCGCAGCTCCGGCAGAGGGGGACAATGCAGCAGCACCTTGGGGGCATGGTCCCTGAAGGACGGCTTCCATTCGATCGCCAGGGTCCCGCCATCCGCGCTCCGCTCCGCCTTCAGCGTCACCGGACCGTATTCCGTCGGCATCGCCTCGAACCGGCAGCGGTCGCCCGGCTTGAGCCAGGCGGCTGGCGCCAGGCGAAGCAGGTGCAACTCCCCGTCCCGCAACTGGTCGTCGATCACGGCCAACCGGGCCGCATAAAGCGCCAGCGGAGCCGAAAAGACGTTGCCCGTCACCCCGCCCCGCGTCTCGCAGGAGATGCGCGTCTGGCGCGACACCCCCCCGGCGAACACACTATACATTCCTTCCAGGAAACGGGCACGGTCGCCCGACTGCCAGCTGAGCAGCACATTCCACGAGTAGCAGGGTTCGCAGCTCGACATCTCATGATCCAGCACCGGAACCTGCCAGCAGTTGGAATCGCGCCGGTAAAGGGCCTGCGCCGGCCCCTCCCGGAACCACGCCAGCAGGTCTCTCATCTCGGGCTCGTCCGCATCCATCAATCCGGCAAACACCAGGAAGAGCGAGCCTCCGTCCAGAATGAACGCATGCCGGGTTTCGAACGTCTGCTCCCCGAACAGCGCGCTCGGGACGAAGCGCCGTTTCCGGCCCCGGCTGTCCGTCCAGGCCGGCATGCCCTTGCACTTGGCCCGGAACGCCCGGATGAAGTCCGCCTTGTACGCCGCCGCCTCGCAGGCCAATTCCTCCGCCCGGGGATGCCCCAGCCGCCGAAGAGCACGCACCGCCGTCACCATGCCGAGATAGTTCCAGCCGTTCGACCAGCAGGCCTGGATCTGGGTGCCGTTGTCGCTCGCCACGCCCGGCGGCAGGACGCCCTCCACCCCGCCATGCCCGGTCTTGCGGCGCATGTCGCGGATCCAGTCGCACGACTTGACCATCGCCTCCGCCGCCCCTTCCAGCCAGGCGCGGTCCCCCGACAGCAGCCCGTGCATGGCCAGGATCCAGAGCACCGCCCCGTTGTCCGATATCCAGTCGATCGACTTATACAGGGCCGGTGTGCTGAGAAAGCCCGGATGCGGCGTGTAGGCCTTGCCGGGCGGACAGACCGTCCCCTGCTCCTCCCGGAAAATATCCAGCCACGGCCCGACGGCCCGCCCGTGGCCGAACAGGTCCATCAGCATGATCAGGTCCATGGCCAGCGGCGTGGTCCAAAGCGCGGTGTAGACCCAGGAGCCCGACACCTTGCACACCTTGCCCGTGGCGGGGTTTTTCTCGGCCAGCATGTGGCTGAACCGCACGCTCTGGCGAAGCACGTCGTTCACATCCGCCTCGGGCGTCTCAAAGACGGTCGGCGTGGCGGTGACCCCCTTCCAGTACCGGGCCGTCTCCCTGAGCGCCCCGGCATACCCTCTCGCCAGCTCGGCGTCGAACACCTCCCGCTCGCACGGCAGCAGGGGGATCAGGATGTCCACGTGGGCGTCCTTGCGGGCCGGCAGCTGCACGTAAAGCCGGTAATCCGCCTGGCCCTTCTCCGCCGGCGTGAACCAGCGGAAGCCAAGCAGGTCCTTCTGCCCGGGCGCCACGGCCAGCCTGACCCTGCCGTCGGGCTCGAGCAGGCGCAACCCCTGCTCCGGCTCATAGGCCCCGGCCTCGGGCGCAAGCGCGCGGGGATAGACGTGGCGCCCGTTTTCCCGGTTGGCCACCACATTGCGCCGGGTGGACATGCTGGTGCCCAGGTGCGGGTTCTGGACGATCACATGGAAGCCCGCCACTTTCTCCAGCGGCAGGGCCGGGCAGAGCCCGTGCACGCTCAGCCGGACCCACGCAAAGAGCGGATCGATGCCCGTGCGGACCGGCCCGCCACCCGGGATATGCGCGAACATCCGGATCCGGTGCATGAGCCCGTCCTTGGGAATGTCGGTCCAAAGCACAGGCGCGGCGCCCGCCTCCCAGCCCTGGCGGCACAGGCCGTCGTCATGCGTCAGGTAGGCGTATGACGCATGCGCGACCCCGGCGGCGGGGAACCATTCGGTGTAATGGGGCGCGAAGGCGATCTGCGCCTCCTGCCCGGCCCAGGCCTCGGTGCGGTTGTTCAGGGAAGGCAGGTTCAGCAGCGTGCCGTTCCAGAGCACGTTGAATCGGAACAAATGGTCCTTCCAGCCCAGCGTGGTCCACGTGTTGGGCAGGTCGGCCCACCAGCCGGCCGCGGCCTGAAAATCCGGCTCTTGAACAGCGTTCGTCGTCTTCATCCGTCACCCCTTTGCAAAAACCTGCCAGATCATGTGAAGCCCCGTCAGGAAAAGCGCGGCGTAGACCACCGTCGTGAAAGACTCGCCCGTCATCCGCCGGTTCATCCAGGCCCCCGCCGCCACCCCGAGGCCGCACAGCGGGATCAGGGGCAGCTCGCATTTCAGCGTGTCGAAGGTGATGTACCGCGTGGCGCTCAGGTAGCCGGCCAGCACGAAAAGCGGCACCTTGGCCACGTTGAAGGTCAGGTAGTAGCGCGCCGTAGTCCCCACGAAGACGCGGCGGTCGAGGCGGTAGGAGAGGAAGTAGAGGCTCACGATCTGGCCGGCCGCGTGGGCGAGCATGGTGGTGATGCCGCAGACAAGGCCCGTGAGCGTTCCGGCGAGGAGGCCGGGCGTCCCCGCGCCGGCAGGTGCGTTCCCCGCGGGCCGCCGCGCGCCCAGGAACTTGAGGCCGCAGAAGACGACCGACACGCCGCCCACGATCAGCTTGAGCCAGCGGTCGCCGTCCACGTCGGGCCGGCCGAAATAAACCAGGAGGACTGTTCCCAGAATAAGCCCGGCGGAGGCGCCGTAGGCGATGTTGCGGAAGCTGCGCGGGTCGAACTCCGCGGGAAACTGGCGGAGGGTGAAAAGATCGCAGACGATCAGGGTTGGCAGCATCATCGCCAGGGCCGTCCGGGCGGGCAGCACCTGCATCAGCAGCGGGGTGGCCAGCACGCCCAGCCCGCCGCCGAAGCCGCCCTTGCTGAAGCCCGTCAGCAGCACGGCAGCCGTCACGGCCAGCAGGTACAGGCCCGGCGAAACGGTGATGTCCTCGGGTATCAGCCACGACTGGATGTTCAAGGCGGCTCCTGTTGAAAGAGCGTATTGTGGAAGCCCGCCCTCCCCGTTTCAAGCGCAATTCACTCAGGCCTTGCGATGGCGGGACGGTTGTGGTTTGATACCGGTGAACACCGGAGGACGCACATGAAGATCATGCTGATGACGGATATGGAAGGCTCGGCGGGCATCCTGAATCACGATGACTGGGTCCTGCCATCCGGCCGTTTTTACGACGCGGGCCAGCGCCTGCTGACCGAGGAGGTCAACGCCGCCTGCTCCGGCCTCTTCGCCGGCGGCGCCCGGGAAATCGTGGTGGCCGACGGCCACGGCGCCGGCGGCATCAACCCCGAGCTGCTCAACCCGCGCGCCAAACTGCTGCACGGCTGGGGCCGCAACCCCTACCCCTTCGGCCTCGACGCCTCCTTCGACGGCTTCGCCGTCGTGGGCCAGCACGCCAAGGCGGGCACCCCCTACTCCCACATCACCCACACCGGCTGGTTCAACTACATCGACGTCGCCATCAACGGCTTCTCCGTGGGCGAATACGGCCAGCTCGCCCTGTGCGCCATGGAGCTCGGCGTGCCCTGCATCCTCGCCTGCGGGGAGGAGGCCTTCACCCGCGAGGCCGAGGCGTTCACCCCGGGCGTGATCACGGCCTCCGTCAAAACGGGAACACTGCCGGACGGCCTCGACGAGCTCGACCAGTTCGACTACCGGAAGGCCAAGCTCGGCGCGCTCCACCTCTCGCCGTCCAAGGCCCGGCAGCTCATCCGCGCCGCCGCCCTGAAGGCCGTCCGGAAACTGGCGGCCAAGCCGAAGTCGTTCAAATACCCCGACATCGGGGCGCCCTACACCATGATCTCCCGCGTCCGCAAGGAAGGCGAGCTTCCGGCAAGAACCCTGAAAAAGGAACACCCCGCGAGCGTGATCGCCCTGCTGAACGCCAGATGAGCGTGCGGCCGCGCCGCTCAGAGGAGCTGGTCGGCCAGGCCGGGGGCGGCCAACCTGAGCCCCCTCACGACCAGGTCGGCGATCGCCTTCGCGCCCCCCGCGTTAAGGTGCGTGGGGTCTTCCGGCGTGAGATTGAACTCCCGGCTGGCCTCCGGCCCTATCGCGTCGTGCAGGGCGACGCTGGCGGCATGTAAATCGATAAAAGGTACACCCAGTTCGCCTGCAACAGCCCCGGCCGCCTCCGCTCAGGGCGCGAGCGTCGACTGGATCCGGCCGTCTCCCCCGAAGGTCCGCCGGGTCAGCGAACTGACCAGGATGGGCGCCGCGCCGATCGCCCGCGCCTGGTCGACATAGAGCCGGAGATACTCGCGGAAGGCCCCGGCCGGATCGGTTTCGCGTTCGGCTCCCTTGCCGGGCTGGTCGTTGTGCCCGAACTGGATCAGCATGTAATCCGGCTTCGCCTCCAGAACGGCGGGCAGCCTGTTTTCCGTGAAAAAGCTTTTCGAGCTCCGGCCACCCATGGCGAAATTCAGGACCCGGACCCCGGGCTTGAAACGGGCGGCAAACGCTTTCCCCCATCCGCCCTCGTCCATTACGGTGGAATCGCCGATCAGTGCAACGATCATCCGGAGCCTCCCTCTTTGTCCCTTAAACAGTTCAGCAAGGCCGCCGGCCCGCCGGGCGCTGCGGCCGCCGGGCGGAGCGCCTGTCATCCGTACGCGTATTCCGCAAACAGGTACGTCCGGCCGTCTTCGGTCGTCAGGAGGTAAAGGTACTCGAACTGCAGACCGTTTCCGAGCTTCAGCCTGGCCGGGCGGCCGGCGATCCCCCAGAGCGCGCGGGGCTGTTCGCTTACCCGGCCCGTGATGAAGCGGAAGGCCGGGTCCCCGGCCTCGATTTTCCGGAGATCGAACTGCGCGATTATGGCGGCCTCCAGGGCCGGATCGCCCGCGAAGTAAAGAAGGCCGGCCCGGCTGGAAAGGGGGGCGACGGATCCGGCGGCCGGCAACACGATCCCCTGCTCCGCCAGATGGCCTCTCAGCGCCGCCGGAAGCCCGTTGCCCCGCCCGCAACCCGCCGCCAGGGCCGCCAACCCGAGGACCGCCAGAACGCGGTAAATGCGC
>JBIIYJ010000177.1:0-10956 GCA_044346855.1 Kiritimatiellia bacterium
AGGTTGTTGCGGCGTCCGCCGTGAGGGCGGGCGGCACGGCCCTGAGCGGATAATCCGGGCGGTTATGGTTGGCGGCCTGAGCCGGCAGGCCCAGCCACAAGGCGGCCAAAAGCAGGGGAAGGGGGCGACCAGTTCTCATTTCGGATTTTCCGGGGAGACCGGTGCGGCGGGTTTCACGACGCCCTGGCCGGCCGCAACGCTTGTCAGGGGGCCGGCGACCACGATGTCGGCCGTCGTGTGGCCCCGCAGCGTGTTCGAGTGGATGGTGTTCCGGTCGGAGAGCATGAGTCCCGTGGCTTTGTCCGCCCGATTGGAAAAGAGGGCGCTCGGTGTCGCGTGGCGTTCCTCGATGCCGACCCATTGGGTGGTCGGCTCGATCGTGTTTTCGATGGTATTGCTGGCGACCAGGCAGCCGCTGGACCCTTCCTGGTAAATCGCGAAGAGGGCCACGCCCGGCCAGGCGCCCGGCTTGCTCCTGGAATTGTTGCGGATCGTGTTGCCGAGGATCCGGTTGTGCGCGTCGGGCCCGCCCATCACTTCGATTCCCGCTTTCCCGTTGTTCTCGATCCGGTTGCGGGCCACGGTGCAACGCATGTCGCCCGGGATGCCGAGGCCGCCCACGCCGTTGGCCCCGTTGTTGGTGAGAACCGAGTCGACCACATCCACCTGTTCGTTGTGCCAGCAGTAGTAGACGCCGTCCCCCGCGTTGCCGCCCGAGACGAGGTTGGTCAGAAGCCCGCCCTTCAGTCCGGTTCCGGGGTGGAACCCGTGGCCGCCGTTTCGGAGCGCCGTGCACCGGTCCACCAGGGCCCGGGCGCCTCCCTGGATGCTGATGCCGTCGCCGTTCCAGTCTTCGACCGTCACATTGCGCAGGGTGACGTTGGTGCAATCGCGCGAATGGAATGCTGCCAGCAGGAAGCCGCCCCAGTCGGCCCGGTAGCCGGGGGCCCGGATGCCCCGGAGCGTCAGGTTTTCCAGGCCGATCCCGGCTTGGAATTCCGCGGTGACCAGGGCGAAGGCGAGTTTGACGAGCGAGCCGGTGGGCGCCGTGACGGTGAGGGGGCGGTCGAGGTAGAAGGTGTCGCCGGTGACGGCGGTGATGGCGTTGTAGTGGAAGTCCCACTGGTCGCCTTTCCCGCTGAAGGTCAGGGCGCGGCCCGGCGCTCCGATGCCGGGGTCGGTGACGCGGATGGACGTCGCGCCCGGGACTGTTTCGGCCGCGAGGCGCGTGAGATTTCCGTACAGCAGGTAGGGTCGGGCGTTGGTGGAGCGGATGAACGTGTTCTTGTCGGTTTCGCTGAAGGCGAGGCTGTTTCCCTCGATGCGGCCGATTGTGGGATAGCCAAGGTGCCCGCTCCAGGTTTCAGCTCCGCCGGAGAAGATGCAGACGGTCATGCCGGTCCGGAGGCCGGAGAGGTCGCCTTCCACCGCGGCCGTGGCGGCGGCCTTGTCCAGGGCGAGCAGGCGGCGCTGGCGGGGCGGGTTGGCGACCGTGAGGATGGTTGTGCCGTCCTCCGCGCCGCGCAGCGTCACGCCGTTCCGGAGGAACAGGTAGCGGGTGAGGGCGAATTCCCCGGCGGGCAGTTGCACCACGCCGCCTCCGGCCCGGGACCGCCCGTCGATGGCGGCCTGGATGCCGCCGTCCGGGGCGGACCGGTCGGGCGTGAAGGGCGTTGTGGCCGAGGGGTCGGCTCCTAACACGTGTGCTCCCAGCAGCAGGGTTGCGGCCAGGCCGGAGAACCAACGGGATGGAATTATCATAGGGGTTTGGATGAATGCAAGGATCGGAGGGCGTGCGGGTTGAGGGTTTAAGTTACTTGATGAGAATGACCACGCCGGGCGTGCGGCCCGAGGGCAGGGCGACCAGGCGGCCCCCGCCAGTCAGGTTGATGGACAGGCCCTGGCCCAGCGTCGGGCTGGCGTCGGGATCGTAATAGATCGTCAGCGCGCTGTTGAGTTGCGCGGCGGCGGCGGCGGGAGTCAGCCCCGGCAGCCGCGCGACATACAGCGCGTTGGTCAGTTCGTTGCCGGCGGCCTTCACCGTGAGGCGTTCAGCTCCGTCGAGGGCGGAGATATCCAATGTGCCCAGGGCGAAGGGAAGGGCCAGTCCTTCGCGGGCGGGCCCGACATCGTCGCCGAACGCCAGAAGCGACATGTTCGTCACGCCGGGTGCGGGATCGAACACGCATGTCCCCGAGAAATCCAGATTCCCAGGCGTCAGCAGGCTTGAGGGCCAGGCGTTTGTCCCGCTTTTCACGAATCCCGGCCCGTTCAGGATCAGCGTGGCGTTGGTGGCGACAACAAATTGCCGGGTGCCGTAGGTGGCGGATTCCGTGTATAGAGTGACGGTGTTCCCGATTGTCGCGGTTCCCCCGGTTTGCTTGTAGTAGCCGTCGGCATTGGCCGACCGCCCGACGATGAGCGAGCCGCACGAGAGCGTTCCGCCGGACATCTCGAGCAGCCCGCTGCCGTGCCGCGTCATCGCCGAAAACCAGCCTAGCCAGAGGTCGTTGCTGACCGCAACCGATCCGCCGAACAGATACATCGCATATTGGCCGCGGGGGATGTTCTTCCCGCCGATCAAAAGGTTGTTCGCCGACACGCTCCCGCTCCAGACTTTGATTTCCCAGGGGGCATTGTTATCATGAAAACCTCCGGAGGACCATTCCAGGTCGCCGCTTACGTTGACCGTCGCGCCGCTCACATTCAAAAAGGCCGCCTGTTCCAGCGGCGCGTTGGAGACCGAGCAGTTGATCGCAACCGTGATCTTGCCGATCGTCAGGGCGCCGGAGAGCAGGTCTGCCCGTCCGCCCCCCGTATAGTAGCGGAGCTCGTTCGAGATGCGGCTGTTGCCGGAGGCCGAGGCGGCATCGAATCGGAAATGGCAGGAGCTGGACAGGAAGAGCTTGTCGGCCGTCAGGGTTGTGTCTTTCAGCCACAGGCGGGCGACGCGGGAGGTGACGCTTCCGAAGATGTAGCCCCCCTGAACCTGGATGGCGGCGTTGGTCGTGCTGTTGGTTACGGTCAGCCCGCCGCCTGTCATGCTGAGGCCGGGCGTCGTCGCCCCGGGTTTGTCACCGTAATTGCCCGAGACGAGCAGTGCCGCAGGGGCGGTGTCGCTGTTTTTCGCGACGCCATCGGCGATGGTGATGGTGCTGTTTGTGGCGACCAGGCTCCATTCCTTTCCTTCCCCGGAATTGATGAGATACAGGGCGTAATCGGGCCGGGCGCCCCGCAGGTTCAGGTTGACCTCGTTGAACTGCGAGTAGGCGTAACGGCTCAGGAAATAGCCCGGGTTTGCCGCATCGCCCATGGTCCAGTCGAGATTGCTGGCGACCAGGTACATGCCCCGGCCGACGGTCGCGTAATTCGCGTTGCCGATAGAGAGCCCCCCGTTGGTCAACCCGGTCGGATACAGGGACCCCGAATTGGTGACATAATAGGGGCCGGTGGTTCCGCCTAACGAAAAGACGATGGCGACTTCCGTGACGGTATCCGGCACGTTCGTCGTGATCCATCGGGCGGGCGCGTTCCAGTTGCCGGAGCTGTTGGTCACCCAGTTCAGGGTTTCCGCGCGGAGCGCAGTCGAGGCGCCAAGCGCCAGGACGGCCAACACGGCGAGGACGCGAGGTGAGGGTGCGCGCATGATCAGGGGTCCTTAGTCTTGAGTTCGATTTTTCTTCCGTGCAAAAGATGCCCGGCTTCGGGATAGATCCACAAGGTCTTGTTCGTGACGGTCAGGTTGTTGAAGGCGGCGAAGACGGAGGTGGGCGGGCAGGTGGTGTCCTTCAGGCCGATGCTGACCTCCGTGGCGGCCTTGATCCGCGCGGCGAAGAGGGCGGCGTCGTAGTAGGCGGAAGTCCGGGCGACGGCGGGGTTGAGGGGCTGCCCGGCTTTGTCGAGGGCCACCAGCTGGGGCCAGCCGCCGGACTGCTTCCGGGTGTAGCCCAGGTGATCGCACAGGCCCGGCATGCCCGCCTTGCACAGGGTCACGGCCGGATCGAGTCCGGCGGCCACGAGGGCCAGGCCGCCGCCCTGGCTTCCGCCCGCGACGACTAGCGTCCGGCCGTCCCATTCGGGCCGCGACTTGACGTAGTCCAGGGCGCGCAGGAGGCGCAGGAAAACGCCCCGGAAGTAGAATGTGTCCCGATTTTCGGAACCCAGGCGCGTGTAATCCTTCAGTTCGTTTTGCCGGATGGCCTCATAATAGGGGGCGGGCTGGAGGTTCTCGAGGCCGTGCACGTTCAGGGTCAGGGAGATCCAGCCGGGCTCGGTCTTGAAGGCGGCGCTGCGGACTCCCGCGCCGGGAATCGAGAGCTGGGCGGGCAGGCTTTTCGGGGCGGCATTGGACGGGATGGTGACCAGCGCCCGCAGGGGGCGCAGGCCGGGGCCGATCTCCGACGTGACGTGCCAGCCGTGGATAAGGGCGGCGGCGCTGCCGGTCAGGGCGGCCGGGGTTTCGACCAGGTTCTGCGGAACGGCGGCCAGCTTCGTTTTTTCGCCCGCCCAGAAGGCGTCGAAATCCTCGGGCATGGTCTGGCCCGCCCTGACCTCGAACGGATCCACCGCCGCGCCGGCGATGCCGGTCAGCGTCCACCAGGGGATGGGCTTGCCGGCGGCGTCGGAGCCGGTGACTTTCAGGTTGAGCCAGCCGGGGCGGTCCAGTTTCGCCGTGACCGTTACCGGTTCCGCGGCGCTGGCGAGCCGCCCCGTTTGCAGAAGCCCGCCATCGCCGGTGAGGGTGTAGGCGAGAGTCCGGCCGGTCACGGTCTGGCCGTCTTCCGTCATCCGGATGGAAAACACGACCGGCTCCCCCTGCCGGTAGAGTCCGTCGGGCCGGTCGGTGGCGACCGTGAAGGCGCGCGCGGGCGCGGCGCTGGTTGCGGTCGCCGGGGGCTGGCTCTCCGGAAGCGCGCCGGCGAGGGTTGCGGCCAGCGCGATGGGGGAGAGGGCAAGCAGGTGCTTTACGGGCAAGGGGCGGTCCTGACTTAGCGGATCACGATTATCGTGCCCGGGTTGGATTTGAGGAGGGCGAACGACTCGAGGACCACGCCCTGCGGGCCGATGTTGACCTGGAAATAGCCCAGGGGCTTGGAGGCTTCGCCGGCGTAGGCCCCGACCGTTCCGCCCGCCAGGTTGGCGAATGTGCCGGCGACGCTTAGGGGGCCGTGGTTGGTCATGACGACGAAGGACTGCGTATTGGTGGGGACGAAGTCGGCCGTGAGCTTCACGCTCAGCGCGCCGTCCAGCAGGAGCGCGCCGTTGGTCACCGCCAGGTAATCCCAGCCCGCGCCGGGCGCCGTGAAGGCGGCCAGTTCGATGCGGGTGGCGGCGCCCGGTTTCAGGACGAAGGGGCCGTCGTTTGTGATGGCGCCGATGGCGGGGCCCGGGCTGAGGACGCCGAAGACATCGCCGGTGGTCTGGAGCCGGCCGGAGCCGGTCAGGATTGCATTGTTGGTGATGACAAGGCCGTCGGCGAAGACGTTCGTGGCGATGCCGGGCAGGAGGTTGAGGACCGCCTCCTGGGCGCCGTCGCCCGCGACGAAGGGCAGGGCTCCGGAGGCCAGCGTGTTGCGCAGGTTCAGCGTGCCGCCGTTGAAGGCGAAGGTGTGGTTCGCGTTGGTGAGGACCAGGTTCATCAGGGTCACCTGCCCGCCGCCGGTGAGCGTGAAGCTGTTGGGCAGCGGGTTGCTCCAGCACAGCGTCGTGGCCTGCAGGATGCCGCCGTCCACCGTGACGCTGTTGTCCAGGGCATTGGTGCCCCGTGCGACGATCAGGCTGCTGATGTTCGTGACCAGGCCGCCCGCCTCCACGACAAGCGTGTTGAGCGTTCCCGTGGCCAGGCCGCTCATCGTGCACAGGTAGAACGCCTTGTTCCCCAGGTTCCAGGTGGATCCGGCGCCTGAAACCCTCGCGCGGTTGCCGGAGGTGTTGCCGTAGATGCTGTTGGTTCCCGAGGCGATGACCGTGTCATACCCCGTGTTGGCGTTAGCCTTGCCCCCGTTCGTCACGTCCAGCGTGTTCGAGCAGGACCCCGACACCGCCAGGCTCAGGTTCAGGTTGGAGACCACCGCCAGGTCGTCGATGGCCATGCTGTTTCCGAAATCGGATCCGGAACCGAGCATGGAGATGTTGCCGCTCTGCGACAGCACGAGCGAACTGGCGCCGGTGATCCGGATCGTGTTGCTGACGCCCATCACATTCATCCCGTAGGTATAGGCGATGCCGCCATCCGCCACCGTCACGCTGTTATGACGTGTGCCCAAGCCGGATCCTCCGCGCAAATGGAAATTATTGCTGCCCCGGATCAAGCCGCCTTTTTCGACCCGCACGGAATTGCTGATCCCTGCCCCGGAAGCCGCGAGGAAATACTGGTTGAAATACATGGACGAGTTGGGCCCGGTGATGATCAGCCGGCAATTGGTTGAGCTGTTGCCGAGGGCGTTGACGTTGCCGTAGCTCATCACCGTGGCGCCGTTGGTCACGAGGAACAGCCCGTCGTTCGCCCCGGTGTCGAACCACTGGAGGTCCGACGCTCGGAAGAAAGCCCCGTCCACGATCACCTGCACGTTGGTGGCTTTCGTCGCAATCCGGAAATAGCAGTTGTTCGACCAGGACGAGCCGTTGCCGGTTATGACGGCCTGGCGGTTGTGGCGGGCATTTGAAAACAGCATTGAGGCCGTTGTGACGGGAGTGGTGATCAGGCCGTTGCTCACGATCAGGTTCCCCGAGCCGCTCAGCGACGTGATCGGGTTCAGGAAAACCCGCCCGTCGGTGCTGCCCAGCACGAAGGGGCCGTCGACGCTGTTGGCGGCGTTGGCCAGCGTGAGGTTCCAGGAACCCCGCTTTCTCAGGGCGCCGGTGGAGGTGAGGGCGCCCGCCAGCGTGAGCGTGGTATCGTAGGCGTTGCCCCCCATGTCCGTATTCGCCGCGATCCGGAGGGCGTTGCTGACGAGGAACGCCCCGTTTGCGCCGGACAGGAAGTCCACTCGCGCGCCCGCGTTGGTCAGTGCGATCGCGTTGCCCGTCAGGATGTTGGTGGCGCCGGAGGCGCTGGTGAAGCGCAACTGGTTGAGGTGGAACGTCCCGGCCAGGTTGTTCGTCGCCGCGTAGCCAGTCCCGTTGTCGCCGAAGTCAAGAATCCACGACTCGTTTCCGCCCGCCGTCGGGGCCACGCCGCCCACCCAGTTGGCGGGATCGCTCCAGGCGCCGGTGTTGGGCACATTCCACGTGAAGGTGGCCGCGGCCGGGGCGGCCGACCCGCGATAGATCAACCAGAGCGCGTTGGCGGCGTTGGTGACCGACCAGGATCCGCCGCCGGTGAAGTCGGCGGTGTCGACCGTGATGGTGGCGGGATCGTAGCCGGTCTGGCTTCCGTACGTCAGGATCCGGAGGTTGTAATCGCTCCCGGAATCGAAGCCGGCCGCCGGGGAGCCGAGGGAGTTCATTTTGAAGGTCAGGCCGCTTCCGAGGGTCAGCTGGCCGCTGACGGAGGTCAGGTCCCAGCCGAGGCCCGGGCTGAGGTTCATGTTTGTGATGTCGCAGCGAACCGTTGCGCCGCTGTTCAGGGTCAGGTCGCCCGTGATCGAAAGCGGCCCGGGCCCGTCGCCGCCGGGGGAGAGGACGGCGCCGTTCGCGACCGTGACGGCCGGGAGGGCCCGCAGCGCTCCGGCGGCCTGGAGCGTGGCGTTGGTGTTGACCAGCAGGCCATCATAGAAGGCGGAGGGACCGGATCGGATTTTCAGCAAGGCGGGCTGGACGCCGTCGCCGGCCTTGAACACGACGCCGTTGCTGACCATGAGGCTGGCCGCGTCGAGCGTGCCGCCGTCGAGAAGGGCGAAATTGCCGTTGGTGTAGACGCTGACGGCGCCCAGGTTTTCCGCGGTTCCGCCCTGATTGACGCGCAGCACGTGACCGGTCTGGGCGCCGCTCCAGCCGGACAGGCCGACGAGGAGGTTGAAGCCGCCGGCGTTCCACAAGGAGCCGGTGCCGACCACGTGGATGGTGTTGCTGCTGCAGGCATTGGGAAAGCCGACGTAGGATATGCCGGCGGAATACAGCCGGCCTCCGTTGGTCACGGTCAGAAGGTTGAACTTTCCCGCGCTGAGGCTCGCGCTTGCATTCCAGTTCAGGTAGATCGAGCCGACGTTGGTGACCGTCGCGCCATCGTCAATGATCAACTGGTTGCCGGTGGCGGAAAAACCGACGGACAGGCTGGATCCCCTGGCGTTCCAAAGGGTGGCCGTGCCGGCGAGGTAGGCCAGGGCATTGACTGTGCCGTAGTTGCCGATATAACTGATGAGGCCGGGAACACTGTATATCCGGGCGCCATTGGTTACGTAAAGCGTGTCGCCGTTGTCACCGGCCGTACCGCTGCTCAAGTTCCCGATCTGGACCGTGGCATTGGTGAGGATGGCGCCGTTATCCAGGGTGGCCACAATATTGGAGCCGCCGAAGCCTAACCCGAAATAGACAGGTCGTCCGCCCCCGTCCATCAGGGAGTTGGGATCGCGCAGCAGGAAGGTGGTCCCTTGTCCCATTCTAAAGGCAAGGGGACTGCCCGGGGAGGATGAAGCCAGGATTTTCCCCCCGTTTGTCACCGTCAGGGAATAGCCTGGCATGTAATTGATAGTCCCGTTTACGCTGAGGTCGAGCAAATTGGTATAGGACAGGATGCCGCCGTTGACCACGTCCAGCGAGCCTCCCCGGTTCGTGCCGCTGCTATTGGCAAAAGCGAACGTGAACGAACCGACGTTGGTGACCACCGCGCTGCCGGCCGAGCCCATCCCGTCGATGACGCAGAAATTGTTGGAGGTGTTGTCCGTGGCGTTCATCAGGATATTGCCCCCGCCTGCATTCCAGAGTGACGTGACGCCGGGCCCGCCGATGACCTGCACGCTGTTGCTCTGGCTGCGGGAGCCGATCGTATTGACGCCGGCGGCCGCGCCGGTGAACAGTTTTCCGCCGCCGGAGATGAGCAGGAGATTCAGTCCGGGGTCCAGATTATACGAGGTGTGAGGTTCCCCTACGTAGACATAGGCGACGTTGGTCACCAGGGCGCCGTTGCTGATCTCGAGCTGGTTTCTGAAAGGCAGGTTGCCGTACCCGACGCCCGCGTAACCGCCGCCCATGTTCCAAAGCGAGCCGGCTCCCGTCACGATGGCCCTGTTGCGGTAGCTGCCCGAGGCCCGGCCGATTCGGACGCCCTGGCTGAAGAGGACGCCGTTGGAAATCACCAGCAGGTTGTCGGACGCGCCGTTCGTGCCCACCGCGAGCGCCGCCACGTTCATCACCGCGGCGCCGTTGGCAATGGTCAAGGTGTTGTTGGTCGATCCGGAATTCACGCCGATATAAAGCCCTTGCCGGGTTCCATTGGTGCCCACGTCCCAGAGTGTGCCCGCGCCGGAGAGCGTCATGCTGTTGTTGGCGGCGCTCAGCCCGATCTGGGACATTCCGGCGCCATTCAGGAGTTTCCCGCCGTCGGAGACCGTAATCGCATAGACGCCGCCGGAAACGACAACGGAGGCCGCGTTCACGCTGTCGGTGAGCGTGATCGAGGAGGCGCCGGATGTGGGGGAGGCGGAGAAGAGGGCACTGTTGCCGTTGGTCCAGACCCCCGGCGCCCCGGCGCCGTTGGTGTTGGCGGTCCAGCTGGCGTCGGCCCAGGAGCCGTTTCCGTGCTGCATGCCCGCGCTGGCGTCCGTGTCCCAATATTGGTTGGCGCCGCGCGCCGTTGCCGCGCCCCAGGCCAGGGCGGTTGTCAGAATCATGCGTAACGCCATCGTGGTTTTCATAGGACTCCCCTCCAAGAGACACCCATTCGACACGGTCCATCATGCCGGCCAGGCACAAATCCACATGTACTATTATAAAGGGGAGGCACCCCCTGAACAATATGCATTTGCGGTTTTTTATTATGCGTTTGCGACTGTCCGCCTCCGGGGCAACCCTCTGCTCAGGGTTGCTTCCAGAGGGTCAGGCGGGTGGGGTAGCCGCGGGCGCCGAGGCTGTTGCGGGTCCGCACGGTCAGCGTATTGACTCCCGGATGAAGGTTCCACAGGAAGGGAAGGGAGGCTTTGACCTCGGGTTCCCCGTCCGTTGCCAGCAGAAAGCCTTCAAAGAAGGTGACTCCGAACGGCTCGGCCTGTACCCGCAGGCGGGTGCCGCGCGAAGCCCAGGTCAGCTTCACGACCGCCCGGTTGCGGGAGGGATAGAGGGCGTCGGGGCGGGTGAGGATTTGGTGGTCCGGCCCCAGGGAGCCCATGTCGGCCTGGTTTTTCGCCGCGCCGGGCTTGAAATACCAGGCGAAGGGGGTCTTGCCGGGCCGGCTTTTCCGCAGGCCCAGTTCGGCGTCCTTGTCGAGGCCGATGCCAACATGGTCGAAGCGGATGCCGCCCGCGAAGAGGGGGTGCAGGGGAAGCGGCCCGGACGGGACCAGGTTCTCGTCGCGGCACAGCCGGAAGCGGACGTTCCGGGAGCGGTTCCGCACGGCTGCCCCCTCGAGCCGGAGCGCCAGGTCGGCGGCGTTCAGGAAGCGGCCGGCGCCGTCGTCGGCCAGGAAGGACTGGTCGCCGAAGGAGGCGTCGCAGACGATCCACCGGTCCTGTTCGTTCAGGTAGGCCTCGAAGATGCTGTGGGCCTTCACCTGCACGCGCCGCGCGTCGATTCCGAGGCTCCAGAACAATTCCTCCATGAAATGGGCATACCCGCCGCACATTCCCCCGGCCTCGCCGCGGCGCAGGAGCGGGTAGAGCTCGTGGCCCCGCTTCCAGAACAGCCAGCGCTGCTCGTTCTTCGGATAGGGCCAATACGGGCCGTGAGGCCAGAGCGCGGCCACCCAGGAGGTCAGCGCCGTAAAGCGCTCCAGTTCCGTCCGGCACGGCGCCAAAAGCGCATCGAGTCCGCACTCCCGCCGGGTCTTGAGCAGGTCGGTCCGCCGGTGCGGCAGGTGAACCA
>JBIIYJ010000482.1:0-3104 GCA_044346855.1 Kiritimatiellia bacterium
GGATGCGCAGGGCGCCCAGCATCTGGGGGCGGGTGAACACGCCGCTGGCCCAGGCGCCGCCGGCCGACGGGACGGGCGCGGGGGCGGCTTCCTCCTTGGCGTCCAGCAGGTCGTCCAGCGCGGCGCCCACCTTGCCTCCGGTGGCTTCCTTCAGCAGGCCGCCGGCGATGCGGATCAGTTCGGGCGCTATCTCGGCAGGCGCGGCTTCGGCCAGGTCAACGGCCGCCTCTTCGAACGGCGTGCCCAGGATGGGCGGCAGCGCCATGCGGGCCATGTTGAGGGCGGTGCCGTTGTAGGCGCCGTCCCGCGACTTGCTGGCCAACTGGACGGCGGCGCCGCGCACCACCTCGGCGCAGGTGCGGGGATCGGCCTGGTGCTTCTTCCACCCGGGCTGCAGCAGGATCAGGCGGCTTTCGCCCGAGTTGCGGGGCCAGGGCGTGAAGGTCTGCCGGGCCTGGCAGATCGCGCCGAACGTCTCGCCATCCAGGTCGGGCAGCGCGGAAACCGCCGCGGCCGCGCCGGCCGGCAGGGCGAACGCCCCGGCCACGAATTCGGCGGCCTTGGCCAGCTCTTTCATAAGGGCCGGGCGGGCCAGCGAGGCGGGAACGAAGGTCTTGCGGCCCGCCGCGGTGTCGGCGCAAAGGGCGATCTTCCCCTCGCGCGCGGAAAACGAGAGCACCCCGTCCACGGGCTCGTACTGCGCATAGCGGGGCTGGAGATTGGAGGCCGCCACCAGCCACGCCCCGCCGCCGATGTCCGAGAAGAGGGCGGAATTACGGGGCTCGGGGATCAGTTCCACGCCCGGCGCGGCGCCCAGGCTCTCCCGGAACCAGAGCGAGGCGGCGGCCCTGAAGAAATCGGCCTCGTCATCCTTGCCCTCCAGGTACGGCGGCGGCGCCACGGCCACGCGGAGGGCGGAGGCCCGCCCCGCCAACGTCAGCGAAAGAACGAAAATCCAGACGGCCGTCCGAAAAGCCCGCATGTGTCCTCCTTGAAAAAGCCCTATCTTAAATCAAATCGATAATATAGGGGAGGATTTTTTATACAACAACAACCACCCGCCGGCCGTGGATGCGAAGCCGGCCCTCGGCCAGGAGCTGGAGCGCCTCGGGATAGGCCAGGTGCTCCTGCTCCTGGATCCGGGCGTGCAGCGACGCGGGCGTGTCATTCTCTAAAACAGGCACAGACTTCTGGACGATGATGGGGCCGGTATCGGTGCCGGAGTCGACGAAGTGGACCGTGCAGCCGGCGACCTTGGCGCCGTAGTCGAGCGCCTGCTTCCAGGCCTCGACGCCGGGAAAGGCCGGCAGCAGCGCGGGATGGATGTTGAGCACGCGATTCGGGAACGCCTCCAGCAGCCCCTTCTTCACGATCCGCATGAAGCCGGCCAGCGCCACGGCCTGGGCGCCGTGCGCCCGAAGGATCTCGATCACCTTCGCCTCCGCCGCCCCTTCCAGCTTGGTCCTGAACGGGGCCGGGTCGGCGTAGATGGCGGGAATGCCGTGCTGCCGGCCACGCTCGAGGAGGTAGGCGTCCGGCACGTCGGAAATGACGCAGACCACCCGCGCGTTCAGCCGGCCCGCGGCGATGGCGTCGATGAGCGACTGCGCGTTGCTGCCGCGGCCGGAGCCGAGAATGCCGATATTGAGCGGTTCGCAACTCATACTCACCTGCCTTGTGTCCCGGGTTTGCGGCTGAAAGAGGACTCAACCTTATCCGCCCCAGCACCCGCAAGCAAGCCGGAAAGATGTCCACTATCAGCTATCCGCTATTAGCTATTCCTAGAACCCGAGGTACGCCTTATCCGCCGCCCAGAGCTGCGCCAGCTCGTCCGCCGCCGGGACATCCGACCGCGCGGCGCGGAATCCCTTGTTCCAGCCCTTCACCGGGTCGTCCGGCCACTCGGGAAGGCCTTTCAGGTACAGCGCGTACGCCTTGAACCGGCGGTGGAAGGCCTTGCCGATCAGCGGCCGGGCGTGGATCATATTGGTCTTCATGATGCGCGCACCGAAGACGGTCTCTTCCTTCACGGCGTTGACGATGGCCGCCTTGTCCTTGGTCTTCCCCGCCTCCTCCAGCCGGAGCCGTAGCACCAGGTAATGCGCATACATCCGCAGCTGGTCGACCCGCGCCCTGCCCGCCGGCCAGTCCTTCACCAGCCGGGCCGCCTCGTCCAGGTCGGCGCAGGCGGCCTTCAGCGTCTCGCGGCCGAACACCACGTTGGTCAGGCTGACCGCGCCCAATTCATCCTCGGGCGCGGCGGCCTCGGCCCCCGCCCCCGCAACAGCGGCCGGCTTGCCCGTCACCCGCGCCCCCTCGCCCAGCCAGCGGACGTAATACCGCTCCATGGGCGCCGCCGCAGGGCCGAACGCCTTCTGGTAGAAGTCGGCGACCAGCGACTTGGGATCCTCGTTCACATTCCACAGCAGCCGCGAGCCCACATAATAGCCCAGCCCGCGCGGGCCCCAGTTGCAGCTCATCTCCGTGTTGAGCGACCGCGCGTTGCTCGCATAATAGAAACGGATGTTGTCCGCCAGCTTGGTCAGCTCCAGCTCCCCCTTGACCACCGGCGCATCCCAGTCCCACTGGTAAACCGCCCAGTACGCCCGGATGCCGGACTGCACGCCCATCGCGTGGAACGTTTCCAGTTGTTCCTGCAGGGTCATCGGCGTGCGGCGGTAGGCCGTGGTGGTCTGGATGAAGACGTTCGACTCGACCGGGAACGAGGGCGGATGCGAATAGGCGCTGTAGGCGTAGGTGCCGATGAGCGCCTCGGGGTATTGCTTCTGCAGGGCGCGCGCAGCAATGTTGATGCAGTTGAACAGCGACTCCGACGTGATGCACACCAGCTTGCCGTCCGGCCGCACGGCGAACTGCGAGCCGTTGGTCCACACCACCGCCCCGCCCTTGGCCCGCTCGCGGCAGAGCGGACATTCGCAGTAGCCCAGCCCGTCGGCCGGCGTCATGGAGACCATGGCCGCGCCTTCCGCCGCCTCGGCCAGGACCCGGTCCGTCGCCCGCCGGATGAAATCGGGATGACTGAAACACGGCTTGCTGCCAAATACCCGCGTGCCTTCGCGCATGGCGAACAGCTCGGGCGCGCG
>JBIIYJ010000483.1:0-3096 GCA_044346855.1 Kiritimatiellia bacterium
CGAGGAGGGGATTTTCAGAATCGACCACTACCTGGGCAAGGAAACGGTCCAGAACATCCTGGTGACGCGCTTCGGCAACGGCATCTTCGAACCGCTTTGGAACCGGAACTACATCAGCCGGGTCGAGATCACCTCGGCCGAGGACCTGGGCGTCGAAGGCCGGGGCGGGTACTACGACGGTGCCGGGGCGCTGCGCGACATGGTGCAGAACCACCTGCTCCAGATCCTGGCCTTCATCGCCATGGAACCGCCCGCCTCGTCCGACGCGCACGCCATCCGCCATGAGACTCTGAAGGTGTTCCAGTCGCTGCGCCCCATGAACGCGGCGGACGTGGGGCTGTTCACCGTCCGGGGCCAATACCTCGACTCCACCGTCCGCGGCCGCCGCGTGCCGGGCTACCGGGAGGAGGAGGGCGTGAATCCCGACTCCCGCACGGAGACGTACGCGGCCCTGCGCTGCCATGTGGACAACTGGCGCTGGAGCGGGATCCCCTTCTGCCTCCGGACGGGCAAGCGCCTGCCGACCCGGGTGACGGAAGCGGTGATCCATTTCAAGCCCAGCCCCCACACGCTTTTCCGGCGCGAGACGGGCGATCCGGGGCCGCCGAACCAGCTCATCATCCGGATCCAGCCCGACGAGGGGCTTGTGCTGAAGTTCAACCTCAAGGTGCCCGGGGCGGGTTTCAAGGCGCGCGGGGCGGGAATGGAATTCCATTACAAGGACCTGGGGAGCGAAGGGCTGCCCAGCGCCTACGCGCGGTTGCTGCTCGACGCCCTGCAGGGCGACTCGACGCTGTACCTGCGGGATGACGAATCGGAAGCCACCTGGGCGTATATCGACCCCATCCTGAAAGCCTGGGAATCGGATCCGGGCATCAAGCTGTACGGCTATCCCGCGGGAACCTGGGGGCCCGAGGCGGCCGACTCCCTGATCGGCATTCCCGGCGAGAGCTGGCGCTATCCCTGCAAAAACCTGACCGCAAACGAAACGTTCTGCGAGTTATAGAAGAAGGGAAAGGGACTCAGGGTTCAGGGTTCAGGGGAGTCAAGTCCGACCTGTCTGACAGGTCCGACCGGTCCGACTGGTCCGACTGGTCCGATCACTGATCACTGATGACCGATCACTGATCACTTCTTCTCTTCTCTACCGCTCAAACTGGCGCAAGACGACCCCGGCTTCGAGAAGCAGCGAGCGGGTCTGGTCGCCGAACTGGTATTCCGTTTCGTAAACCACTTCGCGGATGCCGGCGTTGATAATCATCTTGGCGCAGATCAGGCAGGGGCTCAGCGTGGAATAGAGAACCGAATCCCGGACCGCGATACCGTGGAAAGCGGCCTGGGTGATGGCGTTTTCCTCGGCGTGGGAGCAGACGCATTCGCCGAGATCGGAGCCGGAGGGCGACTCGCCCGCGCACCGCTTGCAGCCCCCCTCGAAGCAGTTCTTAACGCCGCGGGGGGTGCCGTTGTAGCCGGTGGAGATGATCCGGCGGTCCTTGACCAGAAGGGCTGCCACCTGGCGGCGCCGGCAATTGCCTCGCCGGGCCACCACGTGGGCGATGTCCATGAAATACGTATCCCAGTCGGGCCTGTTTGAAACGGGATCCACGATCCTGTCTTACTGGGCGGGCGGGATATTCAGCTGCTGGCCGGGCGCCACGGCCTCGGAGGTCATGTTGTTGGCGCGCATGATGTCCGCCACCGTCACGGTGTAGAGCATCGCGATATCCTTCAGCGTTTCGCCGGGAGCCACGAGATGCTTGTTCATGGGACGGGCGCCGGCGGCGGCGCCGGGGACGGCCGGAGCCGGCCCGATGGCGGGGGCAACCGGCGAGACCGGGGCAGGGCCCATCGCGGGCGCCACAGGGGCGGCGGGCGCGGCCGGAAGCAGTCCGGGGGCAACCGGGGCGGCGGGCGCGGCCGGGAGCATTCCAGGCACTGCGGAGGTGGAGTCAAAGCCTGTCACGGGCGCGAGCGGGGCGGCCTCCACGGGGCCCATCGGGAACGCGGGGGCGGCGGCAGCCAGGCCCGGCACCACGAGCTTCTGGCCGATCTTGAGCTTCTTGGGATCCGTGATCTTGTTGATCGCGATCAGGTCGCTCATCTTGACGCCCAGCTTCTTGGCGATCTTCTCGGGATAATCGCCCGACACGATCACGTATTCGCCGGCGGCGACGGGGGCGGCGGCGGGAGCCGTCGGGCCGAACGCGGACAAGCCGGCGGGCGCCTCGATCGGCTGGACGGGAGCGACCGGCGCGATGGCCTTCGGCTTGCTGCGGCGCTTGGGCGCGGGGGCGCTCAGGTCCACATAGGAAGGCAGCTTAAGGGTCTGGCCTTCGCGGATCTTGGCCACGTCCTTGATCGAGGGGTTGAGCTCCTTGATCTCGGCGACCGACACCTTGAAGCGCTGGGCGATGTAGCCGAGGCTGTCGCCGCTCTTGATCTTGTAGGTCTTGGCGACGGCGGCCGGCTTCGCCGGCTTCGACGCCTTGACTTCCTTGATTTCCTTGGGCTCTGCCGGGGGCTTGTACGTCGAGCGCGGCGGCATGCTGAAGATATCCTCTTCCTCATCCTTCTCGATCGGCTTCACGCGCGGGGCGGCGACCTTCTCAGGCATCACATCGGGGGTGCGGGCCTTGGGAACCACGGCCGTCTTTTCCTGGAACTGCACCGGGTTGCCGGACGTCCCGCGCGTGGTGCCGCAGCCTCCCGTCAGCAACAGGGTTCCGACTGCCACACAATGAAGGGCTGCAACGACTCCGATCACGACAGGGGTTTTCATGGCCTTGCCTTCTCCGTTTCCAACGCTTGTACGACGCATATAAACCGTTCTCCTCGATCCTCAAAATTCCGGAACTGGTCAAAACTCGCACAGCCCGGCGAAAGGAGCACCGTATCCCCCTCTTCCGCCTCAAGCCAGGCTTTTCGGACCGCCCGTTCCAGATCGAGGCAGTCCTCAAACGGCACCGTTCCCCCCCACGCCTTTCCGAGAAAAGAGGCCGTTTTGCCGATACCATATACCTTTGCACATTTTTTGACTAGCAAATCTTTAACCCAATCCGCATTCGCCTCCTTGAGCAGGCCGCCGGCGATCAGGCG
>JBIIYJ010000179.1:0-10844 GCA_044346855.1 Kiritimatiellia bacterium
CTGTCATGCAACCCGTCGCTGGCCTCGTAGGCAAATTGCACGGTCCCCGTGAAGCCCGGCGGCGGCAGGTAGACCAGGCGGTCGGGCGAACCGGTGAGCGAGCCGGTCGCCGGCCAGGCGGTCAGGCCGGTGAAGCAGGGGTCCCCGTCCGGGTCCGACCCCGCCAGCGGAATCGCGACCGGCCGGCCCTTGAGGGTGGCGGCCACGCGGTTCGTGACCACGGGCGGGCGGTTGACGTTTCCCGCGCCGTCGATCCGGACGAAGACGCCCTGGCTCAGGTTGGTGTAGGAGCCGCTGCGGACCCCCTCGAGCCGGGCGGCGCGCACCTGGAAGACGGCGGCCGTGAGACCGCCCAGCGACCCGGTATAGGACAGCCCGTCGAGCAGGCCGGCATGCAGGTTGGTGAAGGCCCGGCTGCCGGCCTCGGCGCGCGAAACGAGGAAGCGCCAGCCCGAGCCGGCCGGCGACTGCCAGGAGAGGACCGCCTGGCCGCCTTCCCAGTCGGCCGCCAGTTGCCGGGGCGGGGGCGGCACGTGGAGGCGGAGGGTGGGATCGCCCATCAGCGCCTCGTGGACCCCTGCCGTGGGCAGTTCGTCCTCGTAGTCAAGGTAGCCGCCCCCCTGGAGGAGTTGGAAGACCCGGCCGATCGGCTCGCCCAGGTCCATGGGATGGCCGTTCCACTTGGGGCGGCCGGCCCAGACCGAGGTGAGCGCCCAGGGCGTGGAGGCGAGCGGCGCGCGGAGGAAGTTGTTGGTGGTGTCCCAGTCGCCGAAATAGCTGCCGAACAGCATGGTGAAAACGGCATGCACGGCTCCCGTTGCGAAGTCCGGCGTAGAGCCCACGCCGCCCGCGCCCGTCATGTTGCCCGAGCCGCAGCCGTAGGCCGCCAGGAAGGCGTTTGTGCGCAGGTTGGGGAAGAAGGCGTCGGCGACGACCTGCGAGGGGCCGAACCAGGTTCCGAAATCCCGGATGGCGTTCTGGGCGAAGGCCTCGCCGCTGAGGGGGAAATAGCCGAAGGAATCCCGGATCAGGCCCCGGGCCGGCGCGTTGAGCCGGCCATGGCGGTACTGGTGGTTTTTGGCCAGGTATTGGCGGAGCAGCTCGATTTCGGGTTGGGCGAAGGCGGGCAGGGAGCCGAGGTCCACACGGCCGACCATAAGCTCCGAGCTGTATTCAAAATACTCGGATGGATCGAATTTGCCGTCGCCGGGTCGGTTGACGAGCCGTTCGCCGTTGGTCGGGGAGCTGAGCAGGTCCGTCCACGTACCGTCCAGGTCGCCGTAATACCCGTCGGCCGGCCACGCTCCCACGTGGTCGTAATGGCCGTCGGGGGCGATGATTCCCGAGTAGGGCACGGGCACATGGCCGAACAGCAGGACGGCGCCGATGGCGGGGTCGGCCTGGCAGGCGTCCAGGATGCGGGCCTTCAGGTTGGTCACGGAGGCGGCCCAGCCGGAGTCGTTCCAGTTTTTCCGGGGGGCGGTCAGGCGGACCGGTCGCCAGCCGTCGCCGGCGAGGTCGTATTCGAAGCGGGCGAGCTCGGGCGCGAGGAGGGCGGCGGCGTTGCTTTCCACGACCAGCAGGAGTGCCCCGCGGTCTGCGGCAGGCGGCAGGTTGAAGCCGCCGTAGAGGAAGCCCCAGGCGTTGGTGACGGCGTCCTGGCGGGTGACCTTGTATTCGAAGGCGGCGCCGGCCGTGGCGGTGGCGTCGGTGTAGGCGGTGGCGGCGGGGTTCGTCAGCACGGCCAGGGTGGTCCAGCCGGGCTGGAGGAGGGGCTTGCGCTGGACGGTCCAGGCGACGGCCTGGCCGCCGGTGGGCCAGGCGAGGGTGAGGGCCGCGGGGCTGGCCTGCCAGCCGGCGGAGAGGGGCACAACCCGGTCCGCCGGCGTCAGCCCCCGGACCGGAAGGGCTGCCAGGAGGAGGGCAAGACTGGGAAGGAGTGCGCGCATGGGTGGTTTAAAATTGAATCTTAGCACAAAGCAGGCTAGGGTGGCACGACTAAAAGGATGAATGAATGGACCTTCTCGGCATCGGATGCGGTTTCCTGGCCGCCGGATTCCAGTCGCTTTCCTACCTCAGCTCGCGCTGGTTTCTCCAGCGATCGGGGGGGAAGCCGCTGCAGTTGCTGGGCATTTCGCACCTGCTGATGGGTGCGGTGGCAGTCCTGCTGTTCCCCGTGTTGACGGCGGGGGTCGCCATGCCGCCGCTGGCCGTGTATTTCGGGCGGGGGGTGGGGGCCATCGGATTTTACATGATCGCGCAGGCGGGGCTGTTCATGGCGCTGAAGCGGGTGGATTCGTCCCGCATTGCGCCGCTGCTGGGGTTGAAAATCTTTTTCCTGGCGCTGATCAGCGCGGCGTTTCTCGGCGCGAGCCTGAACGGCTGGCAATGGGTGGCGGTGGGGCTCAGCGTGGCCGCCGTGTTCCTGCTGAACGGGAAGGGCGTGCGGCTGTCGCCGGCGGCGGCGGGGGCGATCGCGGTGGCTGTGATCGGGTATTGCCTGTCCGACCTGTTTATCAAGCAGCTGGTCGTGGCGCTGGCGCCGGCGGGGCCGCGCGCGGCGCTGATCGCGGTGTGCGTGACCTACATCATGGGGGCGGTGGTCGGGCTGCCGCTGGCGTTGCGGGCCAGCTCGCGCTCGCCGCGACTGTGGGTCATGGCGGCGCCCTACGCGGCGGCCTGGTTCATCAGCATGCTGTTCCTGTATGTGACGTTCGACCGGATCGGGGTGGTGTTCGGCAACATCATCCAGAGCACGCGGGGGCTGATGTCGATCGGGCTCGGGGTGCTGGTGGGGCGGCAGCTGGGCATGGTGGATCTGGAAGGCCGCGTGCCGCGTCGGCTGCTGGTCCTGAGGGTCATCGGGGCAACCCTCATGACCGCCGCCATTTTCCTCTATTTGCGCAAGTAGCTATTCGCTTGAATCCGCGAACGTCCAACATCCAACGCCGAACGCTGAACGTTGAAACGAAAGCGCTGCGCTGGCCGTTGGCGCTGTTGGGCCGTGCAGTTCCAGAGAAGAGTTACACGGTGGAACACGGCGAACGGAAGACACGGTTTCAACATCCGCGAGTGGTTATCTTTGGGTGGTATCGCGCAAAACAAGTGTTTGCGGGATTTATCTTTATTTGGACCCCATCGTCAGGCGCATTTGCCGTTGCAACATAGGACTCGGCGGTCTTTGGTTTCCCTCCGGGGCTGAGGGGGGCTCTGCGCTGGAAGTTGGTCTTGTTCGAAGTTCGCTTGGATCGAACGTCCAACTTCCAACATCCAACGCCGAACGCTGAACGTCTGATATCCAAATGAATCCGACGAAGCCCGATTACGATCACGGCAATGTTTGAAGTTCAGCTATTAGCTATCAGCTATCAGCTATTCTTCTTCGCTATCCGCTATTCTTTTCCCTACGCCGGAACAACGACCTTAATAGCCTGGGAGATGAAGGCGAGGGTGAAGAGAGCGACGGTTTCGATGATGCCGATGGCCATGAAGTAGTTGGCCGTGCCCTGGCCGGTTTCCGCCAGCGCGTCGGAGCAGGAGGCGCCGGCCTTGCCCTGCATCCAGGCCGAGATGCCCATGGCCAGGCCGCCGAAGATGCCCGCTCCCACCAGCGCCTGCCAGGCGGCTCCGGCGAGGGCCGCCTTGATGATGGCCCGCATGATGATGAAGCCGTAGATGGTCTGGGACAGCGGCGCGCCGATGAACGCCACGAGCATGAAGGGCGCCAGCTTGTTCTGGGCGTAGCACTTCTTCCACGCGCCCACGGCCGCCATGGCCGCCACGCCGGCTCCGAGTCCGGAGCCCACAGCGGAGAGCCCCAGCATGGCGGCGCCGCCCATTTTGCCAAGGGAGATGATTTCGTCGGGTGTCATGGCGTATCCTTTCCTATGAGTAACATGCGTTTACGTCGGGGTTTGTTTTCGAAAGGGGTTGAATTTCAGGCCCAGCCACTGGATGCCCATGTGGGACGAGAATTCGAGGGCGTTCAGCCGCACGCCGTGCACCAGCACCGCCAGCGAGCCCAGCAGGATGTTGAGCACGTGGACCGCGAAGAGGATGGCCGCGCCGCCCAGCATGAGCAGCACGCTCGACGGGCCCGGGGGGAACGCGATGTCGTTGAACGCCTGAACCAATACCACCGAGGCGCTGCCCACCAGGTAAAGCCGGAGGTAGGACACCACGTCGCCGAAGTTGCCGATGATGCTGAGCGGCAGCGTCAGCAGCGAGACGCTTTCCTTTTTCAAGTCGCGCAGTGGAACCGTGAAGACCAGGATCAGCGCCACGCCCAGGCCGAGCAGCGTGGTGGCCCCTTCGACGAGGGGCAGGCCCAGCACCAGGTAGTTCGAGAACGCGTACATGGCCCAGCAGGTCCCGATCCAGCCCACCTGCGCCAGCGCCGTCGACTGTTTCCGCAGCCGCCAGACGTTCCAGGCGTGGGCCACGGACATGTGGAGGGCGCCGATGAAAAAGCAGAATTTCTGGATATTGATGTTGTCCGGATCCAGGAGCCAGTTGATCCGCAGCGACTTCAGCGGGCCCGGGATGTCCGTCAGCCCCAGGTAGGAGCCGGTCAGCACGCCCCAGGCGATCGTGGAAACGGAGAGGATGGCCAGCAGGGGCACCAGGTTCCTCGGGGCCGACTTCCATTTTTTCCGGATGAGGAACGTGAGGCCCAGGAACAGGAGACCGTAGACGGCGTCGCCGACGAGCATGGCGAAGAAAAGGCTGAAGAAGACCAGGAAGATGGGGCTTACGTCGACTTCGCGGTAGCCGGGCAGGATGCCGAGCATGTCGAACAGGAGGTGGATGGGGCGGATCCAGCGCGGGCTGTCGATCAGCGTCGGCACCGGGTCTGATTCCGCGGGCTCCTCGGCCAGCCAGCCCCAGCCGCGCTTCGCGGCTTCCGCCTCAAGCCGTTTCACGTCCCCGGCCGGCATGTAGCCCTGCAGGAGGAGCAGGGGGCCTTCGGCGGCCATGCCGTCACGTACGTCGAGCCAGTGCAGCCGGTTTTCCAGGGCTGCGACGGCCTCGGCGATGGCGGGGCGGGCGGGAATGAGGCGGAGCAGGGCGGCCTCGTCTTCCGCCTGCCCGGAGGCGGCCAGGCCGCGCTCGTGCCGCAGGTCGGCGAGGGAGCGTTCGGGAATGGGGATTTCGATTGCGGCGGCGTCGGACCAGTCGGGCGCGTTGACCAGGGCGAAGTGGACGGCGGTCCTGTCGCGCCCCAATTCCGCGAGCACCGCGCCGGGCGGCGGGGTGAAGGCCGCTTTCGCCTCGCTTTTGAAGAGGCGGAGCGAGATGCCGCGATGGGCGAGCTCCCGGACCTGCGCGGGATCGAAATCGCCCAGCGGCGCGAGGTGGAGGATCTGCTCGTCGAGCCGCTGCAGCGTCTCGCGCCGCTCCCGCAGGCTGGCGGTGTGGCCGAGGGCGGCCGCGAGCAGGCGGTCGGGGCTGTCCGTCGGGACGGCGGGGGCGCTTGCCGGCGCCGGGGTTTCCGCGGCCAGCCGGTCCAGCGCGCCAAGGGCCGCCCTGGCTTCGTCGAGCCGGCGGCGGGCGGATTCGACGTCGCCCGTGGCGGAGGCCTGAAGCGGCGTGACGTGGACGGCGCCCAGGTCGCGCAGCGCGTCCAGGGTCCCGTCCCGGTGCGAGGCGAGGCTCAGGACCGTCACTTTCTTCATTGGCACGATCATGACGCCTGCTCCCGGAGGCCGACCTTCTTGGCCGCCTTCCCCCGCGCCACTTCCGCGGTCATCAGGTCGCCCAGGAAGATCCGGATGATCCGGATCTTCTCGCGGGCCTCGGGGATCTTGACCTTCTCGAACAGGTTCACGCGCTGGGAGGTGGTGCGCAGCTCCTCCTCCAGCAGGTCGGCCTGGCGCTGCAGGATGTCGCGCCGGAGGCGGCTGGTCGCCAGCTTCATGATCAGGGCGAGGGCTTCGTCGACCCAGGCAGGGGCCGTAAAAAGATCGATTTTAGGTACAGTGAAGCGGATCGACTCGAACACCGGGATCGCGACTCCGGCGATGTTGGCCTCCGAGACGACGAGGCGCTCGACCGCGGGCTTGAGGCCGTCGAGCGCGGCGGAGTCGGCGAACAGGGCGGCCCAGGGCCGGGCGGCGGCCAGGAGCGCCTGCTCCTCGACCTGGACCTTGTCCAGGGCCGCCAGGACGCCCTGGAGTTCCACCTGGAGCTGTTGTTTCTTGAGCTGGAGCAGGGGCAGGAAACGCTCGAAGCGCCGCAGCGCGTCGCGCTGGGCTTTCATTTCGATCTTGGTTTTCTTGACCTGCGGCATGGGTGGTGGGCTCAGGGTTTCCGGGGCCAGAACGACTCGATCATCTTGACGGAGATGCCGGTTTCGACCGGCTCGAAGCAGTCGGCGAGGATGTGCCAGCCGCGGTCCAGGGCGGATTCGAGGGGGATGTTGACGGACAGGTCCATCATCTCGACTTCGAAGCGTTCGCCGTATTTCAGCAGCTTGCGGTCCCAGGGGCTGAGGCGGAAGCCCATCGACTGCTTTTCCAGCGTCTCCTTGTAGGAGGCGTAGAGCTGGATCATGGTGTTCATGATGGTGCGGTGGTCGGCGCGGGTCTTGCCGTTGACGAGTTGCTTGAGGCGGCTGAGGGAGCCGAAGGGCTCGATGCGGCCGCCGCGCAGGTAGAACTGGCCCTCGGTGATGTAGCCCGTGTTGTCGGGCACCGGGTGGGTGACGTCGTCGCCGGGCATGGTGGTGACGGCCAGGATGGTGATGGAGCCGGCGGTGTCGAAGTCGACGGCCTTCTCGTAGCGGGCCGCGAGCTGGCTGTAGAGGTCGCCCGGGTAGCCGCGGTTGGAGGGGATCTGCTCCATGGTGATGGCGATCTCCTTGAGCGCGTCGGCGAAGTTGGTCATGTCGCTGAGGAGCACGAGCACCCGCTTGCCCTGGAGGGCGAACTGCTCGGCCACGGCCAGGCTGAGGTCGGGGACGAGGAGGCACTCGACGACGGGATCGGCGGCGGTGTTGACGAACAGGACGGAGCGGGAGAGGGCGCCGCTGGCGTCGAGGGTGTCGCGGAAAAAGAGGTAGTCGTCGTGCTTGAGGCCCATGCCGCCGAGGATGATGATGTCGACCTCGGCCTGGAGGGCGAGGCGGGCGAGGAGGGGGTTGTAGGGCTCGCCGGCGCGGGCGAAGATGGGGAGCTTCTGCGACTCCACCAGCGTGTTGAAGATGTCGATCATGGGGATGCCGGTGCGGACCATGCGGCGCGGGATGATGCGTTTGGACGGGTTCACGGACGGGCCGGCGATATCGACGAGGTTGTCGCGCAGGTCGGGGCCGTGGTCGCGCGGGGCCAGGCTGCCGCTGAAGACGCGGCCGAGGAGGGCGTCGGAGAAGGGGACCTGCATGGGGTGGCCGAGGAAGCGGATCTCGGCGTCGGTGGCCACGCCGCGGGCGCCGGAGAAGACCTGGATGGCGACGTGCTTTCCGCGCAGGCTGATGACCTGGCCGAGCGAGGTGCCGCGGCGGGAGGTGATGGCGGCGAGTTCGCGGTAGCGGACGCCCTCGGCCTCGACGTGGATGACGCTGCCCGTGATGGCATCGATCCGGTTGTAAGTCTTACGCATGGAGCGTGGCCTCCCCGATCCATTTCTCGAGCCTGGCTTGGGTTTCCTTGAAATCCGGCGAACCCATCTCCTGCCGGTTCCACTCCTTGGTGGCTTGCGTGAGCTTGTGGAAGAAGCCGCGGGCGGTTTCCTGGTCGGGGAACTGGAGCGCGGTGTCGAGGAGGCGGGCCAGGACGCCGAAGACGTAGCGCTGGCGCTCGCCGCCGGTGGCGGCGTCCACCTCATGGAAGGCGTCCTGCTGGAGGTAGGTGGCGTCGAGGTATTCGGCTTTCAGGAAGGTGATGAACTCCTCCTGGGTGACGCCCTCCTCGCCCACGACCTTCATCATCTGGCTGATCTCGGAGCCCTTGCGCAGGATGCGGCGGGCGAGCGCCAGCTCGGCCTCCGGCGCCACGCTGGGGTACTTGCTCCAGCTGTCCAGGGGGTCGATGGCCGGGTAGCGGCGCGCGTCCGACCGGGCCCGGGAGAGGCCGTGGAAGGCGCCCACGACCTTGAGGGTGGACTGGGTGACGGGCTCGTCGAAGTTGCCGCCGGCGGGGCTGACCGTGCCGCCGATCGTGATGGAGCCGGTGGAGCCGTCCCGGAGCCGGACGATGCCGCCGCGCTCGTAGAAGGAGGCGATGACGGATTCGAGGTAGGCGGGGAAGGCCTCCTCGCCGGGGATCTCCTCGAGGCGGCCCGACATCTCGCGCAGGGCCTGGGCCCAGCGCGAGGTGGAGTCGGCCAGAAGCAGCACGCTCAGCCCCATCTGGCGGTAGTATTCGGCCAGGGTGACGCCGGTGTAGACGGACGCCTCGCGGGAGGCCACGGGCATGGAGCTGGTGTTGCAGATGATGATGGTCCGCTCCATCAGGCTGCGTCCGGTGCGGGGGTCCTGGAGCTCGGGGAACTCGCGCAGGGTTTCCACCACCTCGCCGGCCCGCTCGCCGCAGGCGGCGATGACGACCACGTCCACGTCCGCATGGCGGCTGGTGAGCTGCTGGAGCACGGTCTTGCCGGCGCCGAACGGGCCGGGGATGCAGTAGGTGCCGCCGCGGGCCACGGGGAAGAAGGTGTCGATGCTGCGGATCTTGGTGATGAGGGTTTCGGCGGGGCGGAGCCGTTCGGTGAAGGCCTTGATCGGAATCTTGACCGGCCAGCGCTGGAGCATGCTGACGTCGCGGTTCGGCCCCTTTTCGAAGCGGAGCACCGCCACGGGGTCGCCCGCGGGGTAGGATCCGGCCGGCTGGATGGAGTCCACGACGGCGGTCCCGTTGAGGTCGAAAGGCACCATGATGCGGTGCTTGAAGATGCCTTCGGGAACCGTGCCGAGCGTGTCACCGGCCGCGACGCGGTCGCCGGGTTTGGCGAGGGGCGTGAAGGCCCAGGTCGTGGCGGGGCTGAGGGCCTCGAGGTAGGTGCCGCGCTTCAGGAAGAAGCCGCACTGTTCGGCCAGGCGGGGCAGGGGGTTCTGGAGCCCGTCGTAGATCTGTCCCAGCAGGCCCGGGCCCAGCTGGACGGAGAGAAGCCGGCCGGTGAACTCGACCGGGTTGCCCACGGCGAGGCCGGTGGTGTCCTCGAACACCTGGAGATCGGCGGACCGGCCGCGCACGCGGACCACTTCCGCCATGAGCGCGACGTCGTCGACCTTGGCGAAGGCCACTTCGTTCTGGCCCACGGCGCCTTCGAAATCGACTCGGATCAGGTTGCCGTTCACACCCGAGATGGTGCCGGTTGCGACCTCATTCATACCGTTTCCGCCTTTTGCGTTTTGTCTTCGAGAATGGTTTTGCCCGTGGCCGTGGCGGCGGCTTCGCCGACCGCCCGGTCCAGCGCGGCCGCGCCTTCCGCTTCCAGGTAGCCGGCCCACCGCCACAGCAGGCGGAGGCGCAGCGCGTAGCTGAAGACGGCCTCGAGGCTGAAGGGCTCGAGCCCCGCGAGATCCTCCAGGATCCGCCAGCGCAGCCGGTCGAGCGCCCGCTCCCGCTGGAGCGGATCGGCCGCCTGGAAGGCCTCCGCCACGCCCGTCTGGATGTAGACGCGGGCGCCCGCGTGGGGACGGAGCCAGGGCTCGGGGTTGATTTGCAGCGGGCGGGCGCGCAGCCGGGCCACGGCGTTGCGCAGCTCGGTCTCCCGGTCGCGCCAGGCGCGGCTGAAGGGGTGCGATTCGGCTTCGCCGTCGCGCTCCAGGAGGTCGCGCAGCACGGCCATTTCCCCCTCGGCGAGGGCGGCCCCGCAGGCGGAGAGGAAGTCAGCCAGGCGGATCGGGGGTTTTTCCCCGAACTGCAGCATCGGCAGGCTGGCGACCAGGAAATAGTGGTTCATGGGGCCGGGGTTCCGCCTTTTGGGGCGTCGGCCGCCTGGCGCAGCAGCGCGCCGAGATCGGGGCGGACCAGCCGGGCGAGCGTTTCGGCGATGGCTTCGGGGGTGAAGTCGTGTTCCACGTGGCCGCGCTTGAAGGCGACCCGGAAGCCGGCGATGACCTCGTTGGAGGAGCGGATGGTGAGGCCCTCTGCGGCTTCGGCCTGGAAGGTCTGGAGCAGGTAGTCGCGCACGGACTCTTCCTGGCCGGCGGGGACGGAGATCTCGAGGTCGGCCGCCTTGTGGCTGCGGGCGAGGTAGTCGGTGATGACGTCGCGCAGGATGCCGCGGAACGCCTCCTGGTTGAGGGCGGTTTCGACCTGGCGGCGGAAGACTTTGTCGAAGAGCGACTCGAGGGTCTGGCGGACGGTCAGGATGGTGTCGCGGGAGGCCTGCTCGAGGGATTTGCGGCCCCGTTCCGCGTGGGCGGCGGCGTCCGACTCGGCCTTCTTGACGAGGGCGGCGGCCCGCTCCTTTGCATCGCGCTCGATCCGGGCGGCCTCCTCGCGGGCCTTTTCCAGGATGGAGCGCGCCTCCGCATCGGCCTTCCCCACGCCCTCGGTGCGGATCCGCTCGATCAGATGCTGCAGTTGTTCGCTCATGACGCCTCGCTGGTTAACCGCATCCCGTTGCCGAAATGCGGAAGGTCTTCGAAATTGGCAAATTAGGGTAGCGCGATTGCATCGGTCGTTCAAGCCAATTATCAGGCCGCCTTGATATGATCAAGGAGGCATAGTCATGGGTGAGAAATTGTTTGATTATTAGTGGGCTTGTGCGATTATTGAGATGACATTCCGAACGGCCTTCGCATATGAGGGCTGAATGTATATTTTTTGTAGTCATTGTTCGGATTGCTTTTTAGGCGGGCGTCGGAGTGCGCTGCCGAGCTCACTTTCAACTGGAGG
>JBIIYJ010000484.1:0-3084 GCA_044346855.1 Kiritimatiellia bacterium
GACTGCGGATTGGTCAATACTATTCCGCAGTCATATGCGGAATGGTCAGCCTCCACTCATTTCGCCAGCCGGGCCTTCTCGCACACTTTCCGGAAATGGTAACCCGTGATGGCCAGGATGACGGCGTCCGGAAGAAGCCGGGGCCGGCACAGTTGCGTCCACACCATCAGCTTCCAGAACTCCCTCCGCCCCTCCCCCAGCAGGCCCAGCCTGACCAGGGCTCGGACGACGGCCAGGATGTGAAACGCCCGCATCTTGCCCCTCGCCTTGGTGGCCCCGTATTCCTTCAGGAACGTGCGAACCCGCTCATAATAGGGGCCCGGCGCGTAGATGGTGTCCAGAATGCGGCGGTACCCCGCTTTCAGGGCTTCCATGCTCATCACAGGCATGATGTTCGTCGTCCCGTCCACGTTGTCCCCGGAGGACCATCCCGACACGCGCCCCTCCCGCTTCAGGCGCTCGAACAGGCGGGTTCCGGGCGGCGCCTGGAGCAGCCCCACCATGGCCGTGGCGATCCCGCTCTTCTGGATGAAGTCGATCTGCCGCTGGAAGACCGAGGGCGGATCGTGATCGAACCCCACGATGAAGCCGCCCTGCACCTGCAGGCCGGCCCGCTGGATCTTCTTCACGTCCTCCACCATGTCCCGATTCCGGTTCTGCCCCTTGCTGCACTCGGCCAGGGATTTTTCCTCCGGCGTCTCGATGCCGATGAACACCTTGTAGAAGCCGGCCCGGGCCATCAGGGCCATCAGGTCGGCGTCGTCCGCCAGGTTGATGGACGCCTCGGTGTAGAACAGCACACCGGGATGAGCCCGCCTCCAGTCGATCAGGGCGGGCAGCAATTCCTGCCGGAGGATCGCCTTGTTGCCGATGAAATTGTCGTCCACGAAAAACACTTCGCCCGACCAGCCGGCGGCCGCCAGCGCGTCGAGTTCGGCGATGACCTGGGCCGCCGTCTTGGTCCTCACCTTCCGCCCCAGCAGCGCCGTGACGTTGCAGAAGTCGCAATCGAAGGGGCAGCCGCGGGAAAACTGGATGCTCATGCAGGCGTACCGCCTGAACTCCAGCAGGTCCCACCGGGGCGGCGGGGTCCGCGCCAGATCGGCATGCTCGCCCGTCGCGTAGACCCGCTTCGCGCAGCCCGCGGCCAGGTCGGCCAGGAACGGCGGCAGCGTCAGCTCGGCCTCGTTCAGCACAAAGTGATCCACGTCGCCGAACGCCTCGAGCCCGTCCGAAAAGAGCGGGCCTCCCGCCACGACCGGAAGCCCTGCGGCCTTGAGGCGGGCGACCGCCTGCAGAACGCCCCGACGTTGAACGGCCATGGCGCTCACGAAGGCCATGTCCGCCCAGGCCAGATCCGCCTTCGCCAGCGGCCGCACGTTGAGGTCGACCAGGCGGGCCTTCCAGTCCGCGGGCAGCAGCGCGGCCACGGTCAGCAGACCCAGCGGGGGCAGGGCCGCCTTCTTGCCAACGAACGCCAGCGCGTGCTTGAAACTCCAGAACGTATCGGGAAATTCGGGATAAACCAGAAGAATATTCATGGCGCCTGAAACAAAAAATCGCGAGCCGCGCCTCCTGGGTGTCCCCTGTCAGCGCAGATCGCGAGGTTATGGGAACAAACGGGGATCAGCCGACTACGGACTGCTTGGCGCGCTCCTCGCGCATGGCCGACTTGGCGGCGTCAACAGCGGCGACGATTTCGGTCTTCTTGCTGTTCAGAAGCGACTTGGCGTCGTTGAGCGCCTGTTCGGCGCGATCCCGGACATCCCGCCCCTTCTGGGCCAGTTGCTCGCGGGTTTCGCTGCCCGACTGGGGAGCGAACAGCAGCGCGAGTCCGGCGCCCGCGAGGGCCCCGATGGCAAAGGCCGTGATGGTTCCAATGTGATTTGAGCTAGTCTCGGACATGTGTATCTCCTCGTTTGGTGGTTGGTTTGTCATTTAATTGGCGCCGGACCGGATAAACAGGGACTTGAGAAAAGCGCCCAGGCCGGCCTTTAACACCGTGCCCGTGCGGGAGACCGCCTGCATCGGCGGCTCGACGAACGCGCCCACCTCGTCCACGAGGCGGTCCGCCCGGTCGGTCCACAGCCGCGCCGTGTGCAGGACGCGGTCCACCTCGTCCAGGTCGGCCTGCACGCGGGTGGCGATAATGTTCACGTTCTGGATCAGCTCACGGCTGTCCGTCAGCACGCCGTTGAGGCGGGTCGTTACTTCCTCGGCCGACTGGGCCATCGCGTCGATCTTCTTCCTCGCCTGGAGCATCATCTGGATCAGCACGACCAGGAGCACGATGAATGCCACCGTCGCCACGATAAGGGCCACTTGCAGCGTGTCTGACATGAAAATCTCCTTTCCTCTGCTCGGTTTCCGGGCTCTTGACCATACAGTAGGCGGTTCAGGCCGGCGCGCCTATGGGGTCTTCTCCTACTCCTCCGCCTCAGACGGCGTCGAAGCGGACGCGGGTTTCAATCAGCCCCGAGGCCATGGCATGCCGGGCAAGGCCGGCCGTATCGTGGATGTCGAGCTTCTGCATGAGGCGGCCGCGGTGCTTTTCCACCGTCTTGATGCTGATGCCCAGTTCGGCGGCGATCTGCTTGTTGGCGAGGCTCTCGGCGATCATCTGAAGCACTTCCAGTTCGCGGGGGCTGAGCCGTTCGGTGCGCCTTCCCTTGCTCTCGATCAACCGGTCCTGCCGCTGCCGAAGGCGACGGCCCAGGGATGGGCTGAAGAAGACGCCGCCCTTGTCCACTTCGCGGACGGCGCGGCTCAGGGTCTCGGCGGACGTCTGCTTGATGACGTATCCGGCGGCGCCGATCTCGGCCACCTGGTTGACATACAGGTCGTCGGCATGGGCCGAGAGGATGAGCACGCGCGTCTGCGGGAGCAGCTTGATGATCCGCCGGGCCGCCTCCAGCCCGTTGAGCAGGGGCATGCCGATGTCCATCACCACCACGGATGGCCTCAGCTGCATCGCCTGGTCCACGGCTTCCCGGCCGGTCGAAGCCTCTCCGATAACCCGGATGTCGCCCGCCGCCTCCAGGAGAGCCCGCAAACCTTCGCGGACCAGGGTATGGTCGTCCGCCA
>JBIIYJ010000485.1:0-3067 GCA_044346855.1 Kiritimatiellia bacterium
CATCCGATGCTGGACGCGGCACAGGATGTCAATACTGCGAACGGGTTCCAAGGCGCAGAACGCGATCTGATCATTTTTGTGATGGGACTGATTGGAAACACGAGTAAAGGTGAGAGGTGGTACGTCGAGGCAGCCGAGAACCAGTATATTTTCAATGTGGCGGTCAGCCGTGCTCGGGCATGTCTGATTGTTGTTGGCGACCGTGAACAAGCGTTGAAGTCGCAATCCGCTGCCTTGCGAAAGCTCGCTGACATTGAAAAACGCCGTCCAGAGACACTGTCACAGTCACCTGGGGAAGAGCTGTTATTCCGTGCTTTAAGCGCTGCCGGGTTCGTGCCTCAGCAGCAATACCCGCTTGCCAGTCGATATCTGGATATGGCTTTGGTGAATGAAAAGATCGACATTGAAGTCGATGGAGAAGCCTATCATCTCAACCGATACGGAGAACGCAAACAAGACGACATCTACCGTGATTTGCAGGTGCAGTCAAACGGTTGGCGTGTCTGCCGTTTCTGGTATCGAGAGGTCCGAGATGATGTGGCCGGTTGTGTCGCCAAAGTTCGTGAGTTAACGGGGACATGAGAAGTTCGCGTATACGGGGACAAGGAATCTATGTATAAGCTATTGCATCGCAAGCCCGTTGTCCCCGTCCATCGCAGCCCTGGACCAGCATGGGTGCCGTTCCGATAGTCGCCCACAACTTTCCGGCTGCCGATCCGCCTTTCTCCGAGCGCATCACCCGTTGACTCCGCAATACTTTGAACCTTCAGGGCCATATGGGGTACGGTAGGCGCTACGAGTCTGCGGCGGCCCCCGCTTTTGGCCGGATGACCATTTCCCGCGACACCACCGTTAGCGATTTCGACCCGCGCGTCAGCGCCACGTACAAGTTCTTGGCGTCGTAAGCATCTGCATCGAGGACAACGGCGTGGTGGAATTCCAGACCCTTCACCAGCAGTGTCGTGCTCACCGCACAACGCGGCATGATACGCCTCAGCCGGCGTGACCGGTTGCGTACGATCCATACTGCCTCTTCCAGACTGGCCGCCTCTCCAGCCATCACGGCATGAATCGCCTTCTGCATTTCGTGCAGGAGTTCTCGACGATAGACCACGGCATGTTCCACGCGGCCCAGCACCTGCAAGGCGGGGGCTATGGCCGCCAGAGAGTCTTCCTGCGCCACCGCGAGCAGCGCCTGAGCGACTTCTACGTTCTTCCGCACATTGGGACTCCGCCCAATTTCGAGCGCGCCCCGGATGACTTCTAGAGTGTTCATCTTCGTCATGCACTTCCCCGCGAAGTCGAGCACAACCACAGCCCTGCCGTTCCCGGATGATCCGTCAATCGCGCACGCCGCTTCATAGAGGTCTTTCGTGTCGATCGCTTCGACGCATGAGAACTTCCCTTTCAGACCGCGGGCAACAACATGGCACTGATTCGGCCACTGGTGAATCGCAACCACGCTTTCGGCTTCGTCTTTGGCCGCATCGAAACAGGCCATTCTCTGTCGCATTGCCTTTGTCGTCGGGTCGCTGCCATCCACCCATTGAACCGGAGCGCCCCGCAGGTCAATTTCCCGCCTGGTTTCAAGGCACTCCCGGACGGCGTGCAACCACTCACCAAGGGCTGGATTAGTGTCAGCCCAGCGCCACGGCTTCGTCGGGCCGGCCACGGGATCGAAGGCGGAACTCACATGCTTGTCCCATCGAATAGCCTCGTTATCACCGAAGTCGAAGATGCCCTGCAACGGGTCGCCCACGATCCGGCAAGGCAGGACGCCCAGAAGCGATAGGGTGAGGCCATGTTGCGCCACCGTGCAGTCCTGATACTCGTCAATGAACGTTCCCGAGTACGAGGCCCGGATGATCTCCCGGATCGGGCGAAGTCCTAGCAGGTGCGCCGCGGCAACGTACACACCGGAATACTCCTCATTCGTGCGCGGTTTCGTGGTCGGCAGACGCGATGTGCTTGGAAATGCCGTTGCCAAGTGCAGCGCCCAGCCTGCGATGGTATCCAAGTGGTAAGCCTTCGCCGGTACTCCCATCCTCGCCAACCGCCCCCGCAAGGCATCCACCCCCGCATGGGTGTGGGTCAGGATCAGTTCCCGTCCGCCGCCGTACTTGGCGACAGCGGTGGCGATGACGTGGGTCTTCCCACAGCCAGCAGGGGCGATCATCGCCCCACGCGGATTCCGCGCCAGTTCCACCGCCTCACGCATTGCCGTGTGCCCACTTCCGTAAGGTGACGATCTTCTGCGCAAGGTCGGTCTTGGCTATCGCCTCACGGTGTGCAATTACGATGCCGGCCAGTTCCTCCGCCAGGTCCACCCGCTTGAACCAGCCTTTCCGTTCACCGATCTTTTGGTCCTTCGCCGTGAGGCCTATGGCCTTGCGCAGATCGGCCTCTTCGAAACCGAGGCCAAGCCAGTTCGCTGGTGGACCGACAAGATGTGTCGAGGAGCCGCCCAGTTTGCTGGTGACCGCATTCCGGATGTTCTGATCACCCCAGTTTTCCATCGCCAACACGACAACCGCCGCAACACCCTCCCACGGCAGATCAAGGGCAACTCGCTGTTCCAGCGCTACGCCCCCATCCCAGAGAATCACCTTTGCACCTGCCCCCTCCAACGCGGCAGGGTTGGGATTGAGTGCCCTGTCGGAGTCCCCGAACAGCGCCACGTCATAGCCAAGGTCCGCAAACGCCTTCGCGATCTTCGGCGCCTCAGCTCCACAGCCGTCTGCAATGGCGACGCCCGAAAGCGCGAAGGATTGGCCGCTGCCCGACCACCTCTGGTCAAGGCGACGACAAAGGCCAATCTCCGTCTTGCCCTCGCATACCAACACTTTACGAGCCAGAAACGCCCCGCTCGCCTTACGGATGATCGGCTGAAGTACAGGATCCACGGCTAGCACACGGGTAACGCCGTCCTTCGCTCTGACGACCCGGAGTTGATCAGCCTTCAACTCCTCCAGCACCACCGGCGCATGCGTCGTCATCAAGACATGCCGACTCTGCCCCGGATCGTCCGTGCCGCGTAGAACCCGCAGCAGATGCCGGATGCGATGCG
>JBIIYJ010000486.1:0-3064 GCA_044346855.1 Kiritimatiellia bacterium
CATGGCGCCGGCGGCGAAGGCAAGGGCGTAGGGCAAAATCGGCTTCATCACAATCACCGTGGCCGCGGCGATCACGCCGCCGATGGGCTCGACGATGGCCGACAGCTGGCCGTACCAGAAACACTTCCGGCGCGACATGCCCTCGCGCCGCAACGGCACCGCCACAGCCACGCCTTCCGGATAATTCTGCAGGCCGATGCCGACCGCCAGGGCGATGGCGCCGCCGAGCGTGGCGGAGCTGGTCCCGTCCGCCAGCGCCCCGAAAGCCACGCCCACCGCCATGCCTTCGGGAATGTTGTGCATCGTGATGGCCAGGACCAGCAGGGCGCTGCGCTGCCACTGGGTCTTGATGCCTTCCGCCTTGTTGGTGGCCAGCCCCGGATGCAGATGGGGCAAAATCTTGTCAATCGCCCAGAGGCAGGCCCCGCCCGCCAGGAATCCGATCAACGGAGGCACCCAGGGCTTGCTGCCCATCTCGGTGGACAGGGTGATGGCCGGAGCCAGCAGGGACCAGTAGCTCGCGGCGATCATGACGCCAGCCGCGAAGCCCAGCATGCCGTTCAGGACGGTCGGCTGCACCTTCTTGAAGAAAAAGACATTGGCGGCGCCAAGCGCCGTTACGCCCCAGGTGAAAAGAGTGGCCAGAAGCGCCTGGACCACCGGATGAAGCTGCGCAAACCACTCCGCCATAGTTCCCCTTCTGCTGACTCAACCTATCACGCCCGCCGCCCGTCCGCAAGCGCGAACCGCCCTCCCAAATCCTCGCCTATGGCAGGAGACGACGTAGCGGGTTGAGGTGTTTCGGCGTTAATGCGCGGCCGTTTTCGGGCTGATCCGCCTTCAGCCCCTCAGCGCGGAAAAGCACCCGCCAGATTACGGCCGGAACACCGCACCCCCGCTGGTTGCCCGCCCTCCAGCTCGGATTCATGCGAATTCTATACACACTCTATGATTTTCGTCTTCACGCCTTGCTGCATTTCGAACCTGCTAAAAAAGGCGCGGGGCGCTGTTGAACTGCCTTCTCTAAAGGCTTAGGCGAGGATTTGGGGCCCCCTTGCGGAGAACCCTTGCCTTTTGCGGGGCGCTCGGGGACAATTCCGCCATGCCACCATCGGACCCGCAACCCACCTTCGCGCCCAGGGACGCTGCCCAGGTCGTCTTCCTCGTGATGACCGTCATCCTGACCTGCTCGCTCCTGCTTTCCTTCTTCGCCCTCCCGGACGTCGCCTCCGGGCTCATCGGCATGGTGCTCATGCAGGCTGCCATGTTCGGCGGGATCGCCTGGGTTGTGCGAAGCCGAAACTTTTCCTGGATCCAGACCTTCGGCCTCCAGCGGGAGCGGCTTCCCCGCGCATTCGCCTTGGGCGCAATCGGCTGCGTGGCCCTGATCCCGATCCTGGGCTTCATCAGCCTTCTCTGGCGGCAAATCCTCACCTACGCGGGCCTGCCCCCGGACGACCAACTCGCCATCCAATGGCTCACGGCCCGGAAGGAGCCGCTCTTCCGGATCGTCTTCTTCCTCGAGGCCACGCTGATCGCCCCCGTCATCGAGGAGCTGTTCTTCCGCGGCTTCCTCGAGCAGGCGTTCAGGCAGCGGCACGGCGCCATCGGCACGGCCCTCCTGTGCGCCCTGCTCTTCGCGGCATTCCATGCCCACCTCCCCTCCCTGCTGCCGCTCTTTGCCATTGCACTCGGCTTCTCGGCGGTCTATCATGCAACCCGTTCCCTGGCGGCGGCCATCGTCATGCACGCCGCCTATAACACGGTCAACTTCGTGTGGATTCTGCTCGCGCCGCCGACCTAGCACGGGCCGCACCGGAAAGGATTCCCATGGCTGTCAAACCTGTCAACACCGTCGAATGGCTGCCGGACCAGCCGGACCGGCTGTTCCCCGGCCGGATCAAGCTCGTCGACCAGACCCGCCTGCCGGTCGACCTGGTTTACCTCGAACTGCGCCGGGCCGAGGCCGTCTGGCACGCCATCAAGATCCTCCAGGTCCGGGGCGCCCCTGCCATCGGCGTGGCCGCCGCCATGGGCGTGGTGATTGGCGTGCAGGAAAGCAAGGCCGACTCGGTCCCGGCCATCCGGGAGGCGGTCCGCAAGACGGCCGCCTACCTGGCCACCTCGCGGCCTACCGCCGTCAACCTTTTCTGGGCGCTCGACCGCATGAAAAAGGCGGCCGAAGGTCCGGCCCCCTCCCCCGCCGCGCTCGCGGAACGGCTCGCAGCCGAGGCCGTGACCATTATGCGGGAGGATACCGCCATGTGCCGGGCCATCGGCGAAAACGGCGCCCCCCTGCTCAACGGGATCGAGGCGATCCTCACCCACTGCAACGCCGGCAGCCTGGCCACCTCGTGCTACGGCACCGCCCTCGCCCCCGTCTATGTCGCCCTCGAGCAGGGCCACCCCGTCCGCGTCTTCGCCGACGAGACGCGCCCGCTGCTCCAGGGCGCCCGCCTCACCGCCTGGGAGCTCCAGCAGGCCGGGATCGAAACCACCGTCATCTGCGACAACATGACCGCCTGGGTCATGAAGCAGGGCAAGGTTGGCGCCGTGCTCGTGGGGGCCGACCGCATCGCAGCCAATGGCGACACGGCCAACAAGATCGGCACCTACGGCGTGGCCCTCCTGGCGGCCGCGCACGCCATCCCCTTTTACGTCCTGGCCCCCAGCTCCACGTTCGATTTCACGCTGCCTTCCGGCGACCTGATCCCGATCGAGGAGCGCGATCCGCGCGAGGTGACCCACGGCTTCGGGAAAGCCACCGCCCCCGCCGGCATCCGCGTCTTCAACCCCGCGTTCGACGTGACGCCGGCCCGCCTGATCACGGCCATCGTGACGGAAAAGGGAATCGCCCGGCCCGACTTCACGCAGTCGCTGAAAGCCCTGCTCCTGAACCGCTGAACCCGCCAGGCAACGCACGAGGACACACATGCAGAACCAACTGTTCGCGGGCGCGGCGAAAGCCGAAATCACGCCCGAGCTGGGCATCCAGATCGCGGGCGACATTGGCCGCCACCGCCCCTGCTCGGAGGTGAAGGAACCCCTCTACGCGAGGGCCCTT
>JBIIYJ010000180.1:0-10781 GCA_044346855.1 Kiritimatiellia bacterium
GGGTGTTCGACGAGTAAAACTGGATGCCGCACTGGTCCTGCTCGTACTCCTGCACCTCGAAGGGATCGTTGATCCGGATGAACCGGCAGTCCTCCACCACGGTGTTGCGGCCGTAGGACTTCACCCCCGTGGCCACATCCCGGGCCGTGCAGGCGAGGATTTTCGCATCCGGAATTCCCTCGCTCACCATGAACGCGCCCCAGCAGTTCCAGGCGTCGCAGCCCTCGACCGTGACGTTGGCCGCCTCGATGCTGATGGCGCACACGCCGAAGTACAGCTGGAAGTTGCGGAAGCGCAACCCCCGCACCGTCACGTTCGGCCGCAGCACGACGAGGCCCTTGCGGTCGCGCGCCAACCCCAGGTCGTGCTCAGACGGGGGCCGGCTGTCGGAGGTGCGGAAGTACAGGCCCTCTCTCAGCGCGCCATCGTCGAATTCCCGGCCGGGCGCCAGGCTGCCGGGGAAAACCTCCACCGAGCGCCGGTCGGCCAGGAACGGGTAGCGCACGCGCTTGTCGGCCTCCCACATGCTGGGCTCGAAATTCGCCAGATTCACGGGAACGAAGTAGATTCCGCGCGCGGCATCCACGAGTTTCGCTTCGGTGATCTTTTGCCCGCCGTCGATGATCACGTCCTCGAAGCCGCCCGCTTCCTTGGACGCGGCCCGGATGATCAGCGGCGGCGGATTGCTGGGCGACGAGGCCGGCGCGGGAATCGTGACGTTGCCGGGATACACGCCCGCGTGCAGGACGATCTCGCCCGGCTCGGGGGAAAGCGCGGCCGCCTCGACGGCCTGTTTCAGCGTTGCGAAGGGGGCCGGCTCCGTGCCGGCGGCGTCGTCGCTGCCGGAAGGCGCCACATGCCAGACGGCCGCGTGCGCTGAAAGATCCAGCAGGAGCAGGAATGCCAGCGCGCCGGCTGCCGTTGTGTACCGGTTAAGATTCATGATGAGGGGCTCCTTGATGCGGTTAGCGGACTTCAACTCCCAGCGCGCCGATCGTCCCGCCGTTTTCGCCGGCGCCGATGTTCGGGCTGTCGGGCAGCAGCCGGAAGTCGCGGTTCTGCGGATCGACGTAGCGGGGGCGGGCGAAGATGGAATGCTTGTCCTGCCCGGTCTTTTCCCGCCACGGCGTCAGGGTTGGAATATTGAGGACGCCGTTGAAGGTGTAATCCGGATTATGCCATCCCAGGGAGGCCAGGCTCTTGGATTCGCCCAGGAAGAAGCCGTCCTCCCGCTTCAGCATTTCCCCGGGCGGGATCACGATATTGGCCTGCCGGGCGTAAGCGTAGGTATCCTCGCGCAGTTGCACGGCGAAGTTGTTGTAATCGGAGTCCAGCGCCGCGACCTGGTCCGGGGTCAACGTGAGGGCCAGCAGGTAGCTGGAGCCGAAAGCGAACGAGTTGTTGCGCAGATAGCAGGGCGCCGAGTAGGCGATTTCGAGCACGCGGTGGAAACACCGCGCCGCCGTGTTGCCCGTGAGACGAAGCCCCTCGCACTCGGCGAATCGGAACGCGCTGTTGAGCGCAAAAAAGAGGCTGCGGTCAACGGCGATGCGGGCGCTCTTGTAGGCGCCGATTCCCTCGCTGGGGCCGGGCCGGCCTTTCACCCAGTGGCGGCCCCAGCACGTCACGCGCTCGATGGAAATGTCGCGGGCCTGGTACATGAGCACGCAGAATCCCCCGTACCACCGGATCTCGAAACCGGAAATCTGCACGTGCTCGACGCGGCTCAGCCGGAAGCCGCAGTCCTCGTCCCGTCTCCCGTCGAGAACGGCGGCCCCGGGCTCGGCCGATTCGATCCGGATCGGCTTCCCCGCCACGCCGCCGTGCGTCATGGACACGCTTCCTGTATAGACCCCGGGCGCCACGAGGACGCGGTCCCCGGGCAGGGCGCGATCCACGGCATATTGAATGGTGGCATACGGCCTGTCTTTCGAACCGGCGTCTTCCCCGTCGAGGCCGGTCGTGGCCACGTGCAGAGTCCGGGCAGGCCCTTGAAGCGTGAAGGCGCCTTCCACGATTTCCGCGTCGCCCGCTCCAACGCCTTTCAGCTTGAGACGGAACGAACAGGCTCGCCTGCCGGCCTTGGCGGGCGGAATGAGGGCCAGGCAATGGCCGGTGCGCGGCCCCGAAATCAGTTGCGTATACTCCATGCCCTGGCCGACGTCGTTGCGGAACCGCGTCTCCACGGGATCTTCCGCCCGCCACTCGAGCGTGCCCTCCGGACCCCATTCGATCAGGGCCTGGCAGGGCATGTCGGTCTTGAAGGCGATGATCGCCCCTTGTTCGCTCGTGACGATCGCCGGTTTCCCGACAAGCCTGGGCGGCCTCGCCGCCGTCATGACGCGAACCTTCGCCGGCTCGCTCCAGTTGCCCGCCGTGTCGGAAACCTGCACCGCGATGTCGGTCCAGACGGCCTCGCCGGGAACGTCGAGCACGAGCGTCTCCCGGAATGCTTCGGGGGCCGACCACTCCGCCGAGTTCCGGCGAACGCGCAACTCCTTCACAGCCCCAAGAGCGTCCTCGGCCTTCAGGTTCAAGGTGAGCGTATTCGTGGGCAGGAGCCAGGCCGCACGCCCCGGATCAAGCACCGTGTCCTCGATCAACTCCGGATCCTTGCCCCCGATCCAGGTGTTCTTCCGGCAATAAACCTGTGAGCGCAGGCCGCAGAGTTGGGCGGGGGCCTTCACGTCCACTTGAACGGCTGGCGGACTTGTATCGGCCAGCGTCGCGGCAACGGAGGAGGCCAGTCGGTAGTCCCCCTTTTCTTCATCCACGAAGCGCGGGCGCGCCACGACCGTCTCGCCGCCCGCGTCGGCCTTGATGGCCGCCGCCGTCTCCTCCGCGCGGCCGGGGTTCGAGGCCAGCCAGATCTGGTTGCTGGTCACGATGCAGTCCCGGTTCAGGGTGGCCACGCTGATTGGCTCCGCATACCCCGACACGATATTCCCGCGGCAGATGCTTCCCGGCCGCCAGGTGTTGGGGCCGATCCCGCGCTCCCCGCCCTTGGCCGGAGCCACCACGGTATTGTTCTCCAGGATCAGCACGCCGCCCGAGGCCTTGATGAAGATGCCGAGATTGAAGCCCGCGCAGAGGTTGCGCCGGGCGGTCTGGGTGTTCGACGAGTAAAACTGGATGCCGCACTGGTCCTGCTCGTACTCCTGCACCTCGAAGGGATCGTTGATCCGGATGAACCGGCAATCCTCGACCACGGTGTTGCGGCCGTAGGATTTCACCCCCGTGGCCACATCCCGGGCCGTGCAGCCGAGGATTTTCGCGTCCGCGATTCCCTCGCTCACCATGAATGCGCCCCAGCAGTTCCAGGCCTCGCAGCCCTCGACCGTGACGTTGGCCGCCTCGATGCTGATGGCGCACACGCCGAAGTACAGCTGGAAGTTGCGGAAGCGCAACCCCCGCACCGTCACGTTCGGCCGCAGCACGACGAGGCCCTTGCGGTCGCGCGCCAGCCCCAGGTCGTGCTCCGCCGGGGGCCGGCTGTCGGAGGTGCGGAAGTACAGGCCTTCCTTCACCTCGCCGTCCACGGGCTCCCGGCCGGGCGCCAGGCTGCCGGGGAAAACCTCCACCGAGCGCCGGTCGGCCAGGAACGGGTAGCGCAGGCGCTTGTCGGCCTCCCACATGCTGGGCTCGAAGTTCGCCAGGTTCACGGGAACGAAGTAGATCCCCCGTGCGGCATCCACGAGTTTCGCTTCGGTGATCTTTTGCCCGCCGTCGATGACGGCCTCCGCGAATCCGCCCGCGCCGTTGGTCGCGGCCCGGATGATCAGCGGGGGCGGATTGCTCTGCGCCGGCGCGGGTATGGTGACGTCGCCCGGATACACGCCCGCGTGCAGGACGATCTCGCCCGGCTCGGTTGACGACGCGGCCGCCTCGACGGCCCGTTTCAGCGTCGCGAAGGGAGCCGGCTCCGTGCCGGCGGCGGCGTCGCTGCCGGAAGGCGAGACATGCCAGACGGCCGCGTGCGCCGAAAGACCCAGGAGAGAAGCCATGGCCATTGCTCCCATTTTCATCATGTTCGCATGCCTTTCAACTCGTTTTTCCACTTGGCGATAATCCGGGGCAGGATCCACCCCCGGAGCCGGGTGGTTTCGAGGAACGCGATCACCGCCTGCAGCTCCTGTTCCAGGCGCAGGCGGGTCTCTGCGCTGGCGGGACCGGGGCCGCCGTGCGCGACCCGCAGCAGGGTGGCCATGGCCGTGGCGCCCAATTCGCAATACCGGAGGTAGGTGCCGAATTCGTCCACGGCTTTCCGCTCCTTGGGGGACACGGCAAGGGAGCGGGCCCGTTCCAGGGCCGGCCAGACGCTGGCGGCCTCCAGGCGCTCCCAGAAATAGGCGATGTTCCGCCCTTCCGGCTGCAGCCCGGCCACGTCATTGCGGCGCGGATCGAATTCGCCGGCCACGGGCGCCTCGTCCGCCAGGGCGTCCGCCGCTTCCTGAAGGCGCTCGAAGAGGGGGCGCAGCGGGCTCCCGGCGTTCCCGAAGACGCTGAGGAGATAATCGTCCAGCTGGGCTTCCACCTCCACGGGTTCGCCCCATGCGCACCGGCTGAAGGAGAGCAGGTTGAGCAGGTAAGACTGGATGCAGCCCGGAATGCATTGGACCATGGCGCCCTCGATGGGCAGCGCGGCCAGGGCCGCCCAGTCCTTCCCGATCACCCGGGCCATGGGATACGGGAGATTGCGCTGGGCCATCATCCCCATGTAATACTCGTAAACCAGCAGCCGGCCCGGGAACACCTCGCGCCACTGCTTCAGCAGATCGAAGAAGAACCGGTTGATCGAGGACGTCCCGGCCGGGGCCACGGGCCGGGCTCCGTCGCGCCAGTACAGGGCCACCATCACGGCCAGGTTGTCTTCCAGTTTCACGTCGCGGGGCGGCCATTGAAGGTCGACATAGGCCATGCCGCCCACGAGCACGCGGGGAAACTCGTCGCGGATTCCGCGGGCGACCTCATTCAGGAGCCGGGCGTACCGCCGGGTGGCGCTGCGGTTCTCGTTCCGGGGATCGCGGTAATCCCGGCCGATGGCGAACGCGTCGTCCGGATTGAGATCCAGGGCCCTGCACGAGGCGCACTGGCAGATCCCGCAGCCGTCCTCGGGGACCACGCCGACGATCCTGACATCGGGATGCGAACGGAGGAAGGCCTTGACCCGGCGGACGAGTTCCGCGACCGCGTCCGGGTTGCTCGTGCAGAGGATCAGCTGGCGGAACTGTTTCGCGCGCTCGCCGTCGATTTCCGCGTACCACTCCGGGTGCTGCCGCGCATACAGGGCCGGCGGCATCCAGTAACAGAGGTTGTGGTGGTTGAAGTCGAGCTTGAGGCCGCGCTTCCGGATATCGGGCAACAGGTAGCGGTTGAAGAAGTCCTCTGAAAACATCGACAGGCCCTGGCCTTCGGGAAAGAGGATGTCGCCGGTTTTCGGATCGACCTCGTCCTTCAGGAGCGCGGCGTCATGCTCGGTGCCGAGGTGATACAGCACGTAGTTGAAGCCGTTCTTGGCCATCCAGTCGATGACCTGCTGAAGCAGGGCCGGATGTTCGAAGTAGTAGAATTCGAGCGAGCGATACCACAATACGGGTTCGCGCCTCGTCGGGGCCACGGCCGCGCTTAGCTCGGTCAGCCGCGGCACGAACTCGCCGTCGGGTCCCAGGCCGCAGAACCGGCAGCCGCACACATCGCGGAGAAAGGCATACACGCCAAACACCAGGCCCAGTTCGCCGCCGGCAGTCAGGCGTACATCGGAGCCGGCCGCTTCCCAGGAGTAGCCCTCGTCCGAGAGGCCGGCTGACGGATCGAGGCAAAGGTGGATCGAGCGGGAAGAATCGATTTTTTCCCCGAAGATCCGGGCCAGATATCGCCCCAACTCCGAGGCAGCGAACCGGGCCGCCTCCGGGGGGGTTCCTTCCAGGGAAACGAGGGGGGGGCCGTGCCAGTTGAGCGGGGTGGCGGTCATAGGGAAACTATGTATAGACAAAGTGCAGTTGAGGCGCAAGTGTTTTTTGTCGAAGGGCTTTTTCAGACGCTAGCCGGGGCTGTGCTGGCGCCCCGCCACAGGCTGATGGGGGTGACGATTTCGCGAGCGGGACCCTGGTACGTCCCTTCGATCCGTTCGATCAGCGCCTGAGCGGCGCGGCTTCCCGTGAGGTTCCGGTCGGACACGATGGTCGTCAAGTCCTGGCGGCCGAGATTGCTGAAGAACGATTTGTCGAACCCGATCACCGACACGTCAGCGGGAACGGCGAGGCCCAGATCCGTGGCGGCTTCCACCACCCGCAGGGCCGCATGGTCGGTTGTGCAGAAAATGCCCGTGGGCCGGTCCGGTCGCTTCAGCAGGTCGATGACGCCTTCCAGGGTGCCGGGTCGATCGCGGGAGGGCATCGCATCCGGAGCGAAAACCGCACCTGCCTTGACGGCGGTCCGGTGGAACGACTCGGCCCGCAACAAGACGCCGTCATGGTAAAGGTGATCCATGAAACAGGCCAGCCGGCGGTGCCCGAGCGACAGCAGGTGCTCCGCGGCCAGCCGGCCGCCGGCGGCGTTGTCGATATGAACCCAGTCGATCGGGCACGGGGGAGGGGACCACCCCATGATGAAGACGGCCGGCCCTTCCGGCAGCGGCTCGGAGGGCAGGGCATTCAGCAAAAACGCCATTCCATCCCCGCCCGCATGCCGCCGCCAGCCGTCGATGTCGCCGCGGAGGAACTCGATGCGGGTCGCATATCCGGCCTCCCCGGCGCCGGTCTGGAAACCATGCACATATTCCATCGTGATCGGGCTGACGGTGTCGCTGCCCGCCGCGCAGAGGAACGTCAGGGTGCCTTTGATCTTGTCGCCGGCGTTGCGGGGGCGGACAAACGTGCCGCGGCTGCGGAACCGTTCCACGTAGCCCCGCCTGGCCAGTTCGTGATAGGCTTTGTTGACGGTCATGCGGCTCACGCCCAGGCGGGCCGCCAGGGCGACCTCCGGCTCCAGGCGCGTTCCGGATGGCAACCGGCCGGAGTCCATATCGGCGATCAGTTGCTCCGTGATCTGCGCGTAGGCGGAGGCCGAGTTCGAGGGTTTGAGCGCCACTCTTGGTTCATTGGGTTCAACTGTCACGCCTCATTATATAGACAAGATTAACCTGTCATGCAAGTTCCGTTGCTTTTTAATTGACACTGATAGCTAAACTTCAGATATTCCCTAATGTATAGACAAAGCCGGCCTCTCAGTTTCATCAGGAGATCCGTATGAGCAAGAATGGATGTCCCATTGCAGTCCTTGTGCTGGGGGTGATTTTCAGTTTGCTGGTTCCCGCTGCACAGGCCCAGAAAACCACCGCCTGGAGCGGCGCCGGCGGCGACAACCTATGGGCTAACCCCGCCAACTGGACCAACGGGGTGCCGTCCGACAACGTGGCCGACAAGGTTCATATCAATGGCACGGTGGGCAGCCCGTTTGTTGTGAACTTGAACGGAGCCTCCATTATGGTGCGGCTCAACCAGTTCGTCGTCAATTACGCCACCATCACCAACGGAACCTGGGACTGGGACGGCGGGGCCGGGTCTCTGGCCGCGACCAATGTCACCTTCGCCTCGAACGCCAGACTGTATCGCGTATGCCGTTCGATCGCCTTTTCGAACGTGACCTACAACAACGAGTCCTACGCATTCGTTGTGACGGGCGACAGCGGCACGCACCGCTACATGGGGGGGTACATCCAGACGGCCTGGGGCTTCCAAACCACCCCGCAGTATGGAAGCAGCGTTATCTCGACCATCATTTTCGATGGCTATGGCGGCCCGGACGGCTCTTATCATTACGGAAAGAACTGGAACCGGATCGGAAGTGAAACAGCGGATAACGGCCAGTCGTTTTTCATCCTCAACAACACGCGCTTCCGCTCGGGGCGGAGCTTGGGGATAGGATGGAATGGAACGTCGGCGAACAAGGGCCAGTCGACCTTCGCCTGCACGAACAGCCAGGTGTATCTCGGCCAGGAATTGTTCCTCAATACCAACGCGACCCTGAGCGTGTCCAACTCGACCTTCAGCTTCAATTCGTATGCGTCCACCGACGGGCTTTACAACCGCATGACCAACGCTGCTCTCTTCGATGGAGAAGGGCTCACGATCGGGATGTTCACGGATAACGCCGGCCAGCAATACGAGGTGTCCGGCGTGGATACCGGTGCGGTGTTTGCGGGTTTCCTGGACAACTATTCCATCGACCAGTTCAAGTTCGGGCTGAGGGACACCAGTCACACAACGCCGTTTGTTGCCTTCACCAACAAGTATGACAACAACATCCAGCCCGGGAACGAGGCCTTGTACGTGGATGTGCTCACGGAGGTCGACAACACCGGCAAGGCGGGAGCGGACCCGAAGTTCACGTTGAACCTTAACGGGTTTAACGTCTATTACATGAAGTATGTCGATTCCACCAACGTCCCCGTGGTCGTCACCAACGGCACGCTGACCCAGGTGACCGGCGCCGCCTTCTTCCCCGCCTCGGGCTTCGTTCATGCGCCCGAGGGCGTCAAGTCGTTTTCCCGGGGCGACGCGCCCCTGGCTATCGGAACGGATTATGGCAGCGTTTATGTGCGCGGATTTGCGGCCGGAAAAGCGCTGAGCATGAAGCTCGCGGTGAGCGGCACCCAGCCGAACATCGACACGCTGAGGGCCGACCTGGGCGGTTCCGGCAGCGGCGGCCAGATCACGCTCAGCTATCCGCAGGGCGGCAACGGCGGCACGATGTTCTTCGGCTGGAATTTTTCGCACCGGAGCGTGTCGCTGACCTCCCTGGACGTCGGCGAAAGCGTCCCGGGCACGATGATGATCATCCGGTAACGGCAACAGGCCGGCCCGCCGGGATCCGGGGCTTCATTTTTCCTTCTGGGCGAAGTCGAGGCCATACTGGTCATAATGTTGCGCCTGGCCGAAGAAGTAATGCGGTTGCGGGCGGCCGGCAAGATGGTCGGCCAGTTCTTCTTCCAGGGCGGCTATCAGATCACTCCAGCGGAGCATGACCACGTGCCGCCCCACCAGCAGGCGATAGGGTTCGTCGTGGCCGACAAGCCCGGGCAGTTCCCGCACGGCGGCGAGACTCCGGCCCAAGGCCGCCGCCATCTCCTCCGACCGCCCGGCTAGATGCGCCAGCACGGCGCGGCCGCGTTCGCGCCACGCCCTTGCCAGGCAGCGCAGGGCGAGCACGTCCCGGCGCCAGGCGGCGTACGCCTCGGCCCGGAGCGGGGCGTCATGCGGCGGTTCCGCCGGCTCCGCATCCAGCCGCGCGAGTTCCTCCAGCAGATTCTCCAGCCCGTACCCGTCCTTCGTTTCGCCCGGGTAGCGCACGGGCAGGCCGTCGATCTGCTCCCTCCAGCGCCCGAACGACCGGTCGGCCAGTTCCGCAAGCCCGCTCCACTGATCCAGGGTGTGCAGCCCCGCGCGGCGCTCGGGCGATCCGCTGATGTGGGCGAACCATTGCGGCTGCAGGAAATTCTGCTTGTTGCCCGTGAGGTAGTAGCTGATGAGTTGAAGCGGACGGCAGGCGGCCTTCGCGGCGGCCGATAGGGCCGCCTCGTCATCCGGCAGCCCGAACGCGCGCGCGCGCTCGGGCGAGCCGTCGCGCCACGCCCCGGACAGGGTCGCATACCAGTCGCGGTCGCGCTCCAGTTGCAGAACACCCCCGCCGCCCTGGACAAAAGGGGCTCCATACAAGTCCATCGGGTGGGACGTGAAGCCCGGACAGCCCAGCGACTGAAGTTCCCGGCGGATGCCCCCGGCCAGTTCGAGGTCGTGGCACCCGAAGGGCTGGTAATTGCTGATCCAGAACTCCGGCAGGATCCGCGCCGCGCCGCATGCCGCCACCCACCGCCGGAACTCCGGGTCTGGCCGGGAATTCACGAGGAATTCCCACGTGTATTTCACCGTGAAAAAACATTCGCCGGCATAGGCGGACTGAACCTCCTCCCGCATCTGCACCGGATCGGAGATCCAGCCCCGGAAAAAAAGGACCGGCCGCCGGCCGCTGTCGTGGATGCCTTCGACGATGGCCTGGCGGGCAAACGCCGCCCGATTCGCGGCCGCCACGTTCTCGCTGGCTTCGCCGTTGAGGCCGGCCAATTCCGGATATTCAACGCATAGCTCGCGCACGCAGTGGCGGGTATACTCCACCGCGAGCGGAGGCGGCTCGAAGGAATGGCGCGGGCGGATACCGTGCTTTTTCCCGAATGCATCGGGGACATAGCAGGTGTGGAAGAGCACGAACGGCAGAAGCCCCTTGGCCCGGGCGAGCTCGAAGAGACGGTGATAGTGGGCCTGGTAACGCGCCAATTCCCCGGCCGAAAGCACCACCGCGTCGGGAAACGCCTTCAAATCCACCATGAACGGAAAGGGGTGCGTGTTGGCCAGGATCCACGTGTTCAGCCCCGCCTCGCGCATCGCGTCGAAGACGCGCCCCATCAGGGCAAGGTCAAAAAACCAGGCGTTTCCGCGCATCATGGCCTTCTCGTCATAGCTTCGCGGCGTAACGCAGGAAACAGGATTCCACTGCCACAGGCCGGCATATCGAAAGTCGGGCGTCATGGGTCAAAATCCTTGCTGGGTGGCTGGAGCATGGAGGTAATCAACTAATGTATAGACAATGAAGGCGGAATGGCAAGCGTATTCAATCGTGCCCGAGTATACCCCGGGCGCATCTGCGATTTGGTGTCATCTCCGCGTAGGCCGGGCGCTACGAGCCCGGCGCTGGTGTGCCCAAGGGGAACGGGCCGCACTGCGCCG
>JBIIYJ010000487.1:0-3061 GCA_044346855.1 Kiritimatiellia bacterium
TCGGCTGCGGGAAGCGCGGACGCCCCGAGGAGGGCGGAGGCGGCGAGAAGCCAGGCGGGGAGGCGCATGTCAGATTTCCTTCAAGTTGACGACGCGGTGTTCGGCGGCGCTCCGGATGGCGGCGAAGGCGACCCGGGTGGCCAGCACGGCATCGTCGACGCCGCAGACGCGGGGGCCGGTTCCGCGGATCTCGTCCACGAACCGGTCGAGGGCGTGGGCGTGGCCGCGGTCGGGCTCGGCCCCCAGGACCAGCGACGTGTTCCCCTCTGCCGCGGCCTGGGCGCAGTTGGCCCGCCGCTTGGCGAGCCAGCCGGAAAGGCCGAGCTCTGTACCTATTTCAGGAAAACGGTCGCCCTTCAGCGGGAAGGTCAGGCGATCGGGAACGCCCTCGAGGCCGGCGGTGCGGATCTCGACCATGTGGTCGACAATCACGGCGCCGCCCTGGCCGAACATTTCGTAGAGTTCCTTGGGGTAGCCGAAGGTGCCGTTGGCGCTCATGGAGAGGGTGGCCATTTCGCCGGTTTTGTAGCGGATCACGATGCCGTGGTTCAGCATGCCGCTTTCGAGGGCGACGACCTCTTCCGGCTCCGCGGCCAGGAACCAGTTGCACATGTCGGTGAAGTGGGTCATTTCGAAAAGCATGGGGCCGTGCGGGGCCTGGTTCTTATCGAACACCCAGGCTTTCCAGCTGTACCAGTCGTCGTTGATGCGTACCGACATGCCGGCGACGCCATCCTCGGGCAGGGAGGGGCGCTTCTCCAGTTCGCGGTCGAAGCGCCAGGGGCAGGGCCTGGGGTTTTCCATGTGCGAGCGGAAGAGGCGGTGGGCCGCCATCATGCAGGGGGCGCTGCGGCGGTTGTGGCCCACGCAGAAGGGGATGCCGGAGGCGTGGACGACCGCCTGGATCCGGCGCACTTCGTCGAGGGTGCGGGCCAGGGGTTTCTCGACGTAGACCGGTTTGTTGCAGGCCGCGGCCAGCTCGATGACCGGGAGGCGCAGTTTTTCGGTTGTGGCGAGGCAGATGGCGTCGACGTCCGGGTCCTTGATCACGGCGGCATAGTCGGAGGTGATCTGTGGAACCTGGTAGGTGTCGCGACAAATGGCGAGGGCGGCGGGATCCAGATCGCAGCAGGCCTGCAGGGTGGTTTTGGGGGAGCTTGCCAGGTTGGGGATGTGGGAGGACCGGGCAAGCATGCCGCAGCCGATGACGGCGAAGCGGAGAGGCGCAGGTGAAGTCATGGGTTCTCCTTGAATCGCCTATTGAAAGGCCGAATGAAACCGGGGTCAAGACAGGATTCCACTTTTTTATTGCATCCGCTCCTCGTTGGCACTAATTTTATTTTCTTAACGTTGTGATCGCGTGTCTGGAGGAGTCTATGATGAAGACTGGAATTCGGCCGTGGTTTTGCATTGTCTTGGCGGGGCTGTGCGGATGGGGACGGCCGGCGGTGTGCGCTGATTTTAGTGCCTGGCAGCAGCGGACACGGGTTACGAGTGAGGGGTATAGCCGTCCGGAAACCCTGACGGAATTTCCTGTGCTGATCACATTCAGCAATCGCCCTGGATTTTCCTACGATGATTTTCTTTCACCGCCCTGGGCGGATCTTCGTTTTGCCGACAGTGCGATGACGGAATTGCCATTTGAAGTGGAGGCCTGGAACACCAACGGAACCGCATCGGTCTGGGTGCGTTGGCCGGCGATCTCCGGCGCCGACTCCTTCATCTGGGCCTTCTGGGGGCGCGAGGGCCAGATCGCTCCCGCGTATACCGAAAACGGTTCGGTATGGAGCAATCAATACGCCGCCGTCTGGCACCTGGACGATACCACGAACAATGCCGCGGCCTGGGATTCCTCCCCGAATAAGCGCCACCTGGTCAATACCGTGTCGTCCAACACGGCCGGCGTGATCGCCTCGGCCCAGGATTTCCAGGCGACCGCCTGGATGACCGGGACCGGGGGGCTCGGCAACCTGTCGGTGACGGGCGTGACCCTGTCCGCCTGGGTCCAGTTGCGCGGCGGTTACAACTACCCCATGGTCCTGACCTGCAACGGGGTCGGCATGATGGACTTCCGGTTCAACGGAACAACCCGGCAGATCCAGCAGCTTTTCGGCGCCAGCACGACGGCCGTCGGGCCGGCCGACGCCATTCCGGAAAACGAGTGGCATCACGTGGCGATGACGCTGGACGACGGGAGCGACCAGATTCGCCTCTTCGTCGACGGCCGCCCCGCGGCCTTTCTGGCCACGGCCACCAACCATGCCCCCGCCGGCGGCACGGTTTACCTGGCCCGACGCTCGGACACGTATCGCTACAACGGGCTGATCGACGAGGTGCAGGTGTCCTCCCTGGCCCGCTCGACCAACTGGATCTGGGCGTCGTTCATGAACCAGGCTTCGAACGCGTCCTTTGTCTCGACCGTTTCCGGCTTCCCTCAAATCAGGAACACAGCCTGCTCCGACCTGACCGATGCGGCCGTCACACTGAACGCCTCGCTTTTCGGGACCAGCTCCGCGCCTGCCGCGGTCACCCTGTATTGGGGTCTGGCCAACGGCGGCGCCGCGGCGGACGGCTGGGCCTTCACCAACGCCTTTCCCGAGCCAATCCTCCCGGGCCCGTTGTCGACCAATCTGGCCGGCCTGCCGTCGAACACGGTTTACTGGTTTGCCTTCCACGCCACCAATGACCTCGGGGAATGCTGGGCGACTCCGTCGTCGTTCAAGCCCCTGGGCCCGCCCTCGGTCGACAACGGGGGCGGGGCCGACCGCGTCGGCTTTGCCTCGGCGCGGCTGCACGGGGACCTGCTCGACGGAACCAGTGCGGGCGTCATCATCCGCTGGGGCGAAAGCGCCGGAGACCTCACCAACGAAATCGCGCTCGGGACGCTGCCGGTCGGCCCGTTCGCCTGGCCCCTGGCGGGCCTGAGCGACGGCACGGCCTATTATTACAGCTGCTTCGTTTCCAACGCGTATGGGTGGACGGCTTCGGCGGACGGTGTTGCGTCGTTCACCACCGTTCCGAGGGGCGTCTGGCACTGCTCCACCAACGGCCCGGCCTGGGG
>JBIIYJ010000488.1:0-3057 GCA_044346855.1 Kiritimatiellia bacterium
GACCACCTGTCCGGCCCCCTGGGCGCCACCCTGTGCGCGGTGGACATCGAGACGGGCAAGGTCGTCCCCCTGCCCGCGGGCCGGCCGCATACGCCCCCGATTTCGGGACACGAGTGCTGGGCGGGGCTGACCGGCCAGCTGCTGTTCACCGGCGGGCAGTACAACGTGTCCGCGAGCGCGTACGTGACGCTGCAGGCGCCGCCGGAAGCCGAGAAGGACATGCCGCCCGCCGCGATCTTCTCGGTCAGGCCGGGCGATGCGAAGGCGCGCGTGGTGGCGGCGGACAAGCTGTACAACCACCTGGGCGCGTCGGATGACGGCCGTTTCTTCATCGCCGACGACCATGCGACGGGCAGCATCTATATCGGGAACATCGAAACGGGGCGGAAGGCCCGGCTGTGCGACTCGGGAACGCGCCAGGGGCTGTGCCAATACAGCCACGTGCACGCCTACATGACGCCGGACAACCGGTACGTGATATACAATTCAATCGTCACCGGCGTGGGGCAGGTTTACGCCGCGCGGGTTCCCGACGGCTTCCTGGATGCATTAATGAAATAGGCGGGGTTTGAGCCTGCACTCTGGAGGGCGTAGCTACTGCGACGCCGCATGCGCCACCTGCCACCGTTTCCCGCTATTTCTTCTCCGGCATCGGAGGCGGCTCCTGCTTGGGTTTCTCCGCGTTGATCAAATCCTTCTTCGCGTTGAAAACGCCGTCCATCTGCAGTTCGATGGGTCGTTCCTTGGCATTATGGTACGTGCCGCTGGTCGCGCCCATCCGCAGGATGCCCAATTTCGCCAGGATGTCCATTAAGCCCATCGTCCCCTCCTTGTTTGACACATGCGTCCACACGTGACAAATCGTAGCACTCGCCCCACGAGGCGTCAACAAGCCGTAATGATTCAAAAAAAGGGGCCGTGCCGTTTCCCGCGCCGGGGACGTCGCGGGCCACCTACTGCATGGCCTGCCCGTCCGAAAAACCAAACAGGGAGTCCTGCCTGAGTCCCTCAACGACTTCCTCCCTGAGAAGCCGTTCCTTTTGTTTGACCCACCGCTCCTCCAGGGCGCAGAACACGGACTTCTTCTCCACCCGGACCGTCACGCAGGCGAAACGAAGTCCTTCGGCCGGGATCAGGTTCCCCAACGCCGCCAGGTCCTGCGCGATTTTCGGGGTCTGCACGGCCGGATCCGTGAACACCTGGTAGACCATGACGCGCGAAACGCCGGGCTCCCAGGCAAGCGGAAAACACGCGGAAGCAGCCCGGTGGACGGCCTGGTAGGGAAGGTCCAGAACATGACTGTAATCCAGCTGACTCCCCGTAACCCGGTTGATCAGGTCAAGCCAGCCCTGGAGGACGAGCCGCCTGTTGTCGGCCTGGGATTTCCTGAGCCATTGCCGGACAGTCTCATAGTCGGATTCCGAGAATTTCGCCTCCACCGCCACGATCAGGTTATTTCCCGAGATCATCAGATCCGTGGTTGAGGGGACCCCTTTCCCTGCCTGGACCGGCACCTCGTATTCAAAGGCAAGCGTCAGGTTGTCCTGCACGGCCGCCGGGGGAATTCCGAGCTGTGTGAAAAAATCCAGGCACCGCCCCTGCTCTTTCCAGAAAGCGAGAAGCGGGACTGTCGACCGTTTGGGCGAATTGAAATGATTGAGGGGATACCGATCCAGCAACTCGTTAAAGCCGGCAATCTCCTGGTGGCCATATTTCAGGGTGATAGTCATGATCGGATTATCGGCATGCCGGCTGCGGCTGGCAATCTCTTTTCAACCCTTCGCTGCGCTCAGGGCAAGCCCGGTGCCTCCTCATGCGACCTCTGCTGTAGCCGCGGGCGGCTTGCCCCTTCGAAGCGTATTCGCGAAGTAGGGCTGACCGCGGGCAATGCGCTTTCCCATCGAACGCCTTTCGTTCAGTCCTGGAGTCGGCGGTCCCCCGCCGTAATCGACAGGCCGCTTAACATTCTCTCCTGGAGTCGGCGGTCCCCCGCCGTAATCGACAGGCACGCGCACTTCGGACGCCAATCTGGCGCACACGGTCCAGGCGCACGCGCCCTTAAGAGTGGCGACTATCCGCCCCAAGGACGGCAACCCCCTGAAGAACGCCAAGTTCAGGGTCATGCCCATTCATGATGACCTGAAGGCGGCTCTCTTGGAATGGAAGACCCAATGGGACAAGACCTTTGAGGGGAAGAAACCGCCCCATGACTGGATATTCTTCAATCCCCGCCATCCCGATCTCCGGTGCCAGCGGTTCGAGAAATCCTACCCACGTGCCATCAAGGATGCTGGCCTGACAGAAGGCATGACTTCCCATTGCCTACGCCATTTCTTCATCTCGAAGGCGGTTGAGAGCGGCGTCAATCATCTGGTCATTGCCCGTTGGGTTGGGCATGCTGGGACTCGGATGATTGAGCAAGTGTATGCTCATTTATCGCCTGAGTTCAAGAAGGGTGAGATGGGGAAGGTGAAGATTGGGGTTGGTCCGGCTCAAATGTAAAAACTGGCTATTTCCCCAATACACCGTAATATATCGGCATGAAAGTTATTCTCGACAGTTCAGTTATTTGCAATGATTACTTGTTAAAAAGCACTGCCTTTGATGTTTTATTATCTTCATTAAATAAAATCGGAGTTAAATTGTTCGTAAGCGTCCGGCCGGCCACCTCATTCCCCGCTCGCCCGTTCTCTGATAGAACGGCGGTATGAACAACGAACAACCGGCGGAACGACGGCGAGTCCACAGGCGGTACACCGCTGAGGACCGGGAACGACTGATCCAAGAGCAGGCCAGGAGCGGGCTGACCAAGAAGGCCTTCTGCGCCCGTGAGGACATTGCCTTGCCTACTTTCCACAGTTGGCGTTTAGATCGGATGCCGATCAAGCGGCAACCGGCTTTTGCGGAAGTAGAACTCTCCGGCTCGACGCCAGTGGCGTTCGAAGTCGAGGTGCTTCTTCCAACCGGCGCCAGAGTCGGCATCCGCCATCAGGGACGGCGCGAAGACCTGGTGGCCCTGATCCGGGGAGTAAGCGGATGTTAAGCTTCCCTAATTCC
>JBIIYJ010000489.1:0-3055 GCA_044346855.1 Kiritimatiellia bacterium
ACCACGAAGCGCCAGGGCTGCCGGTTGCAAGCCGACGGAGCCAGTCGCGCCGCCTCCAGCATCCGCTCCACCGCCTCCCGGGGAACCGGGTCGGCCCGGTACGCCCGGCAGCTGTACCGGGCGGCGACCAGCTCTGAAAATCCGTTCATGACACCTTCCTCGCGTGATACACACGCCTGTGTAATAGCCCTTTCGACGGTCAAAGGCAAACCAAAGCCGGTTTTGCTTGCCTCTTCCTCGAGGGATGTGCCAACCTGAATTGTGTCCCGGCCCGCCGGCAAGTTGGTTGCGCGCAGGGCAAAGAACAGGAGCATCCCATGCCGTCCCCGTCAAAACATCTCCGCCAGCCCCTCACGCTTCGCGTTGCCTCCGTGCAAATGGAATCCGTTGCCGGGGACAAGGACGCCAATTTCGCCACGCTGGAGACATTCGTCAAGAAAGCGGCGGCCAGAAACGTCAAGCTGATCGTATTTCCCGAATGCTGCCTGACCGGCTACTGGTTCATCCGGAACCTGACCCCGGCCGGGCTGGCCGCGCTGGCGGAGCCGTTCCCCGGCGGGCCCAGCACCCGCCGCCTGATCGCGCTGGCCAAACAATACCGCATGACCATCGGCGCGGGCCTGGTGGAAGCGGGCGGGAAAAACGTCTTCTACAACAGCTACCTCGTGGCGCTGCCGGACGGCCGCGTTTACCGCCACCGGAAAATCCAGGCCTTCGAGCACCCGCTCGTGAAGGGCGGGTCCGACTACACCGTCTTCGACCTGCCCGGCGGCTTCAAGGCCGGGGTGCTCATCTGCTACGACAACAACGTCAACGAGAACGGTCGCATGACGGCGCTCCTGGGCGCCCAGATCGTCATCGCCCCGCACCAGACTGGCGGCTGCCGGACGAAGAATCCGCACCTGATGGGGCTGATCGAGCGCAAGGTCTGGGACAACCGCCGGAAGAACCCCAAGGCCATCAAAGCGGAATTCCTCGGCGAAAAGGGGCGCGGCTGGCTGATGCGCTGGCTCCCGAGCCGGGCGCACGACAACGGCACATTCCTGATTTTCGCCAACGGCGTCGGGGTTGACGACGACGAGGTCCGCACGGGCAACGCGATGATCCTCGACCCGTACGGCCGCATCCTGGTTGAAACCAGCAAGGCCGGCGACGCCATGGTCGTGGCCGACCTCGACGGGTCTCTGCTGGCCCAGGCGACCGGCCGTGAATGGATTACCGCCCGGCGGCCGGAACTCTACGGTCTCCTCGCCCGCCGCACGGGACTGGAGCGGGATACGCACGAGCTCAAAGCCGAGGAATAGCCCCGATAGAGGGTGTTGCTTTTCACGCCCGAATTGGCTTATGATTGCAGTTTGCCCAACAAAGGACGGTCATGAACAGCAATCAGGTCAAGTCCGGTTTTGAACGCGCCCCCCACCGCAGCCTGCTGCGCGCCGCCGGGGTGAAGCGCGAGGATTTCGGCAAGCCCTTCATCGGCGTGTGCAACTCGTTCTGCGAAATCGTGCCCGGCCACGTGCACCTCGACAAGGTGTCCGCCATCGTCAAGAAGGCCATCCGGGCGGCCGGCGGCGTCCCCTTCGAGTTCAACACCATCGCCGTGTGCGACGGCATCGCCATGGGCCATGCGGGGATGAAGTATTCCCTGCCCAGCCGCGAGCTGATCGCCGACTGCGTGGAGACGATGGTCGGCGCCCACGCCTTCGACGCGCTGGTCTGCATTCCCAACTGCGACAAGGTGGTGCCCGGCATGCTGATGGGCGCCCTGCGCGTGAACGTCCCCACCCTCATGGTCAGCGGCGGCCCCATGGCCGCCGGCAAGTCCGCCGACGGCAAGGCGCTCGACCTGATCAGCGTGTTCGAAGGGGTGGCCCAGTTCAAGAAGGGCAGCCTCTCGGAGAAGGCCCTGGCCGACATGGAGGAGGTCGCCTGCCCCGGCTGCGGCTCCTGCTCCGGCATGTTCACGGCCAACTCCATGAACTGCCTGTGCGAGGCCATCGGCATCGCCCTGCCCGGCAACGGCACCATCCTGGCCATGGACCCCCGCCGCCGCAAGCTCTTCAAGCAGGCCGGCCGCCGCATCGTGGCCATGGCGCTGGCGGGCGGCCCCAAGCCGCGCGAAGTGGTGACGGAAAAGTCGCTCGACAACGCCTTCGCCGTGGACATGGCCATGGGCGGCAGCACCAACACCATCCTGCACGCCCTGGCGATCGCGCACGAGGCGGGAGTGGCCTACGACCTGAACCGCATCGACGACATCTCGCGGCGCTGCCCCAACATCTGCAAGGTGGCGCCCTCCTCCGCCTTCCACATGGAGGACGTGGACCGCGCGGGCGGCATCGGCGCCATCATGAAGGAGATCAGCGCCATCCGCGGCCTCCTCCACAGCGCCTGCCCCACCGTCCTGGGCAAGGCCATCCGCAGCTATTACTCGCGGGCCGAAGTGACCGACCGGGCCGTCATCCACTCCATCGACAGCCCCTACTCCAACGACGGCGGGCTGGCCATCCTGCGGGGCAACCTGGCCGAGAACGGCGCCGTGGTCAAGACCGCGGGCGTGCTGCCCTCCATGCGCAAGTTCGAGGGGCCGGCCGTCATCTTCAACTCCCAGGAGGAGGCCTGCGAGGGCATCCTGGCCGACAAGGTCAAGTCCGGCGACGTGGTGGTGATCCGCTACGAAGGCCCGCGCGGCGGCCCCGGCATGCAGGAAATGCTGGCGCCGACCTCCTACATCATGGGGCGCGGCCTGGGCGAAAGCGTGGCGCTGATCACCGACGGCCGCTTCTCCGGCGGCACGCGCGGCGCCTGCATCGGCCATGTCTCGCCCGAGGCGGCCGAGGGCGGCCTGATCGGGCTGCTGCGGGACGGCGACCGGATCCGGTACGACATCCAGTCGCGCCGGCTGGAAGTCGACCTTTCCGCGGCCGAAATCGCCTCCCGGCGCGCCGACCAGAAGCCGTTCGAGCCGCGCGTGCGCACCGGCTGGCTCAACCGCTACGCCCGGTTCGTGACCAGCGCCGGCACGGGAGCCGTCATGGATCCCGATGCCGGCCGC
>JBIIYJ010000490.1:0-3050 GCA_044346855.1 Kiritimatiellia bacterium
GCGCCGGCTGAGCCAGCGTGGCTAATCAAATGGAGGCTCGCTTATCAGGAAAACCCTGATACGGCTTCTCCCCGCGGACGGGGTATTCTGTTTCCTGAGGGTAATCCTGCCTCATGAACGGGGGGGGATGCCGGCGCGACCGATTGAGAGCCGGGGGGGCTCGTGACGGACACAGGAGCAGATAACCGAGACGTCCCGGTCAGGCCTGACGGGAAAGGGCGGGCTGAGCCATGATCGAGACCGATCAGAGATCCGTCTGGAGAGGCTTGAACTGGCGCCAGGCGGCCTGGATTCCTGTCCCGCTGCTATCGCTTGCGGTGCTTGTGCTGTCCCGCTTCGACGTCGGTGGCCAGATGAAGCCGCACGCGCTGTTTTCCTCCCTGAACGTCCTGTTCATGGGGGTTGTCTATGTTCTTATCGCCTTTTATTCGGCCCGTATCTTTCTGAAGAAGGGGCTCCCGGCGATCCTGTTCATGGGGGCGGGCATGCTGACTTTTTCCTTGTCGTGCCTTTCCGCGGGCGTGCTGGGTGCGCTCCGGGGGCCGGCTGTCGCGGTCAGCGTCCTGAACATGGGGGCGCTGGGGGCGGGGCTGTGCCATCTGGGAGGAGCCGTTTTTTGCGGGGTCCGTCCGGCGGGGGAGGCGACGTGGGCGCGGCTGGCGCTGGGGACGCTGGCGGTCGTCGTCCTGTTCGCGGGAGGCGTCGCCTGGGCGGCCGCATCGGGTGCGCTCCCGCCTTTACTTGACCCGACGGGACATTTTCCGACCTTCTCGCGGCAATTCGTGCTGGGCACGGCCTCGGGCCTTTTCCTGGCCTCGGGCCTGCTTTACGGGATTTTGTACGAGCGCGACCGGACGCTGTTCGTATTCTGGTATTGCCTGGGGCTTGTTCTGTCGGGAACCGGGCTGCTCTCGATCCTCATGCAGCGGAGTACGGAGGACATGCTGCTGCACTGGGCGGGCCGGATCGGGTTGTCCGTCGGCGGTCTCTATGTCCTGCTTTCGCTGCTGCATGTTCTCCGCAAGGACCGCGGCCTCGACATGCCGCTGGACGCTGTCCTGCGCGAGAGCGAAGGCCGCTACCGCGCGCTGGTGGACCTGGTGCCCGACGCGGTTTTGGCGATGCGGGCCGATCGCATCGTTTATGTCAACAAGGAGGCGGCCAGCCTGTTCAGGGGGTCCGAAGAGAAGCTGCTGGAGCAGAAGCCGGATGCGTTGATGCCCCTCGGCGAGGCCGGGCCGATCTTCCAGAAGGCAAGGGAATCCCTGCTCCAGGGGCGCGTGGCCCGTTACGAGGGGGATGCCCGAACGCTGAAGGGGACGGTTGTCCCGGTCGAGGCCCGGTTTTCCAGGATCGAATGGCAGGGGGAAACGGCGGTCCTGATGGCCGTGCGGGACGTGACGGAGCGCCGGCGGATCGAGGCGTCGATGCGCGAGAGCGAGCGGCGCTACCGGACGTTGTTCGGCGAGTTGTCCCGGTCCAACCGCGATCTCGAGCAGTTCGCCTCCGTCAGTTCGCACGACCTGAAAGAGCCGTTGCGAATGGTGACGGCCTTCCTCAGCCTGTTGAAGGAGCGGCTGGAAGGCTGCCTGGACGCCCAGTCCGAGGAGTATATCCGGATCGCCATGACTTCGGCCACCCGCATGCAGGCGCTGATCGATGACCTGCTGGTCTACTCCTGCGTGGGGCGGGAGGCTTCGGCGAAAGCCGTCTCGGCGGCGGAGGCCGCGGCGCTTGCCGTGCGGAACCTGGAGGCTGTCATCCAGGATTCGGGCGCGGTGATCCGGGTGAAGGCCCTGCCTGCGGTGAAGGCGAACGCGGGCGAGTTGACCCAGGTGTTCCAGAACCTGATCAGCAACGCGATCAAGTTCCGCGGCCTCCGCAGCCCCGACATCAACGTGGGCGTGGTCCGGGACGGGGCGTTCTGGCGATTTTCCGTGCGGGACAACGGCATCGGGATCGATCCCGCCTACCAGGACCGGCTTTTCAAGATTTTCAACCGGCTGCACACGCCCGACGAGTATCCCGGCACCGGGGTGGGGTTGGCCGTCTGCAAGAAGATCATCGAGCGGCAGGGCGGGCGGATCTGGGTGGAGTCCGAACCGGGGACGGGCGCCACCTTCCATTTCACCTTCCCAGCCATGGAGCCGTTGCCATGACAACCACGGGACAGCGCATCCCCTTTTCGGTGGCGGACCTCATTCCTCCGGCGCTGATCCTGGCGCTTCTGACGTTCCTGGGGGCCTGGAATTTCCTGCTTTTCCACACGCTGGTCGAGCTGTTCGGAATCCTGGTCTCGATGGCCGCCTTCCTGATGATCTGGAACCTGAGGCAGCGGATGGAGAACGGACTCCTGCTGTTCCTTGCCCTCGCCTACGCGAGCGTCTCGATGCTGACGTTGTTCCACCTGCTGGCCTTCAAGGGAATGGCGCTCTTTTACGCCGTCTCGCCCAACCAGTCCGCGCAACTCTGGATCGCCTCGCGTTACATGCTGGCGTTGTCCCTCCTGGCCGCCCCTCTGTTCGCCTCCCGCCCGGCCCCCGCCCGCCCGCTTCTGGTCCTGTATGTGGCGGCAGACCTGGCCGTGCTGCTGGCCGTGTTCAGGCCGTGGCCCTTCCTGCCGGCGTTTCCCGACTGTTACGCGGAGGGCGCCTTGCCTCTCATGACGCCGTTCATGAAAGGCAGCGAGCGGATCCTCGGCGTGCTCGTCCCGGCGGCCATGGGGCTTCTGTGGCTGAGGCGGACGTGGTTGGACCCGGCGGTGCTGCGGCTGGTGCTGACCTCCCTGGCGGCCCTTTTCGCCTCGGACCTGATCCTGTTCGGTTACGGCCAGCGTTTCGATGCGTCGACCCTGTGCGGTCATCTGCTGGGCGCGTTCTCCTTCTGGCTGGTCTACAAGGCCCTGGTCGAGGTCGGCCTGGTCAGGCCGTTCGATGTGCTGTTCCGCAACGTCAGCCAGAGCCGGCAGCAGGTGCTTGAGAGCGAGGAGCGCTTCCGCACGCTCTCTTCCGCCACGTTTGAGGGCATCGCCATCACGGAGAACGGGCGGA
>JBIIYJ010000491.1:0-3046 GCA_044346855.1 Kiritimatiellia bacterium
ATCTGCTGCAAGGTCAGCGCCACGACGGGCCAGGGCATCGAGCAGCTGCTCGAGATGATTCTCCTGCAGGCCGAAATCATGGAGCTGAAGGCCAACCCGAAGCGCCGCGCCAAGGGCATCGTGATCGAGGCCCAGCTCGAGCAGGGCATGGGCCCCACGGCCAACGTGCTCGTGCTGGCCGGCACCCTCAAGCTCGGCGACGCCATCCTGGTCGGCGCCCACTGGGGCCGCATCCGCGCCCTGATCAACGACCGCGGCGAGCGGATCAAGGAGGCGGGCCCGTCCTGCCCCGTCAAGATCCTCGGCCTCTCGGGCGTGCCCGACGCCGGCGCCGAGTTCGTCATCTGCCAGGACGACAAGTTCGCCCGCGACCGCGCCGCCGAGAACGCGATGCGCCTCAAGGACGAGCAGATGAACTCCCCGAAGAAGGTGTCCCTGGAATCGCTCTACGAGGCGCTCCAGGAGCAGGGCCGGCTCGAGCTCAAGATCATCCTGAAGGCGGACGTGCAGGGATCGGTGGAAGCCATCCTCCACGCGCTCGAGGGGATCAAGAGCGAGAAGGTCGTGCTGAACGTCATCCTCAGCGGCGCGGGCAACATCACCGCCAACGACGTGCTGCTCGCCAAGGCCTCCAACGCCATCATCCTCCAGTTCCGCGTGGGCAAGGAGGCCAACGTGGCGCAGATGGCCAAGCACGAGGGCATCGAGGTCCGGCAGTACGAGATCATCTACGCCCTCATCGACGACGTGCGCGACGCCATGGCCGGCCTGCTGCCGCCCGAGCTCGTGGAACACGTCACGGGTCACGCCGAAGTGCTCAAGGTGTTCGCCCTGTCCAAGGGGACGGTCGCCGGCTGCGTCATGAAGGACGGCCGCACCGCCTCGCGCTCCAAGGTCCGGGTCCTGCGCAACAAGGTTTCCGTCCACGACGGCATGCTCTTCTCGCTCCGCCGGTTCGAGAACGATGTCAGCGAGGTCAAGGACCAGCAGGAATGCGGCATCCGCATCGAGAACTTCACGGCGTTCCAGGAGGGGGATATCCTGGAATTCTATGAGATCGAGAAGAAAACCCCCACCTTGTAAGAAAGCCGGCCCGCGTCATGAAGACCGACCGACTGGTCCGCGTCAATGAATTGATGAAGCGGGAGATCGGGGAATTCCTTTCCCGCACGATCACCCTGGAGCGCGACGGTTTCGACCGCAGCATCATCACCGTCACCCACGTCATGGTGAGCAGCAACCTGCATACCGCGCGGGTGCTGGTCTCCATCTTCGGCCACGAGAAGGAGCGCCCCTCCATCCTGGCCAAGCTGGAGCGGCACCGGGTCGATATCCAGCGGCACATCGCCGACAAGATGGTGCTGAAGTACACCCCCCGGCTGTCGTTCGGGATCGACACCTCCCTGGCGGAAGGCGACCGGATCCTGTCGCTGCTCGACCGGATGGAACCGCACAAGGAGCCCGGCAGGCCGGATTCCGGGGCGGACGCCACGTGAGGCGACTCAACTTCGACGGCCCCCCGATGCCGGACGGGCTCATCCTGATCGACAAGCCCGGAGGCCCGACCTCGCACGACGTGGTCGACGCGATCCGCCGGCGTTTCCAGATCCCCAAGGTCGGCCACGGCGGCAGCCTCGACCCCCAGGCCACCGGCCTGCTGATCATCATGATCAACAAGGGCACGAAGGTGTCCAACCTCTTTCTCGGCTCCGACAAGGAGTACGAGGGCACCATCCGGCTCGGGGTCGAGACCGACAGCTACGACCTGGATGGCCAGGTGCTCTCCACCGCGGACGCGAGCTTCGTCACCCGCGAGCGGATGGAGGCCGAGATGGCCAAGTTCCACGGCGACATGATGCAGATTCCGCCCATGGTCTCCGCCATCAAGAAGGGCGGCGTCCCCCTCTACAAGCTGGCCCGGCAGGGGGAGACGATCGAGCGCGAGCCCCGCTTCATCCATCTTTACGAATGCGCCCTGACCGCCTTCAATCCGCCCGACGTCGATTTCCGCATCCGCTGCACCAAGGGCACGTATGTGCGCTCGGTCTGCCACGACCTGGGGGCGGCCCTGGGCTGCGGGGCCGCGCTCTCCCGCCTGCGCCGCACGGGCAGCGGCCGCTTCCGCGTGGAGAACGCCCTGCCGCTCGACGCCGCGCTGGCCCTGGACCGGGCCGCCTTCGGGGCCCGCATCCTGCCGTTGAGCCAGGCTCTTCCGAATGCGTGATCTTCCATGAGCATTGCCGTCCGCCACCATCTTAATGAGCTGCCCCGCGAAGGCCGCCCGCTCTGCCTGGCCGCCGGCTTCTTCGACGGCGTGCACCGGGGTCACCGGCGCGTCATCGAGGCCGCCGTGCGGCGCGCCAGGGCCCTCCAGGGCCGCTGCTGGGTGCTATCCTTCGACGATCACCCCCGGAAGCTGGTCCGCCCCGGCGCGGCGCCCCTCATGCTGACCAGTACGGCCCACAAGCTGCGGCTCTTCGAGGCGATGGGCGTGGACGGCTGCCTGCTGCTGCCCTTCACCCCGGAGCTGGCCGCGCTGCCGCCGGGCCGTTTCCTGGAGAGGCTCCTCAAGGCGGCGCCCGACTGGAAGCTGATTTCCGTGGGGGCCGACTGGCGGTTCGGCTGCCGCGGGGAAGGGGACGTGGCCCTTCTTTCCGCCTTTGCCACCCGGCGCGGCCTCGAGGTCGCGGCCGTCCCGCCCGTCATCCGCGGGGGGCAGCCCGTCTCCAGCACACGGATCCGCGAGGCGATCCGCGCCGGCCGCCTGCGCGAGGCCGCCTCCCTGCTCGGCCGGCCCTTCAGCGTGCTCGGCACCGTGGTCCGGGGCGGCGGGCTGGCCCGCAAGCTCGGCTTCCCGACCGCCAACATCGAGTCCCTGAACGAGGTCCGCCCCGCCGACGGCGTCTATGCCTGCCGGGCCCGCCTGGCCAATGGCGCGCTCCTGCCCGGGGTGGCGAACGTGGGGCGAAGGCCGACCCTCCAGCCGGTTGAGACACCGGTCATGGAGGTCCATCTGATCGGGTTCGAGGGCCGCCTGTACGGCCAG
>JBIIYJ010000181.1:0-10712 GCA_044346855.1 Kiritimatiellia bacterium
GCCCGGGCGGACCTGCGGGCCGGGCATATCGTCCGCGTGGGCCAGACGCAGGCGGACACCTTCGGCGCCAGCCTGGGCGATATCGTCCGGCGGCAGGACGAGGCGCTGCGCGGGCTCCTCGACCGGCTTTGCGGGCGGAGCCGGGCGATGGCCGACCGGATCCGGGAATGTGAAAAGGCGCTGCAGAAGATCGGCGCGGCCGCCGCCGACCGGCAGATGGATATGTTCTCGGCGCCGGCCGACCACTCCCTGCACATCGGAGAGCTGACCCGCCTGTTCGGGTATGCGCTGGCCAACGCCCTGCTGGTCCTGTCCCCGGAACGGAAACGGGCCGCCATCGCCCGCCGCCGCGGGCGCCTTGAACAAGCGCATGCGATCTGCCAGGAGCGGATCCGGGAGCACATGGAGCGGCTGACCGGCAAGGAGCGCTCCGTCGTGCAGAACGCCCGGGTGATCCTGGCCACCATGACAAACATGTATATCAGCACGCTCCTCAAGGCGGAGCGGTTCGACGCGGTCATCGTGGAGGAGGCCGGGATGGCGGTTTTGCCGACGCTGTTCTATTGCGCCGGTCTGGCCGCGGGAAAGATCATCGTCGTGGGCGACCCCCGGCAGCTTCCGCCCATCGTGCAGTCGGGCGACAACTACGTGCTGCAGGCTATGGGGCGGAATATCTTCGACGTGACGGTGCCCGAGGCCCGGGATTCCGACATCGTCGTCATGCTCGACGTCCAGTACCGGATGCATCCGTCGATTGGCGCGCTCGTGAGCAAGCTGTTCTACGGCGGCCGGCTGGCAAGCGACCGGAGCACCCAAAGCCGGAACGCCATCGCCGCCAGGGGGCCGTATCCCGGCCAGCCTCTCGTCGTGGTTGATACGGAGGGGTCGTGCCAGTGCGCCCGGGCCGAGGGCAGCTTCTCGCGGCTCAACCGGAAAACCGCCGAATTCTGCGTGCGGATCGCCGCCGAGGCCGTCGCCGGAGGCATCGACTCCGTTGCCATCATAACCCCCTATGCCCAGCAGTCGCGGCTCATTTCTCGCCTGCTTGCCGATTCCGGGCTTCCCGACAGCATGGTCGAGTGCCGGACGGTGCACCGCTTCCAGGGGAATGAGCGGGACATGGTGATCCTGGACACGGTCGACACGCTGCCCGAGCGGCCGGGCGTCCTGCTGGCCGGCCGGGGCGAGAGGTCCTCGGCGGCCAACCTCCTGAACGTCAGCATGTCCCGCGCGAGGGGAAAGCTGGTCATCGTTTCCGATGTCGGCTATTTCCGGGATCGCGCCCCCGGCAGCCCCATCGACCAGGCGCTCGCCGCCGTCATCTCGGACGGGGTCAGGGTGAGCTTGCCGGCGTGACGGACCGGGCGCCGGCCGCGGCGGCGTGGCCGATTGGAAAGACTATTCACCCCATGGCGGGCTATGGTAGACTCCCCCCCATGCGTCAGAGTCTCCAGATCGGCCGCGCGTTGGCCCTGCAGACGGCGGTGGAAATATTCCGCCAGCCCCTGCCGGTCCTGCTTACGCTGGCCGCCTCCAGTTTCGCCGCGCTTTTCCCGCTGCTGCTCGCCTTCCAGTTCGGCGAGGAGGGGCGGCTTGTCCGGGACGGCATCCTGGCCCTCCATTTCACCCTCGGTGTCTACCTCGCCGCCGTGGCTGCCTCCGCCACCCTGGGCCGCGAATGGCAGTCCGGCACCGGCGCCCTCGTCCTGAGCAAAGCCGTGAGCCACGACCTGTTCTATCTGTCCAAGTTCGCCGGCCTCGTTTTGGTCCTGGCGGTCTTCACCCTCTGCATGGGCGCCGCCGCCATCCTGAGCACCCGGGTGGGTGTCGCCAACTACCAGATCGACGCCCGGGCCGGGGGCATCATCGGCGCGGCCGTCCTCGCCTCGCTCCTGCTGGCGGGTCTCCTGAATTACTGGAAGAACAGGCCCTTCCCCTCGGCCCTGCAGGGGTTCCTGGTGGCGGCCCTGCTGGGTTCCATCGTCCTGTCCGCCCTGCTGCCCGCCCCGCGGGACGTGCTGCCCCTGGGCGCCACGTTCCTGAAACTCGCGCCCGCCCTGATCCTGGTGTTCTTCGCCCTGGTCGTGATGGCCGCGCTGACCCTCGCGCTGGCCGTCCGCCTCTCCGCCGTGCCGGTCCTGGTGCTTGCGGCCCTCGTCTTTCTGCTCGGCCTCGTCAACGGCCCGCTCTTCGGCAAGGCCGCCGCGCAGGGCCGGTTCTGGGCGGCGGGCGCGGCGGCCCTGCTTCCCGACTGGCAGCACGTCTGGCTCGTGGACGCCCTCTCGGGCGGTGGCCGGATCCCCCTGTCCTATGTGGGCTGGGCGGGCCTCTACGCCGCCGCCTACACCGCCGGCCTCCTTCTGGCCGGGCTGGCCCTGTTCCGGAACCGGGAGGTGACTTCGTGAGCCCGATTATCCAGGCGGAAGGCCTCGAGAAAACCTTCCGCGACTTCTGGCGCCGCCCCCGCGTGCGCGCGGTCAAGAACCTGACCTTCGACGTCCGGCCCGGCGAGGTGTTCGGCCTGCTCGGGCCCAACGGCTCCGGCAAGAGCACCACCATGAAGATGCTGCTCGGCCTGCTCCACCCCACGGCCGGCCGCCTCTCCGTCCTCGGCGCCCCGCCGCGGGACGTCCGCGTCAAGGGCCGCATCGGCTACATGCCCGAGGAGTCCTCCCTCTACCCGTTCCTGACGGCCGCCGAGACCCTCGACTTCTTCGCCCGCCTGTTCCCGCTTTCCTCCGCGGAACGCCGCCGCCGGCGCGACGAGCTGCTCGAGATGGCGGGCCTGGCCCACGCGCGCGACCGGCTGGTGGGCGAGTTCTCGAAGGGCATGGCCCGCCGCGTCTGCCTCGCGCAGGCCCTGATCAACGATCCCGAGCTGGTCCTGCTCGACGAGCCGACCTCGGGGCTCGACCCGATCGGCTGCCGCCAGGTGAAGGACTGCATCCTCGCCCTGGCCGCGCGCGGCAAGACGATCGTGCTCTCCTCCCACCTGCTGGGCGACGTCGAGGACGTCTGCGACCGCATCGCCATCCTGTACAACGGCGCGCTCGAGGCGCTGGGCGGGGTGGGGGAGCTGCTCGAGGAGCACGACCAGATCCGCGTCTTCCTGCCCGATCTCCCGCCGGAGCGCCGCGCGCCCCTGCTGGCCTGGCTGGCGGAGCAGACCGGCGCCGAGCCCCGCTGGGACCATCCCCGCCGGAACCTGGAGCGCTTCTTCCTCGAGACCGTGCGCCAGGCCCGGGGCCGGACCCCGGACCAGACGGGCGCCCGGGTGGGCGAGGACATCCGGCTGGCCCCCTTCCTCAGCCAGCCCCGGAAGGACGGCTGAGGCGGCATGCGGACCCTCGGCGCCATATTCCTGCTTACCCTGCGCAGCCTGGTGCGGTCGCGCTTCCTCGCCAGCATCCTGGTGCTCGCCCTCGCCCTCGTCGTCCTGCTGCCCGTCGCGGTGCGGGACGACGGCACGGCCGCCGGCCGCGTGCAGGTCCTCCTGCGCTATACCCTCGTGGCCGTTTCCTTCCTCCTTTCGGTTGGCACGCTGGGGGTGGCCCCCGGCCTCGTCGCCGGCGAACTGGAGAGCCGCCGCCTCCAGCAGGTTCTCGTCAAGCCGGTCCGGTTCATCCAGGTCTGGGCGGGCAAATGGCTGGCCCTCCTGGTGGTCAACGCAATCATGCTCGGGCTCGCGGTGCTGCTGGCCCAGGGGCTGCTCCAGTGGAGCCTGCGCGGCCGCACGGACCAGCCCGCGCTCGCCCTCCCCGCCCCCCGCGCCAGCCTGGCTCCCGCCCCGGGGCCCGGGGCAGACTCCGTGCCCCCCGGCGGCACGCGCCGCTGGATCTTCCCGGCTGTACCTAAAATCGGTTTTGATGAGGTTTTGATCCTACGGGTGCAGTTCATGGCGGCGCGGTACGCCGAGCCCCGGGGGATGGAGGCCGACTGGTCGCTCGGCGCGCCCGGCGCGGAACCCTTCTTCCGGACGTCCGCCCGCCTGCGCGCCCTGGTGGAGCAGGACCTGGCCGTGCCGGCCCCCCCGGGCGGCCTGCCCCCGGCCCTGGAGGCGGTCTTCGTCAACCGCACGGGGGAAACCGTGCTGTTCAATCCCGGGCAGGGCGTCCGCCTGCTGGTCCCCGCCGGCTCCTACGCGGCCAACCTCGCCCGCGCCTACCTCCTGATCCTCTTCAAGCTGGCGCTCCTGGCCGCGATCGGCCTCACCATGGGCTCGCTGTTTTCGCCGCCCGTGGCCGTGCTGACGGCCTTCTTTGCGCTGGTATTGTTCGCCTTCAGCGGGTACATTGGATCGGTTGCCCGCACAGGCGTATTCTACGTTCCGCACCACCACGAGCAGGAGGCTGGCGCGGGGCACGAGCACGGCGACGAGGAGGAGCCCGGCTGGATGCGGACCCGCCTGGATTCCTCGCTGAAAGCCGCGTTCAGGGGGCTCGACAAGGTGCTCTCGCCCGTCCGCCGCCTGGACCCGCTGGAGCGGGTGGCCGGCGGGGAGCGGATATCCCCGGCCGAGGTCGCCCGCGGCTTCGGCGTCCTGGTCCTGCTCGGAAGCGGACTGATGGCCGCGTTGGGCGCCGCGATCTTCCGGAGGCGGGAGACGGGCTAGCGCGCCCGCGAGTTCAAGAGGAGCGACTGATGAATCTGCTGGGAATCGACATCGGCGGCACGAAAACGGCGGTCAGCCTGGGCGACGAAAGCGGCGCCATCCGCCACTCCAAACGGATGCCCTCCATCTCGGATCCGAATCTCTATTGCGCCCGCCTGATCGAGCTGTGCCGCTCGCTCGTCGCCGAATCCGGCCTGGCGCTGAAGGACATTGCCGCCGCCGGCATCTCCGCCCCCGGCCCGCTCTCCGTCTCCCGCGGCCTCCTGCTGGCCCCGGTGAACAATCCCACGTTTGTGGACATGCCCATCGTCAAGATCGTGAGCGAGGGGCTCGGCCTCCCGGTCCATTTCAACAACGACGCCAACGCGGCCGTCCTGGCCGAGTGGCTCTACGGGGAGTTCCGCGGCACCCCCAACCTGATCTACCTCACCTTCAGCACCGGCATGGGCGGCGGGGTCATCGTGAACGGCCGCCTGCTCCAGGGCAACGTGGACTCCGCCGGCGAGTTCGGCCACATGGTCATCGACATCAACGGGCCGCTCAACGACGCCGGCCTGCCTGGCACGTGGGAGGCCTACGTCGGCGGCCGCGCCGTGGCCGAGCGCACCAAGGCGCGCATCCGCGCCGGCGGCCTGAAGACCGCCATCCTGGAAAAGGCCGGCGGCTCCCTCGACGCCATCTCCATGCGCGCCATCACCGACGCCTACCGCGAGCACGACCCGCTGGCGCGCGAAATCTGGGACGAGGTCATGGAGCGCCTCGCCCAGGGGCTCGGCATCGTCATCATGGCCTTCAACCCCGACGTCATCATCCTCGGCACCATGGCCATCCGCGAGCACGATATCGTCATGCCCGAAATCGCCAGGCGGCTCCCCCGCTACGGCTGGAAAAGCAGCATCGACAACTGCCGCATCATGCCCAGCTCCATCGGCGACCGCATCGGCGAACTGGCCGGGCTGGCCGTGGCCGTCTGCGGCGTCCGGGGGGTCTGACGATGCTGACCTTCCTCACGCCCGCGGCGCTGGCCGGGCTCGGGCTCCTCGCGGTGCCCGTGGTCATCCACCTGCTGCGGCCCCGGAAGGTCCGCGTCATCCCCTTCAGCAGCCTGCGCTGGCTGCGCGCCAGCCAGCACCGGCTGACCAAGCGGATCCAGTGGCACCAGATCCTCCTCTTCCTCCTGCGCGCCGGATTCCTCGCCGCCCTGGCCCTGGCCGCGGCCAAGCCCGTCTTCACCTCCGGCGGTAGCGCCGGGCCGGCCGACCGCCTCGTCGTCATGGACGCCGGACCCGCCATGGATTACCGGGCGGCCGACCGCGCCCGCCCCGCCGATCTGGCCCGCCCCGCCGCCCAGGCCCTGCTCCGGCAGTCGACCGGCGGCGGCCGCACCGTCCTGCTCGCGGCCGGGGGCGAGGCGGAACTGCCCCCCGCGGCCGCGGCCGACTCCGCCCCGCTGGCCGACCTGCTCCGGCTGATGCGCCCCGCGGCCGTGGACGCGCGCGTGTCCGACCCGCTGGCGCTCGCGCCCTCGCTGCTGGGGCCGCGCCGGCCGGATTCCGCCCTGGACCTCTATTTCTTCACCGCCAACCTGGCGGCGGACTGGTCGCGCGGGGACGTGGCCCGTTTTCTCGGCGAGGCGCCGCCGCCCCTCCGGGTCCACGTGGTGGACGCCGGTCCCGAGCGCCCCCAGAACGCCTGGATCCGCTCCGCCCGCCTCGACGTCACCGAGCGCCCGCTCCGCCGCGTCGTCACGGTTTCGGTCGCCTCCTCCGGCGACGCGGCCAAGGAGCGCACCGTGCGCCTGTCGGGCGTGGCCGGCCTGACGGACCAGGTCCGCCCCGTCAGCCTGGCCGCCGGCCGCTCCCGCGAGGTTGAGTTCGAGCTGCCGGCGGGCCTCGACCCCGCCGGCAAGGTGGCGCTCATCGCGCTCGAGCCGTCCGACGAGCTGCCGTCCGACGACCGCTGGTGGCTGCCCCTCGATCCCCGGCCCGCCCTCTCCGTCCTGGTCCTGGAGCCCGCCTCGACCCAGGTGGCCGAACTCCAGCCGGGCTTCCACCTGCGCAAGGCCCTGGCGGCGCTGTCCGGCGACAAGGGCGGCCTGCTCCGCGTGGTCCCGGGGGACGAAACCGTGGCGGCCTCGGCCGTCGCCGCCGCCGACGCGGTGATCCTGGCCGACCTGCCCCGGCTCTCCGACGACGCGCTGGCGGCGCTTCAGAAACGGGTACACGAGGGGGGCGGCCTGGCCGTCTTCCTGGGCCCTTCCATCGACCCCGACTTCTACCGCACCCGCCTGTACGACCCGCTCCATCCCGCCGCCGGCCTGCTGCCGGCCCCGCCCGGGGAGCGGGCCGACCTGCGAAGCGCGGGCCGGCTGGCGCGGCTGGCGGCCCTGCAGTGGACGCATCCGCTGCTGGCGGGGCTGTTCGATCCGACCTACGGCGACCTGATGCAGGTCTCCGCCGGAGCGGCCTATGCCCTGGCCGTCCCCGAGGGAGGCCCCGACGCCGTGCTGGCCGTCTGGGAGGGGTTCGGCCCGGCCCTGGTCGAGCGGCGCCTGGGCGCGGGGCGCGTCTTCCTCTTCAACGGCACGGCCAACGACGCGTGGACCGACCTTCCCCGGCGCACCAGCTTTGTTCCCCTGATCGACCGGCTTCTGGACGAAATGGCCGGGGGGCTGCGCCGCGGCATGGTGGAAGCCGGGCGGCCGCTCGCCCTGATCCTGGCCGCCCCCGACCCGGGCGCGCCCGTCACGGTCACAGGCCCCCGGGGCGCCGCGCTGCCGGCCACGCTGCGGGCGGCGGCCGGCCGGGTCGTGGCGGAGACGGAGCGGACCCGCGAGCCGGGCGTCTACCAGTTCCAGTACCGGTCCGGGGGCGCGGAGATCCGCGTGCCGCTGGTCGTGCAGGCCAGCCGGCGGGGCAGCGCGCTCGCGCGCATGGATCCGGACGTGCTGCGCGCCTGGTGGCAGCCCGCCGACTTCGAAATCCTCAAGCCGGCCGCCCTGCTTGCGCGGCTTGAGGCGGGGGAGGGGACCGCGGACCTCGATCCCTGGCTGATGCTGCTGGCCTTGCTGCTCTTTCTGGCCGAGACGGTCTACGCGCACCGGCTCTGCCCGCGGGCCGCGCCGAAGGTGGTCTCCCGTTCCGCCGTGGCCGAGGGCGGCTTCTTCAAGCCCGGCGGGGAGGAATCCGCATGACCTTCGGCTTCCACCCCGTCTGGCCGCCCGGCTGGATCGCCGCCGCCGCCGTCGCCCTGGCCGCCGCGCTCCTCTACGGCTGCCGGCTCATGGCGGACAAGCATGTTCCCCGGTCCTGGATCCGGCGGCTGGCCGCTCTGCGCGCCGTCGCCCTCCTGCTCTTCGTCCTGGCCCTCCTGCGTCCCGAAATTAGGTACACCGTGCGGGAGGCGGGGAGGCCCGGCCTGCTCGTCCTGCTCGACTCCTCGGCCAGCATGGCCGCGCCCGCCGGCGGGGGCTCCCGCCTGGAGGCGGGGCTTGCCGTGCTGCGGGATCCGGCGTTCAAGGCCGCCGTGCTCGACCGCTGCGCGGTGTCGGTGTTCGCCTTCGACCGGACCGCCGTGTCCCTGGATCAGGGACTGGACGCGGCGCTGCCTCCCGCGGGCCTGGATACGCGCCTGGCGGAAAGCCTGGGCGCCGCCTGGGGCCTCTATTCCCTCGGCCGCGCCGCCCCCGCCGCCGGGACGCCGCCCCCGCGCCTGCTTTTGGTGTCGGACGGGCTCGACCGCGGCCGCGGCCGCGCGGAGGAACTCCCCCGGCGCCTCGGCCTGCCCGTGGACGTGCTCGACTGGCCCGCCGGGTCGGCCGCCACCGGAGCGGTCCGCGCCGCCGTGAGCGCGCTGCAGGTCCCGGGCCGCATCCTGCTCGGCTCGCAGGCGCGGCTCTTCGCCACGGTCCGGTGCGAGGGCGCCTCCGCCGCCCGGCCCGTGCGCGTGGTGCTGGAAGAGGACAGCCAGGTGCTGGCGTCCGTCGAAACCGTCTTCGAGCCCGGCGAGCGGGAGAAGCAGGTGGCCCTGGCCTTCCTGCCCCGGCAGGCAGGCCTGCACACCTACGCGGTCCGGACCGAGGCGGCCGGCGTCGCGGCGGGCCCGCCCCGCGAGGTTTCCATCCGCGTCGAAAGCGGCCGGCTCGAGGTGCTCATGCTGGAGCCGACCTGGCGGTGGGATTTCAAGTTCATCCGCCGCGTCTTCGAGGACGATCCCCATTTCGCCCTGTCCGCCTTCCTGTCCCGCGGCCCCGGCGTGGTGATGCAGGTCGGCGAGCCGGACCGGCGCGTGGCGCTGGGCGGCTACCCGCAGTCGCGCGCCGAGTTGAGCGCCTTCGACGTCATCATCCTCGGCAACGTCTCGCCCTCGTCCTGGCCCCGCGCCCTGCCCGACGCCCTGCGGCGCCTCGTGGTCGAGGAGGGGAAATCCCTCATCGTCATGGCCGGGCCCGACCTCGGGCGCCTGGGCCTGAACCCCGACCTGGCCGCCCTTCTTCCTGTCGAACTGGGCCCCCAGTCCGGTTTTCCGCTCGCCGGCCCGGCCCCGATCCGCGTCAGCCTCGAGGGCGCCGCTTCCCCCCTGTTCCACAGTCCGGGCGGCGAGTCGTGGACAGCCCACTGGCCCGACCTGCCGCCCATGGACCGCCTGTATCCGCCCCTGCGCAAGAAGCCCGCGGCCACGGTGCTGCTGGAGTCGGCCGACCGGGCCAACGAATACGGGGCCGTCATCGCGGCGGCCGAGCATACCGTCGGCCGGGGCCGGGTCCTGTTCATCGGCACGGACACCCTCTGGAAATGGCAGATGCTGCCCGCGCCCGACGCCCAGGGCCAGACGCCCTACGCGCTCTTCTGGCAGCAGGCGCTTCGCGCGCTCCAGCCCCTCCGCCTTTCCGGCGGGGAGGCCGGCTTGTGGGTGCGGCCCGAGCGCTCCCGCTACGAGCAGGGCGAAACCATGCGGGTGCGGGCCGAGGCCAGCTCGGCGCGGCCCCTGGAGCAGCCGGTCCTGGACGGGACCGTGACGCTGCCCGACGGCCGTACCCTGCCGCTCAGCTTTGTTCCCGAATCGGAAGGCGCCGGGCTCTATGCCGCCGAGCTCGAGGCGGCGCAGGCCGGCTCCTACCAGGTGCGGGCCACGCTCACGGACGGCGGGCGCCTGCTGGCGGAAGCGGTGTCGCAGTGGGACGCGGAGGCCCGCCCCGAGGAGGCCGCCGGCCTGCCGGTCAACCGGGCCCTCCTGGAAGGGCTGGCCGCCGCCACGGGCGGCCGCGTGATCCGGCTGGCGGAGCCGGCCACCTGGCCTGCTCCCGCCCCGGAGTCCCTGAAGCCGGTCCTGCGCGAGCGGACCCTGGATTTGTGGAATCACCTGGCGCTGCTGGCGGCCCTGGCCCTGGTCCTGGGGCTGGACTGGCTGCTGCGCTTGATGCGGGGATTGGCGTCATGAACGAGGAAACGGTCACACTGAAGCCGGGCGAGGCGGAGGCCGGGCGGGCGATCGGCGAGCTGCGCGATCTCGTGCGCCGCGGCAACCGGCGGTGGCGGCGGCTGGTGCTGCTGGAAGCGCTGGGGCTGGCCGTGGCCGCGCCCCTGGCCTACCTCTGGTTCGTGCTCCTGGCCGACAGTCTGCTGCATCTGCCGACCGCGGGCCGCCTCCTGGCCGGGCTGCTCTTCCTGTCGGCCGTCGGCTGGCAGGCTGTCCGGCTGCGGGCCGCGTGGCGCCGGGCCCATTTTACCGACGACGAGGTGGCGCTCGCGATGGAGCGGGGCACGGCGGGCGGCATCCAGAACCGGCTGATCAACGCCATCCAGCTCGCGCGGCGCGCGGACGGGAACGACGCCGGCCTGAGCCGGGCTGCCGTGCTGGAAAACGTCGAGCGGCTGCGCCGGATCCGGCTCGAGCAGGCGGCCCGGGCGCGCCCCGCGCTGGTGCGCATCGGGCTGGCCGCGGTCTTCATCCTGGCCGGCCTGGTCTTCCGGCTCGTCCAGCCCGAGCGCTTCGGCAACGCCGCGACCCGCATCTTCATGCCCTTCGCCAAGGTGGCGCCGCTGTACCGGACCGTGCTCGAGGTGGAGCCCGGCGACGTCGAGGCCCTCCCGGGCAGCGA
>JBIIYJ010000023.1:0-31954 GCA_044346855.1 Kiritimatiellia bacterium
GCGAGCGGACCAGCTGGGAGATGCCGAGGGCCAGCCCGAGGAACGGGAGCGAGAAGATCCAGGCCTTGAAGCCCATGATGGCCATGCCCCGCGCCGCCGCCATCCCGTCCATGCCTTCCAGCCGGATGCGGGCGAGGCACCAGGCCCCGAGCGCGCCCAGGCCGATGGCCAGCAGCACGAGCGCCGCCTGGCCGAGCAGCTTCCCGAGGACCCACGCCGCCCGGGAGGTTCGGAACAGGACGAATCGCGCCGCGCCGGTCCAGACGTCGCCCGCCACGCGGGGGGTGGCGGTCAGCAGCACGAAGAAGGGGGTGTAGAAGAACGCGAGGAAGCCGTAGAGCAGCGCGATGGGCGGCATGCTCATGAGGCTTTGCGCCACGTCGCGGTCCCCGATCAGCGCGCTGATCATCTGGCGGAATTTGGCTGACTTCCACAGGGCGTCGGCCATGGCTCCGGGCGTGGCCGTGCCCAGCTGCAAAAGGTCGGACAGCTGCACTTCGAGCTTCTGGATCGCGGTCACGAACGCGTTGGTCGAGAGAAGGGCGGCGGCCAGATACAGCAGGAGCGTCACGGCGGCCCGGCGGCTCCGGATGGCATCCGCCAGCTCGAAGCGGGTCAGGATGAGGAGGTGCTGGACGAAGCGTTTCATGGCCGGAACGGCCCGCCGTCCCCTCCGAACCGGTTGCGGCGCATCTCCCCGCCCCTGGGCATCTTGTCCTGGACCCCGACCAGGGGCTGGGCCACTTTCGGGTCCACGTAGGTCACGAGGTCGAAGGAGGCGCCCGCGTCCGTCCGCCAGGTGGCCGGCAGCTTGCGGTCCATCTCGTCATAGGTCATGACCATGGCCTGGGTCAGCCCGTTCATCAGGCGGATTCCGGATTCGGGGGTGAATTCGCCGCCGGCCTCGATCTGCTCGGCCGTCTGTTTGAAAAGATCCAGGAGGCGGATGTTCATGGAGCCCATCAGCACGTCGAAATCGGTCATTTCAAGGTCGGTGAATCCGGTCTTGGCGGCGAATGTGCCGCGGGCCACCTCGGCGCGCATCAGCCACACCTCCGCCGCCTGGTCGAGGCGCGCCTGGAAGGCGGCCTTGCGCTCCTCGGCCGTCATCTGCTGCCAGCGGTTCGTCCCGCCCGATTCCGCCACCAGGCCGGTGGCGGTCATCATGATTTGAGTGGCGGCGTTTCCAGCGTCGTTGGTGTAGGCCGCGGAGGCGGTCGCCCGGTCGGCCCGGGGCGCGTCCATGGGCAGCATGCTGAGGAAGCTGGCCAGCTGCCGCTCCTGGGGCGGGGCCGTCCGCTCCACTTTCTTGCGCGTTTCGAGCTCCTGCCGCAGGCGGCGCAGTTCCCCCCGGGGCTGAAGGCCTCCGATCACGAGGCCGGCCAGGAATACCAGGGGGATCAGCACCCAGGCCTTCACGGCGCGGGCTCCGCCCGGACGACCGAGAGGATTTCGACGGTCTCGGCGGGAACGTCCGCGTGGCCGCCCTTGTTGCCGGTGCGGACCTTGCGGATCGCGTCGACCGTTTCCATTCCGGAGACGACTTCGCCGAAGACGCAGTAGCCGAAGCCCTGGGCGTCGGGCGTCTTGAAGTCGAGGAACCCGTTGTCGACGACGTTGATGAAGAACTGGGAGGTGGCGCTGTCGACCACGCTGGTGCGGGCCATGGCCAGGGTGCCGCGGCTGTTCTTCAGGCCGTTCCGGGCCTCGTTGCGGATGGCCGGGTGGGTGGCTTTCTGCTTCATGGCCTTGTCGAAGCCGCCGCACTGGAGCATGAAGCCGTCGATGACGCGGTGGAAGATCGTGCCGTTATAAAAGCCTTCGTCCACGTAACGCAGGAAGTTAGCCACGGTCAGGGGCGCCTTGTCGCCGAAGAGGCGGATGGTGATGTCCCCTTTCGAGGTTTTCATGAGAACGGTCGGAAGCGGGGTCGGGTCGGTCATGGTGAACTCCGGTGAAGTCGTTGGTTGTTGAGCAAATGGCATCTTGCCACATGCCGGCCGGTTCGTCGAACAAATTTGAACCGGCGCATAGGCGAGGCCAGGCGGATCCAGATCCGGCGAACTCAGAGCGTCGCGTCGCCGACTTTCCGCTGGGCGGCGATGAGGTTGTCCTCCCAGGTTTCCTGGTCGGAGTCCGGAATGCGGTTTTCCCGCTCCATGGCCTCCAGCACGCGGGCGAGTCCTTCCTTCAGCGAGATGCGGGGGCGGAACTCGGGCACGTCGCGCATGAGTTTGTCCGGGCTGTAGAGGGTGTTGTGCGAGAAGATCGTTTCGCAGATTCCCACGTTGGGCGTCTTCGCCGCCAGCAGCGAGGCCAGCGGGATGCCGACCAGTTCGACCTCGCGGCCGATCACCTGCATGGCGGTTTTGTGGTAGTCCGCCCAGGTGCCGAATTCGCTTTTCATCATGTTGTACATCTGGCCGATGCACCGCTCCCGCCCCAGGGCGAAAGCGAACGCGGGGGCGGCATCGTCGACGTACAGCCACTGGTGGATCGCGCGGCCGTCGCCGCAGATGGCGATGGGCTTGCCTTTCTTCACGCGGTCCACCCAGCCCGCCTCCCAGGCGACCTGGCGGAGCATGTTCCACTTGGGCCCGAAGGTCGTGGACGGCCGGATGACGGTGACAGGGAAGCCCTCATGGTAAAAGGCCTCCATGAAGACCCGGCCTGCCGCGACCTTGTTGCGGCCGTAGTCGGTAATGGGCCGGAGGGGGTGGTCCTCGGTGACCGGAAGCCAGTCGTAGTCCACGCCGTAGGTGCACACCGTGGAGGTGAAGATCAGGTGCTTGACGCCGCGGAAGGCGCGGATGGCGCTGGCGGCATCCTCGGCCGTGAAGCAGATCATGTCGATGACGGCGTCGAATTTGGCCGCCTGCATGGCCGCCTCGAAGGCGGGCCGGTCCTGGCGGTCGCCCGTGATGACGGCGACCCCCTTGGGCGCCTCGGACCGCTTGCCGCGGTTGAAAAGGGTCACCTGGTGCCCCGACTCAACAAGAAGACGGGTGATGGGGGTGCTGATGTTGCCCGTGCCGCCAACGATGCAGACTTTCATGGTCATCCCTTTTGGTTTTCGTCGTACATGGCCAAAATGTTGTCGAGGGGTATGTCGTCGATCAGTTCCTGGCTGCCGCAGAGAAGGTAGCCGCCCTTCGCCCGCGTGAGTTCACGGTAGCCTCGCACCTGGCCGCGCACGTCGGCCGGCGTGCCGAAGGGCAGCGTCTCCTGGGTGTCCACCCCGCCATGGAAAACCAGGCGCGAGCCGAAGTCCCGGATCAACCCGTCCAGGGCCATGTCCGCCGCCCGCACCTGGATGGGGTCCAGGATGTCCACGCCGTCCTCGATGAACGAGGGGATCAGGCCGCGAACGGCGCCGCAGGAGTGCTGCATCACCCGGCACCCGAAGGAGCGGGCCGTGTCGAAGAACCGCTTGAGCGGCCGGCGCAGGAATTGATCATACATGGCGGGCGAGACGAACAGGCCGCGCTGCGTGCCGAAGTCGTTCCCGAAATAGGCGATGTCCACGCAGCCCGCCGCCTCTTCGAAGAAGCGGCGGGTGGCCTCGACTTCGTAATCGACGATGCGGTTGACGATCGCCTCCACCACGCCGGGCTTGGTCCCCATCCAGACGTAGAAGTTTTCCTGGCCGATGAGCCAGCCGGCCTCGTGGAAAAAGGGACACCAGGGCGCGCCATAGGTGGCGTAGTCGGGCTGGAGCGCCTTGAACTGCCGGATCGAGTCGCTGAAATCGAGCCCGGACGGGTCGGGCCAGGCGTGGGCGTGGACGTCGTCCACGGTGGTGCCCTCGCTGAACGGCGAGATCCGGTTGGGCTTGCCGTCGGCCCGGGGTTCGGGACGCGTGCGGGCGCCCCACATGTCGCGGACGTAGCCGTCGGCGTCGGGCTTGGAGGCGGGCAGGTAGTAGTTCACCGCGGCCCGGCGCATATCCACGCCGAGCGCCTGGAGAAGGGCCTCCTGGTCCTTGAGGCCCAAACGGGCGATCAGGCGGGTGGTCACCGATGGCCAAGCCTGGTAATCCGCCGGCGCGCGGTCGGTCCGTTTCCGGTCGATCGCGGCCAGGACGCGTTCGCGGGGAGACATCATGAGCCGGACTCCATTTGGGCCCATCATACCGGAACGGGGCGGCCCTGCCAACTCCGATCCATGCAAAATCCTTGCCGGAGCGTTTTTTTCCATGGGGGGTTGCGAATTGGTATTTCGCCCGGGGCTATCCTCTGATACAGTGCGCGTTATTTCACGGAGGACCTATGTCGAATGCCTGGGATATGTTGATTCCCCGCCCGCGCCGGATCGAAACGCTGGACGGCCGGCTGCCCTGGAAGGGCAGCCTCAGCCTGTTTCTCGACTCGGGTGTCGACATCGAGGAGTCGGTCCGGCTCGATGCTTTCACCGACCGCCTGTTCGCCCCCTGGCTGCGGTCGGTGGACGAGCACACGGCGGAAGCGGTGGCGACGCTCGACCCGGCGTGGCGGCCCGGGGGCGTCCGCCTGGCCGCCGCCCAGATCGCCGAAGCCTATTGCCTCCAGATCGACGGCGGGATCCGCCTGTTCGCGGCCGCTCCCGCCGGGCTGAGGCACGGCTTCCAGACCCTGCGGCAGCTGCTGGAGGACGCGGACGAGGCCGGGTCCCTGCCCCAGGGGCGGATCCTCGACTGGCCCCGCGTCGCGGCCCGCGGCATGCATGTGGACCTGGCCCGCGAGATGGAATACAGGCCCGCCCACCTGAAGCGCGTGATCGAAAACCTGGCGGCCTTCAAGGGCAATACGCTGCACCTGTACCTTGAAAACAAGTTCGCCTATCCCAGCGCCCCCGAAATCGTGCCGCCGCGCGTCATGACCCCGGCCCAGGCCCGGGAGTTGTGCGACTACGCCGCGCAGTTCGGGGTGACGATCATTCCCCAGATTGCCACCCTCGGCCACATGGAGCACCTCCTGCACGGGCCCTACGAGGCGCTGCGCGAGGATCCGCGCAATCCCTACAACCTCTGCCCGTCCCATCCCGGGGCCCGGCCCTTCCTGGCGGGCCTCATCGCCGACGTGGCGGCGGCCTTCAAGCCGCCCTTCATTCACGTGGGCTACGACGAATCGCATTCCGGGGTCTGCCCCCGCTGCCGCGCGGCCGGGCCCGCCCACCTGCTGCTGGCCGACCACCTGAACTGGCTCAACGCCGAGGTCAAGAAGCACGGCGCCCGGACCATGATTTACGGGGACAAATTTCTCGCCCGCCCGGCCTTTCCCCTGCTGGACGCCGCCAACGGGGGCAAGCCCGAGGAGGCGGAGGCGGCCCTGGAGCGGGTTGACCGGGACATCCTGATCACCGACTGGCATTACACCGCGCCGCATGCCGGGACGACGGACTACCTGGTGAAGAAAGGGTTCGAGGTGCACATGGCCAGCGCCTCGAACATCTACTGGCACGACTCCATTCCGGTCCACCGGGGCCACCAGTGGGTCGTGGAAACGCAGGAACTGGCCCTGCGGGCGGGCGCCACGGGCGCGATCAACACCAACTGGGAATATTACCGCGGGCAGTTCCTCGATAATTACTGGTTCTTCCAGGCGCTCACCTGCGAGCGGGGGTGGACTGACGAGCCGCACGACTATCCGTCCTGGGGCCGGCGGTTCGCCTCCCGGTTCTGGGGGGTGGACGAGGATGACTACACCGACGCGGCCGGCCTGGCCGAGACCACGCCGGTCGGGCGGCGCGCCTATTTCCTGGACAGCCCGCCGTTCTTCGACGAGCGGCCCGGGTTTCCGGTCAACGCCTTCCAGGTCTCGCTGGACTATGCCGGCATCGGGGAGTCCATCATCCGGCGGGTCGAGCGGTTCCGGAAGCGCGCCCGGCGGAACGCGGACACGCTCCGGCTGCTGGACATGCCCGGCTGGATCATCCGGTACCACGGGGTCCGGGTGCTCCAGAAGAGGCGGCTGGCGGAAGCGTTCAAAAATGGGGACAAAGCCGCGGCTTTGGCCGCCATCCGGGAGGTGCGGGCCGTGCTGGACGGGGTGGCCTGCCGGCTGAAGGAAGGCTACACGGTGTATGGCGGGGCCGGGGTGGACCTGCAGCGGGCGGAGACGCACCGCGGCGCCCTCGTCCGTTTGGAGGCCCATGTGAAGAAGGCGTCGGCGTCGGCGTTGCGGGCGTTTTCGCTGGAGGAGTGGGGGGCGGTGGACGGCGTGACCCCCGCGGCGGGCGGCAAGGGGTTCATCCGGAGCTGGCGCGCCACGGCGCTGGTCAAGGCGCCCCGCTCGATCCGCGCGGCCGGGCCGCCGCCGGACTGCCTGACTTTCGTGCCGGTCGCGATCCAGGAAGGATCGGGACTGGTGGACATCCGGCGCATGCACCAGGGGGCCGACGGGCTGGTGTATGTGCGAGGCGAGGTGGAGCTGAAGGCGGGCGGCCGGGGCCGGTTCCTGTTCGGCGCCGACGGGCCGGTGAAGGTGTGGGTGAACGGGCGGGAGGCGGCCTGCGAGCCGAAGGCGACCAATCCCGCCGTCGAGGATTCGTATGCCTGTCCGGCGGCCTGGAAAAAGGGCAAGAACACGGTCCTGTTTGCGCTGGCCACGAATGCGGGGCGGGCCTGGGGCGTAGTCGGTCGCTGCGAGTGTCCGGCGGCGGGCGGGGGGAAGGCGCCTTGAAGGCTGTCGCCATCTGCGGGAGCCGCCACGCCGGCGGCAACACCGAGCATCTCCTGAAGCACGCCCTGGCCCGGCTCAAGCGTCTGGGGATCGAGGGCGCCCTCGTTCCAATGCTGTGGAAGAAGGTTTTTCCCTGCCGGGGCTGCGGCGCCTGCGCGACCCGTAAAAATGGCACCTGCGTCATCGAAGGCGACGATTTCGCCGCGCTTTTCAAGTCGATGCGCGAGGCTGATGTGCTGCTGATCGGCGGCCCGGTCGATCCCGGCGCGGCGCCGCCCGACCTGAAGACGCTGCTTGAGCGGGCCTGTTGCGTGTCGCGCGCGAGCGGCAACCTGTTCTCGCGCAAAATCGGGGCGCCGGTGGCGGTGGTGTCCAAGGAGCCGTCCCGTCACAGCCTGCAGCGGCTGCTGACGTGGTTTCCCGTCCAGAACATGATCGTGCCCGGAGCCTTGGGCTATCCGCTTGTCAAGGGGCGGGACGGGATTGCCTCCGGAGTCGCCATCCAGGCCGACGCCGGCGGAGAGGCTGTGATGGAAAGCCTCGCCGAAAACCTGGCCTGGCTGGCCGGGAAAACGGCGACCTCGTCGCCCTAAACAACCAGGGAGAATCGCATGAAGCAGGCGCGCCGGATGTCGACCATGATCGTCCCTGGGGATGAACGCTTTTTCCTGGGCTGCAACTACTGGGCCTCGCACGCGGGAACCCGCATGTGGGCCGACTGGCGTCCCGACGTGGTGGAGGCCGATTTCCGGCAGATGGCCGACGCGGGTCTCCGGGTGCTGCGGGTGTTCCCGCTGTGGCCGGATTTCCAGCCCATTCAGGCCCTGGCCCAATACCATGGGCATCCGGTCGAGATCCGGCTCGGTGAAAAACCGCTGCCGGCGGACGAGGCCGGCCGGGCCGGCGTCTCGGCGGACATGCTGGACCGGTTCGGGGTGCTGGCCGACACGGCCGCACGGCACGGGCTCAAGCTGGTGGTGGGGCTCGTGACCGGCTGGATGAGCGGCCGGCTGTTTGTGCCGCCCGCGCTGGAGGGGCGGAACGTGCTGACGGACGCCCTCGCCCTCCGCTGGCAGATCCGTTTCGTGCGCGTGTTCGTCGGCCGGTTCAAGGCGCATCCGGCGGTCGCCGCCTGGGATCTGGGGAACGAATGCAATTGCATGGCGCCCGTCGCCTCCACCCACGAGGCCTGGTCCTGGTCCTCCCATATTTCCTCCGCCATCCGCGCGGCCGATCCCTCCCGCCCGATCGTTTCGGGGATGCACGGCCTGAAGGCCGGCTCCGGCGAGTCCTGGCTCATCCGGGACCAGGCCGAACTGATGGATGTGCTCACGACGCATCCTTATCCCGTCTTCACGCCCCACTGCGACCAGGATCCCGTGAACACGATCCGGACCGCGCTGCACGCCACGGCCGAGAGCCGGCTCTACGAGGATATCGGCGGCAAGCCCTGTTTCGCCGAGGAGCTGGGGACGCTGGGGCCGATGATCTGCAGCGAGGCGGTGGCCGCCGATTTCGTCCGCTCGACCCTCTTTTCCCTCTGGGCGAACGGCTGTCACGGCATGCTGTGGTGGTGCGCCTACGACCAGGGACATCTGACGCATCCCCCCTACGAATGGTGCTCCGCCGAGCGCGAACTGGGCCTGTTCCGGTCCGATCGCAGCCTCAAGCCGGCGGTGGGGGAAATGACCCGGTTCGCCGCCCTGCTCGGGACGTTCCCGGTTCACCCGCTTCCGCCGAGGCTGATCGACGGGGTCTGCATCCTGACCGAACGGCAGGATGCCTGGGGCGTGGCGTACAGCAGCTGCGTCCTGGCCAAGCAGGCTGGCCTTGACCTGGAGTTCCAGTTTGCCGATCAGCCTCTGAGGGAGGCGCCCCTGTACCTGCTTCCCAGCCTGAGCGGGATGTCGTTCTCGCGGCAACTCTGGCAGGACCTGCTCGGACGGGTGGAGGCGGGCGCGACGCTGTACCTGTCGCACGACAACGGAATCATGTCCGGCTTCAAGGACGCCACGGGCCTGGAGATCGTGACCCGCGAGCGGCGTGCGGGTCCGGCCGTGATTGCCATGGAAGGGTTGCCCGGCGCCCCGGTGTTCACGGTGACCAGCCCGATCCGCCTGACGATGACGGTGGTGCGGGCGGAGGTGCTGGGGCGGGAGATGGATGGCAACCCGGCCTTCACGTTGGTGCGGCACGGCAAGGGCAGGCTCTTTTTCCTGTCGGTCCCGATTGAAAAAGCGCTGGCCGAGCAGCCGGGCGCGTTTCACCGGGAAGGGAATCCGTTTTATGCGGGCCTTTACCAGGCCGTGGCCCGCGCTATCCCATCCGGCCGCGCCGTGACGTGTTCGTCGCCCGTGACAGGCGTCACCGAGCATCCCCTGGGGGAGGGGAAGCGGGTGGTGGTGATCGTGAACTATGGCTCCAAGCCCGTTGATGTTCCCATTTCGCTGGCCGACGGGTGGCGCGTCGCGGAGGCGTGGCACGGGGCGCAGCCGGTCAATGGCGTTGCCAGCCTGGGCGGGAGTGATGCCGTGGTGATGGTGGTGGCGGCGGGGTAGTCCGCTGGGGACTGACCAAAAAAGCGCATGCGGCGTCGCGGTAGCTCCGCCCTCCAGATGAAAGGTGAATGCATGCTGGAGGGGCGAGCTGCCGCGAGCCCTTTTGTTACGGCTTGCTCACCGTGACCGGCCGCTTGTTTTTCTGGATGGCTTCGGCCTTCTTCACGAACGCCTCGGCTTCTTCCTTTGAACCAAACCCGGCATTATACATGCAGCCTTCGGGCTTGAGGAATTCCATCATCTCAAGCTGTTCCCGGGCCGTGCCGTAGAGCCAGAGCCCCTTGCCCAGTTCCTGGACCCGGGTCAGCAGCTCGGGCCATTCGCGGACCGGCTTGTTCCCGGAGCCTGGAACCCACTGGATCAGGTCCAGGTGGGGCGCCTGGCAGATCGACTCCAGGTGCCGGACGGCGCCGGGCCCGTCCAGGTGATAGATGCAGCAGTCGAGGAAGGCGGACTCCTTCTCGATGTATTCCTTGAAGAACTCGTCGAACAGCTCCGGGCCGACCATGCAGCAGAAGTCGTTCTGGATCGTCGCGAACCGGCCCTTGACCGCGGCGGTGCACCAGCTCGAGTTGTAGCCGCCGGTGAGCGGGTGGATGATGTCGAAGTGAGCCTGCAGCATGGCCTCGTAGACGGTGTGGCACTCGGCGAGGCGCTTGTGGATCTCGTCCGGGCGGTCGTAGAGGTCCAGCAGGAGGTCCTGGGGCCCCCGGAGCGCGGCCAGGCCGTCGCCGTTGGAGTGCAGGTCGCCGGACATCGTCAGCCAGCGGCCCTTGCCGCGCGTGGCGCTCAGGGTCAGGAACCGCTCCATCTGTTTCCAGTAATAGTTGTCGGGCTTGAAGCGGATGGGCGGTTCGGCCGCCCAGTCCTTGACCCGGAACTTGGCCCAGCTCGTGGAGGGGGCGAATTCGAGCTCGCTTCCCGTGCAGGCGGCCAGGATGTCGGGGCCCAGGTTGCAGTTGATCTGGGGGAATCCTTCCAGCAGGAACCCGGTGTTCGCCAGTTGCAGTTCGGCGCAGTCCAGGCGCCACTCGAAATTGAACCAGTGCTCAAGGAGGGTCGGGGGATCGGGCGGCAGGACCGTTTTTTTGCCGGGAACGATCGGGTAGGAGATATGCATCAGGGGCCGGTCGTGGTTTTCCCGCTTGAATGTCCGGTAGTAACGTTCTGAAATGGCGGGCAGGTCGAGTTGGGTAAGATCCATGGGCGCGACTCCTCTTGGAATTCGGGAGGTTATACGGTATTTTCCGGCAAAAGGAAACAACCATCTCGGGAGGACGCCCATGAACACGGAAACCCTGATCCGCACGCTGAACCTGAAGCCTCATCCCGAGGGGGGCTTCTACGCCGAAACATACCGGTCGGCGGAGGGGATCGCCGCCGCCGGCCTGCCGCCGCGGTACGGGGGGGCGCGCGCCTTTTCAACGGCCATCTACTACCTTCTGACGGCCGACTCCTTTTCGGCCCTGCACCGGCTGAAATCGGACGAGGTCTTCCACTTTTATCTGGGAGATCCCGTGGAGATGCTGGTCCTCCCCGCGGCAGGGGGCGGGTGCGTTCTTAATTTAGGTGCAGAGCTGGGGCGGGGGGAGCAGCCGCAGGCGGTTATTCCGGCGGGCGCCTGGCAGGGGGCACGGCTGAGGCCAGGCGGCGTTCATGCCCTGCTCGGGTGCACGGTTGCGCCGGGCTTCGACTTCGCGGATTTCGAAGCGGGGGGAAGGCGGGAATTGCGGGACCGGTATCCGGCTTACGGCGAGCTGATCGCCGCCCTGACGCATTCAGGCGTGTAGATCGCGATCGCTTTTTTTCGGGTGGAGCGACCGCCACATGGCCTTGGCCAGGAAGGCGAGCGGGACGAAAAACAGAAGCAGGGAGAGGGGCGGAAAGGCGGCCGCCAGCGCCAGGACGCCCAGGCTGATCAGCCAGATTTTCCCCTGGCCCGGCCGGACGCCGTAGTGGATGAGGGGAAGGAAGAAGGCGATGAACAGGCAGCCCACCCACATGCTTTTCGGCCAACTCCGGTAGACGGACGGGATGACGGAGGTCAGGAGGCTGCAGGCGAAGACCAGCGCCGCGACACAATACAAGGCGACCCGGGCGCGCGCATGCCAGGCCGTGTCGGGGTCATCGGGAAGCACCCAGGCTGGCAGTCCTTTTTTTGGAACGGTAAGGCGTTTCCGGTTCATTCTTAAAGCGCCTGCCAATCATAGAATGTCCGCCCTGTCATGAGGCATACTATAGTCATTTCGGACCCGACAGGGAATTCATTTCGTTTTTTTTTCGTTTCCAGCCCCGAATTTTCCCCTGTAACAAATCGTTATTCGGAAAACACCAGATTCCGTTCCGGTTTTTCTGATGGCTCCCGGCGGGGAAATCCGGTACAGTTTCCGCTGTTCATCATCAACACAACAGCAGGAGTTCAAATGAGCAAGGTGACATTCAAGGGCAGCCCCATGGAAACCGTCGGAACGCTGCCGGCCGTCGGATCGAAGGGTCCCGATTTTTCGCTGGCGGGCGCCGACCTGGCGGACGTGACGCTGAAGGCCTTCGCGGGCAAGCGGAAGGTCCTCAACATCGTGCCGAGCCTTGACACCGGCGTCTGCGCCAAGTCGGCCCGCCGCTTCAACGCCGACGTGGCGGCCCTGAAGGACGTGGTTCTGCTCACCATTTCAGCCGACCTTCCGTTTGCGTCCAAGCGGTTCTGCGACGCCGAGGGGCTGACCCGCGTGGTGACGCTGTCGACGTTCCGGTCGCCCGCCTTCGGCAAGGCGTACGGCGTGCAGATCGCGGCGGGCCCGCTGGCGGGGCTGATGAGCCGCGCCGTGGTGGTGCTGGACGCCCAGGACAAAGTGGTTTATACTGAGCAGGTCAAGGAGATCACCGACGAGCCGAATTATGACTCGGCGCTGGCTGCCTTGAAATAAATCGTCGAGGTCGGCATGAAGAAAGCGTTAGCGGTTGGCGTCGTCGGGCTATGTTTGCAATTGACGGCGCCGGTGGGCGCCGCACTTCAGGGCGATGCCGAGGCGATGGCGCACGGCGACGAAGCGGCTTCGCTGCAGCCGGTCGAGGAGACCGAATTTAGGGACAAAGACTTCTTTTTTCGCCAGTATAACCTGGGCGTCTTGTCCCATTATTCGTACCTCCTCGCCAGTGGCGGCGAGGCCATGGTGGTTGACCCCGCGCGCGACACCGCCCGGTATGTAAAGGAAGCCGAAACGCTGGGTGTTAAAATCACCCGGATATTCCTGACGCATTCCCATGCCGACTTCGTGGCGGGGCATCTGGAGCTGGCCAAGGCGACAGGGGCCCGGGTCCTGATCAGCAAGGCTGCCGGCGCCGGATATCCGCACGACCCGCTAGAAGACGGGGCCGTCATTCAATTCGGATCCATGCGCGCCCAGGTCCTGACGACGCCCGGGCATACCCCGGACGGGACGTGCCTGCTCGTTTTCAGCCCCGCTGATTCGGGGAAACCCCGGCTTCTGTTGACTGGAGACACCCTGTTTATCGGCAGCGTGGGAAGGCCCGATTTGATGGGGGGAGCCGTTTCGGCCGCCGCGCTGGCTTCGATGGCGTGGGATAGCTGGACGACGAAACTGGCGGTCCTGCCGGATGAGACTCTCATTTTTCCCGCCCACGGGGCGGGTTCGCTGTGCGGTGCGCATTTGAGCGACAGCCCGGTGTCGACCCTCGGGGAACAAAAAAAGGTCAATGCGTATCTTCAGTATAAGGACCGCAGCAGTTTCATCATGGCGATGATCAGCGGGTTGCCCGAGGCGCCGCAGTATTTTGGCCATAACGCCAGAATGAATCATGACGGGCCGCCGTTGGCGGACTGGGAGCGGGCGCTGCCGTCGCCTCTGGAGCCCGCCGAAGTCCGCCGGCAGGAACAGGCCGGGGCCTGGGTGGTTGATCTTCGGGACGGCAAGGATTTCGCCCTGGGTCATGCGGCCCGGTCGATCAACATCGGGTTGCGTGGCCGCTTTGAAACCTGGGTCGGCATCATGATCCCCTGGGGAGCGCCCCTGATTCTGGCCGGATCCGAAAATGAGGTGCGCGAAGCGGCCTTCCGCCTGCATCGCATCGGATACGATTCGCCGGCGGGCTATCTGCTTGGCGGAGTTGAGGCGTGGGCCAAGGCCGGGTTGCCCGTAAACCGCATCACGCTGATGGAACCCGCCGACCTGCAGGGAAAGATGCGGGCTGGTTCCGCGCCGCTGCTGGTTGACGTGCGTCTGCCAGGCGAATGGATGGGATTGCGGATCGCCGATAACCTCCTCAACTATCCCCTTAACACGCTCGCGCAGGATAGCCGGCGCCTGGACAAGGGGATGGCGGTGATGACTATCTGCAATTCGGCCTATCGATCCAGCATGGGGGCGGCTGTTCTTTTGCGAGAGGGTTTCTCGACGGTTCTGAACCTGAACGGCGGAAGCGAGGCCTGGATAGCGGCCGGGCTGCCTGCCATCGGCGCGACTTCGCAATCCGGCGGGCCGAAGGCCCCCGGGGTGTTTGTGAATCTGCCCGAACCGGTGAGGCCTGCTGATCTGGCCGCGCGGCTGATGGATTTGCCCGGATCCATGGAGGTGGTTGACGTCCGCCCTGCCTGGCAGTTCGAGGAGTTCCATCTGGCCGGAGCAGCGAATGTGCCGCCGGACCAGTTGATGAACAATCCGGCGTTCCTGTCGGACAAGCGCCCCTTGGTGGTCGTGTGCCGGGACGGCTCTGTTTCCGCGCCTGCCGCGGGAGCCCTTGCGCAGAAGGGGCCGCGGCCGATTCGTTTCCTGGCGGGCGGAATGGCCCGGTATCAGGACGAGGTGATGCGTCCGGCCGGGCTCCGTTCGGAATCCGTTCCGCTGCCCCGGCCGCCTACGCCCGCGCTCGGGTCCCCGGCGCCAGCTCCAGCCGCGCCGTCCGCCCCGGCTGCGCCCCCGGCTCCCGCGAAAAAGAAAAGTGCCGGCTGCTGATCCAGGAGGTTTGCCATGAAGCCCGATCATCCACAAGGACGGCCTGTTCCGTTGGCGTCCCCTTATCTCGCCGGATTCAGCCTGGGCTTGCTGCTCCTGGGCTCTTACATCATCCTGGGGACAGGGTTGGGCGCCTCGGGCGGCCTGGCCCGTTGCGCGGCCTGGCTGGAGCATGGCGTGATTCCACGGCATGTTGAGAAAACAGCGTATTTCGGCGAATGGTTCACCCCCGGAGGGCAGCCGGTGCTGGTCTATTACCTGGCGGCCATGGCGCTGGGCATCCTGCTTGGAGCGGGGGTGTCAGCCTGGATATCGGGTCGGCTCCAGCCTTCCGTAGAGAGGGGGGCGACCTTTTCCCGCGGCGGACGCCTGGGGCTGGCCCTGCTGGGCGGCGTCCTGGTGGGCTTCGCGAGCCGGCTGGCGCGCGGGTGCACCTCGGGCCAGGCCTTGAGCGGCACGGCCATGCTCTTATCCGGCAGTCTCGTTTTCCTGGTTTGCCTGTTCGCCGGCGGCTTTGCGGCAGCCCGGTTTTTCCGGAGGCAATGGCAATGAACGGAACGTTCTTTTCCTCGGGACTGTTGAACACTCCCGCCGGGTTGACGGCCGCCCTGCTGATTGGCGCTGTGTTCGGGCTGATTCTCGAACAGGCGGGCTTCGCCAGCAGCCGCCGGCTGACGGGTGTGTTTTACCTGCGCGACATGACCGTTGTGAAAGTCATGTTCATGGCGGTGGTGACGACCCTGATCGGATACCAGTATGTGGTGGCGGCGGGTTGGCTCGCGCCCTCGGACATCTACATCCTTGAAACGTGGTGGGGTGCGCAGATCGCGGGCGGACTTCTCTTTGGCGTCGGGTTCGTGATGGGCGGGTTTTGTCCCGGCACGGCTCTTGCGGGGCTTGCGAGCTTGAAGGGGGATGCCGCGGTCTTCCTGGTCGGAACGATCCTGGGAAGCGTGCTGTTCAATGAAGCGTTTCCGGTTGTCCGCCCGCTTTATGAAGGCTTTCATGCCGGGCCGGTCAGTCTGGCGGGTGTTCTGGGGCTTTCCATGAGGGCCTGGGCTTTGCTCTTCACTCTTGCCGCGGTTGCGGTTTTCGCCGTCAGCACGGTGGTTGAACGGCGCGCCGGCTTTTTGCCCGCTCCCGCGCCGGAGTCGGGCTTGCGGAATCGGCGATTGGCCCTCCTGCTGGTGCTGGCCGCGCTGGGCATCTTTCTGTTGCCGGGGGGCGTTTCCCCTCCGCTCGCAGCCGCCACGTCCGGTAAAGGCAGTGAAGCGGGCCCGGCTCCCGAAGCCGGACAGCAGGCGCTTGTCGCGGCGGTGGCGTCCGGCGGGGATCATATCGATCCTGACGATCTGGCGGATTGGTTAATGAAGGGCGGGGCCGGATTGCGGCTGATCGATCTTCGGTCGCCGGTCGACTTTGAGTCGTTTCATATCCGGGGCGCGTGGAACATCCCCTTGGAATCCCTGACAGGGGATGCGGCGCAGTTTCCAAAGGACACGTGGCTCGTGCTTTATTCCAACGGCACGACCCACGCCGCCCAGGCCTGGCTTCTCCTTCGGCAGGCAGGTTACGGGCAGGTTCGCGTGCTGACGGACGGCATCGTCGGTTTCTGGCGTGATTGCCTGACCCCGCCCTCGCTGATGCCGGAGTCGGATGAAGCGGCGGCGAGGGCCGCCGGCCCCGCATTCCGTTCCCGTCGTTCGTTTTTCCTTGATAACGCCCGCCAACCGCTCCCGCCGCCAGCGGCGCCCGCTCCTGTCGCCGCGACCGCCCGAGCGGCGTCCGGCGATTATCGCCGCCTTGAGGCGGCCGGGCTCGAGCAGGGGCTTGTGACGGCCGGGTGGCTCGCGGCCCATCTGGGGCAGCCTGGCCTGGTGGTCCTGGATGTGAGGGCGAAAAGCACGGATTACACGATTTCGCACATTCAGGGGGCGTTCTATTTGAATTACGAAAACATCCGCGGAACGGTGGAGGGCATTCCGAACACGGTGCTGCCGGCGGCGGACCTGGCCCGGATCTTCGGCCGGCTTGGAATAGAAACGGGGAACACCGTCGTCGTTTACTCGGACCAGCTGAGAGATTCCACGCTCGTGGCGCTGGCCCTGGAACGGGTGGGCTCGGTCCTGCCGGCCGTGCTGCACGGAGGCTGGGGCAATTGGAAGGCGGAGGGGCTGCCGGTTGACAAGTCACTTCCGACGCCCCGGGAGAGCCGCCTTCAGCCGAGGGCGGGCGCCGACACCTTCACGGCGTCCCTCGAGGAGGTCAAGCGGGCCTCGGAGTCGGGCCCGGCCGTTATCCTGGATGTCCGTCCGGCGGATTATTATGCCGGGAAAAAGACCGATGAGATGAGGGCCGGCCATATTCCGGGCGCCTTGAACCGGGAATTTGTGAAGGACCTTGTGCCGGATTCGGCTTTCTGGCTGGACGAGACGAGTCTTCGCGAGAGCTATGCACGGTTGGGAATCGGGCGGGACACGCCGGTTATTGTGCATTGCCGGACCGGGCATCAGGCCAGCCAGGTCTGGTACGTGCTCACGCATGTGCTGGGCGTGAAGAACGTGAAATGGTTTGATGGATCCTGGCTGGCCTGGGCCTCGGATCCCAGCCTGCCGGTGGAGCTATCGCCATGACCGGCGCCTTGGAGACCGCGGACAGGATCAAGGTCGGGATCAGCGCCTGCCTGCTGGGCCAGTCCGTGCGGTATGACGGCGGGCACAAGCTCGACCGCTACCTGGCGGAAACGCTGGGCCGCTATTTCACCTATGTGCCGGTCTGCCCGGAGGTGGAATGCGGCCTTTCCATTCCCCGCGAGTCCATGCACCTGGTCGGGGCTTCCGAGTCGCCCCGGCTGGTGACCCGCGAGACGCGGATCGATCACACGGACCGGATGAAGGCCTGGGCGGCGAAACGCGTGGCCGAACTGCGCGCGGAAAACCTGTGCGCCTACATTTTCAAGTCCGATTCCCCAAGCAGCGGCCTGTTCCGGGTCAAGCTGTATTCCGAGAAGGGAATGCCTTCCGGGCTTACCGTGGGCCTATGGGCCCGGGCGTTTACCGAGGCCTTCCCCGGCTTGCCGGCGGAGGAGGAAGGGCGGCTGCACGATCCGGATATCCGGGAAAACTTCATCGAGCGGGTGTTCGCGCTCAAGCGGTTCCGGGACGAGGCTTGGGCGGCGCCGTCGGCCGCAGGGCTCATGCGGTTCCAGGCGGACAACAAATTGCTGATCATGGCGCACGCCCCGGCCGCGGTGGCGGAACTGGGCAGGCTGGCGGCGGACGCGGGGCCCGAGGACGCGGCGGGGCGGGCCGCGGCCTATGAGAAGCGGCTGCTGGCGGCCTTGAGCGAGCAGGCCACCGTGCCGCGGCACGTCAACGTGCTCCAGCATATGCTGGGCTATTTCCGGGACTGCCTGCCCGACGGGGAGCGGCGGGAGCTGGAAGGGGCCATCCAGGATTACCAGCGGGAACTGACGCCCCTGATCGTGCCGATCACCCTGTTCAAGTATTTCATCCGCCGGTGCGGCATCGACTATCTTGCCCGGCAAACCTATCTCAGCCCGCATCCGATGGAGTTGAAGCTGCGGAATCACGCCTGAGCCGCTTTTGCTCAGATCACCTTCAGCTCAAATCCGAAAGCCAGCAAGCCCAACAGGAGCAACCCGACGACGATCCTGTAATAGCCGAACGATTTGAATCCATGCTTTTGAAAAAACCCGAGAAAGCTCTTGATCACGATCATCGCCACCACAAAGGCCACGGCATTCCCGACCAGCAGGGTCAGCGCGTTATCCTTCAACAGGCTGAGCCCGGTAGGGTCCGAGACCAGTTTCAGCAGTTTATAGCCTGACGCGGCCGCCATGGTCGGAACGGCCAGGAAAAAGGAGAATTCCGCCGCTTGGGTTCGATTGAGCCGGGTTGACATGCCTCCGACGATCGTCGCCATGGAACGCGAGACGCCCGGGATCATGGCCAGGCACTGGAAAAGCCCGATTTTTATCGCGCGCGATCCGGTCACCTCCTGGTTCTCGCCCGGCCTTGCGAACCACGTGTCCACGAACAGCATCACGATTCCGCCGAGCAACAGCATGACCGCCACCACGCCCGCGTTTTCGAGCAGCGAATCGATGTGATCGCCAAACAGGAAGCCCAGCACCAGCGCCGGGATGACCGCCAGAAGCAGTTTCCAGTAGAAATCCATCGACTGGAAAAACCTTTTCCAAAAAAGGACCACAACCGAAAGGATGGCGCCGAACTGGATGATGACCGTGTAAGCCTTGACGAATTCGCTGCTTTCGATGCCCAGTAACTTCTGGGTGATGATCATATGGCCGGTTGATGAAATCGGCAGAAACTCGGTGATTCCCTCCACTATCGCCACCACGATCGCCTGAGCCATGTTCATCGGTCAATCCCCCCCCTGTAAGACTACACGATCAACAGACTCGCTTCTTCCAGTCCAACGATTACTACGCTTTCGGAACAAAACCGTCAATCTCGTTTTCTTTTGGCAAGGAGGGTGACGCTTCCTCGCTGCAGGGGCCGTCCCTGTAGCGCGCGGCCCTTATCCGGTTTTCAGCCCATAGCCGTAGTCCCGCCCGCCGTGCGATAATGTCCGAACAACACCAAGGAGATTGACATGACCACGAGAATGATCGCCTGTGTAATGTATGCCGCCATCCTGGGGCTGTCTTCCGCCGCACAGGAGAGGGGCTCCGCTTCTCGCGAGGACGCGGCCTTCAGGCTGCCGCCGCTGCCCTATGCGGAGAATGCGCTCGAGCCCGTCATATCGGCCCGGACGATCGCGTATCACTATGGAAAGCATCACGGCGGTTATGTGGATAAACTGAACGCGCTCGTCAAGGGAACGCCGTACGGGCCGTTGACCCTGGAGAAGATCATCAAGGAGAGCAAGGCCGCCGGCGAGGAGTCCATCTACAACAACGCGGCGCAGGTGTGGAACCACACCTTCTTCTGGAATGGCATGAAGCCGGACGGCGGGGGGAAGCCCGCGGGGCCCGTGCTGGCGGAAATCGAGGCCACGTTCGGCACGTATGACGCCTTCCGCCGGTTATTCGTCGAGGCGGCGCTGCAGCGGTTCGGCAGCGGCTACGTCTGGCTGATGGAGGAAGGGGGCAAACTGGTCATCCAGACGACCTCCAATGCCGACACCCCGATGGCCTTCGGGAAACGGCCGCTCCTGACTTGCGACCTGTGGGAGCATGCCTATTACCTGGACCACCAGAATGAGCGGAAGCAGTTCGTTGAAGGCTTTCTTGACCGGCTCGTGAACTGGGACTACGTCCAGGCCCAGCTGAAATAATCAGGCTATTATGAGATCGCGATCATGCGGTTGACCGCCTGGAGCGCGCGAAGCCGGATTTCCTCGGGCACCGTGACCCGGATTTTTTCGTCCTCCAGCGCGAAGAGGACTTTGTCCAGGGTGATCTTCTTCATGTTCGGGCAGACGGCCTGCTCGGCGAGGGCGAAGAAGCGCTTGCCGGGATTCTCCAGTTTCAGCCGGTGCAGCAGGCCGACCTCGGTGCCCATGATCAGTTCCGCGGCGGGAGATTCGCGCGCGAACCGGCACATGCCGCTGGTTGAGAGAACGGCGTCGGCGAGGGCCACCACCGCGGGGTTGCACTCCGGGTGGATGAGGACGGGCGCGCCGGGGTGCGCCGCGCGGGCCTTGAGGACATCCTCGGGCTGGAGGCGGGCATGCGTGGGGCAGTAGCCCGGGTAGAGGATCAGCGGCCGGCCCGTGCGCGAGGCCACGTAGGAGCCCAGGTTGCGGTCCGGCACGAACACGATGGGGCGGTCGCGGGGGATCGACTCGACCACCGCCACGGCGTTGGCCGAGGTGCAGCAGATGTCGCTCTCGGCCTTGACCTCCGCGCTGGAGTTGACGTAAGTCACGACGACGGCGCCGGGGTGTCGGGCCTTGAAGGCCCGCACCTCGTCCGCGGGGGCCATATCCACCATGGGACAGCCGGCGTGCCGGTCCGGGATGAGCACGGTCTTGCCGGGGCAGAGGATGGCGGCGGTTTCCGCCATGAACCAGACCCCGCAGAAGACGATGAGGTCGGCGTCGGTGGCGGCGGCCTTGCGGCTGAGCTCCAGCGAATCGCCGGTGAAGTCGGCCACGTCCTGCACCTCCGCAAGCTGGTAGTTGTGCGCCAGGATGACGGCGCGTTTCTCCTTGCGGAGGGCGTTGATGCGGGCTGTCAGGTCTTGCATGGCTCAGGCCGAAAACAGGGTGGTGGACAGGTAGCGTTCCCCCGAGTCGGGCAGGATCACGACGATCGTCTTGCCCTCGAACTCGGGTTTGGCGGCCAGGCGGGCGGCCACGGCGGCGGCGGCGCCGCAGGAGATGCCGGAGAGGATGCCTTCCTCGAGGGCGAGGCGGCGGGCGAAATCCAGGGCCTCCTCGTTCTCGACGGTTTCGACGCGGTCCACCAGGGAAAGGTCGAGGACCGAGGGGACGAAGCCGGCCCCGATGCCCTGGATGGGGTGGGGGCCGGGTTTCAGCGGCTGGCCGGCGAGCTGCTGGGAGAGGACGGGGCTGTTTTTCGGCTCCACCGCCACGCTCAGCAGGCGGCGGCCCTTTTCGCGCTTGATGAAGCGGGAGACGCCGGTGATGGTGCCGCCCGTGCCGACGCCGGCGACGAGCACGTCGATCCGGCCTTCGGTGTCGGACCAGATCTCGGGGCCGGTCGTCCGGAAGTGGATGTCGGGATTGGCGGGGTTGTTGAACTGCTGGGGCATGAAATAGCGGCCGGGGTCGGAGGCCAGCATCTCCTCGGCGCGGGCGATGGCGCCGCGCATGCCCTTGTCGCCCGCCGTGAGCTCGATGTTGGCGCCAAAGGCCTTGAGGATCTTGCGCCGTTCCACGCTCATGGTTTCGGGCATGGTCAGGGTGACCTTGTAGCCGCGGGTGGCGCCGACGAAGGCGAGGGCGATTCCGGTGTTGCCGCTGGTGGGCTCGAGGATTTCCATGCCGGGCTTCAGGACGCCGCGGGCTTCGGCGTCCCAGATCATATTGGCGCCGATGCGGCACTTGACCGAGCCGGCGGGGTTGCGGCTTTCGATCTTGGCCAGGACGGTCGCCCCGCGGCCGGCAATCTTGTGCAGTTGTACGAGCGGCGTTCCGCCGATTGAAAGCGAATTGTCCTTGAACAGCTTCATCGCGGTATCTCCTTTCACAAAAAAATAAGTTGATTCCCAACAGGGACACGCTACTATATACTACTAAATTGATCAACATAAAAGAACGGACGCAACATGATCGGATTTACCACCAAGGGGCGGTATGCGACGCGGGTGCTGGTCTACCTGGCGAAGCGGCGCGAGGGGGGGCCGGCCAAGAAGCAGGACATCGCCGAGGCTGAGGGAATCAGCCCCGATTACGTCGAGCAGATCCTGATCCGCCTCAAGGCGGCCGGGCTCGTCCGCAGCTACCGCGGAAAAACAGGGGGCTTCACCCTGGCCGGAGACCCCCACCAGGTTCCCGTGGCCAAGGTCCTCGAGGTCATGGAAGGCCGCATGGCCATCGTGCCCTGCCTGACCGGGGAGGCCTGCGAGCGGTCCGGCTCCTGCTCGACCCGGTCGCTCTGGGGCCGCGCGGATGCGGCGCTGAAAAAGGTGCTCACCGAAACCTCCATCGGCGACCTGGCCGACCAGAGCGGCAGCCACTCCGATTTCAACATCTGATTCGTCCTTGAGATCGCTCCCGTTTCCCCTAAACTGCAACTGTTAACGAAAGGAAAACGACCATGTCCGATTACAAACTCGACACCCTCGCCCTGCATGCGGGCCAGACGGCCGATCCCGCCACCGGGTCGCGCGCCGTTCCGATCTACCAGACCACGTCCTACGTGTTCAAGAGCTCCGAGCATGCCGCCAATCTCTTTGCCCTCAAGGAGTTCGGCAACATCTACACCCGGCTGATGAATCCCACCAACGACGTGTTCGAGAAGCGGGTCGCCGCCATCGAGGGCGGGACCGGCGCCCTCGCCGTCGCCTCCGGCCAGGCCGCCATCTCCTACACGCTTCTCGCCATCACCCGCCTGGGCGACCACATCGTGGCCGGCAACAACCTCTACGGCGGCACCTACCAGCTGCTCCACCACACCTTCCCGAAGATCGGGCGCACCGCCACGTTCGTGGACTCCCGCAATCCCGAGGCGTTCCGCAAGGCCATCACGCCCAGGACCCGCGCCCTCTACGCCGAAACCATCGGCAACCCGAAGCTTGACGTTCCCGATTTCGAGGCGCTGGCGAAGATCGCCCACGAGGCCGGCATCCCCCTGGTCGTGGACAACACCGTCGGCTGCGGGCTCGTGAAGCCCTTCGATTTCGGCGCGGACATCATCTGCTCCTCCGCCACCAAGTACATCGGCGGCCACGGCACCTCGCTGGGCGGCGTGATCGTGGACTCCGGGCGGTTCAAGTGGAATACCGGCAAGTTCCCCGAATTCACCGAGCCCGACCCGAGCTACCACGGCCTGGTGTTCTGGGACGCGCTGGGCGACGTGCCCGGCATGGGCAACGTGGCCTTCATCCTGAAGGTGCGCGTGACCCTGCTGCGCGACCTCGGCGCCGCCATGAGCCCCTTCAACGCCCACGAGTTCCTGATCGGCCTCGAGACCCTCCCCATGAGGCAGCTGCGCCACTCGGCCAACGCCCTCGAGATCGCCCGCTGGCTCAAGCAGCACCCGCACGTCGGCTGGGTCAATTATCCCGGCCTGCCCGACAACCCCAACCACGCGCTCGCCTCGAAGTACCTGAAGAAGGGCTTCGGCGGCCTGCTGGGCTTCGGCGTCAAGGGCGGCCTGGCGGCCGGCCGGAAGTTCATCGACTCCGTGAAGCTGCTCTCGCACGTGGCCAACATCGGCGACGCCAAGACGCTGGTCATCCACCCCGCCTCGACCACCCACCAGCAGCTCTCCGAGGCCGAGCAGAACGCCACCGGCGTCACGGCCGACTACCTGCGCCTGTCCGTGGGGCTCGAGGACGTCGAGGACATCAAGGCCGACATCGACCAGGCGCTCCGGCAGTCGCAGGCATGAACCTGACGGTCAATGGCGACGCCGTCCGGTACGATGGCGCCCCCCGGCTGAGCGACTATCTGCAAAGCCGGGGCGTCGATCCGGGCCGGGTCGCCGTGCTCCTGAACGGCGACCTCGTCCCGCTCCGGGAGCGGGACGGGCGGAGCCTCAAGGACGGCGATCAAATTGAAATTCTGGCCTTTGCAGGGGGCGGATAGGGGATTATGACAACGGATGCACCGCTCACGCTGGGAGGGCGCGCTTTCACCTCGCGCCTCATCCTGGGCACCGGCAAGTTTTCGGACGCCGACACCCTCCGCCGCGCCGCGCTCGCCGCCGGCGCCGAACTGATCACCGTGGCCCTCCGGCGCTTCAACCCGGACCGGCCCGACGAGGATCCGGCCGCCGCCCTGGCCTCCCTGCCGGGCATCACCCTGATGCCCAACACCTCGGGGGCCATGAATGCCGCCGAGGCCGTCCGCGCCGCCCATATCGCCCGCGACCTGTGCGGCAGCCCCTTCGTGAAGGTGGAAATCCATCCCAATCCGCACCACCTGCTGCCGGACGCGATCGAGACCTACGAGGCCTGCCGCATCCTGGTCCGCGACGGGTTCGTGGTCATGCCTTACATCCCCGCCGATCCGGTGCTGGCCAAGCGCCTGGAGGAGATCGGCTGCGCGTCGGTCATGCCGCTCGGCTCCGCCATCGGGAGCGGACAGGGGTTGCGGTCGCTGGACATGATCCGCCGCATCGTGCGCGACAGCCGGATTCCGGTGATCGTGGACGCCGGGCTGCGCTCGCCCTCGGAGGCCGCCGCCGCGCTGGAGCTTGGCTGCGCCGCCGTGCTGGTCAACAGCGCCATCGCGGCCGCGGCCGATCCCGCCCGCATGGCCGCCGCCTTCGCGGCCGCGGTCAGGGCCGGCCGCGAAGCCCGGCTGGCCGGGCTCATGCCCCGCGGCGAGGAGGCGGTCGCCACCAGTCCGCTCACCTCGTTCCTGAAGAAGGCCGGCTCGTGAACCCCGACCTCGCCGTGCGCCGCGCCCTGGCGGCGGACCTTCCGGAGGCGTCTGATTTCGAGGCCCTGATCGGGTCGGCCGGAGCGCCCTACCTCGAGGCCCTGGCCCAGCGGGCGCGGGCGCTGACGCGCCGGCATTTCGGCCGCACTATCTCCCTGTACGCGCCGCTGTACCTGGCGAACTACTGCTCCGGCGGCTGCGCCTATTGCGGGTTCGCCTCCGACCGCCGCCAGCCGCGGCGCGCCCTTCCGCCCGAGGCCATCGGGGCGGAACTGGAGGCGCTGCATGCCCTCGGCTTCGAGGAGGTGCTGCTGCTGACCGGAGACCGCACCGAGAAGGCCGGGTACGGCTATTTGCGCGATGCCGTGGCGCAGGCGGCCCGGCGTTTCCACCTGGTGACGGTCGAGTCGTTCGCCATGACCGAGGCCGAGTACCGCGGGCTGGCGGAGGCTGGCTGCACCGGGGTGACGCTGTACCAGGAGACGTACGATCCGGTTGTCTACGAAAAGCTGCACCGCTGGGGGCCGAAGCGGGATTACGCGTTCCGGCTGGAGGCGCCCGCGCGGGCATTGGCCGCGGGCATGCGGACCGTGGGGCTGGGCGCGCTGCTGGGGCTGGCGGACCCCGTGCGTGACATGGCGGCGCTGTTCCGGCACCTGGAAACGCTGGAGAAGGACTACTGGCGGGCCGGGTTCACGGTGTCGTTCCCCCGCATCCGGCCGCAGCAGGGCGGCTTCGCCCCGGCGTTCGAGGTGGACGACGACCTGCTGGCGCGGATCGTGTTCGCGTTCCGGCTCTGCCGGCCGGAACTTCCGCTGGTGCTCTCCACCCGCGAGAGCCCGGCCTTCCGCGACGGGATGGCCGGGCTCGGCATCACCAAGATGAGCGCGGGCAGCCGCACCACCGTGGGCGGCTACAAGGCCGAGGCGGAGACGGGCGGCCAGTTCGAGGTGAGCGACGATCGCGACGTGGAGTCCTTCTGCACGGCCCTTCGCGCCGGCGGGCTCGAGCCTGTCTTCAAGAATTGGGACAAAGCCTACCGGGCGGGGTAGGGGCGATTCCTTACGGCGACTCGGCCGGCTTTTCCGGGGGGACGGGATAGATGCCGTCCATGGCCTTGCGGACCAGGTCCTTGGTGTCTGACGGGAAATTGTTTTCCAGGAGCCAGCGCAGGAAGCTGTTGCGGGTGTTGACCAGCTCGTCGAGCGGGGTTCCCTTCTTGGCGCCGAAGTTGACCACGATGCGGCCGTTCAGCCAGCGGAAGCGGCCCGTGCGGTCGACCCATTCCGCCGGCCTTGCCGCGCAGAAGAGGTCCAGGTTCTCCACATCCCTGGGCAGGTCCGGATACTTGACCAGCTGCCCTTGAATCACGTCCAGGGTGGCCTCGGCGTCCGCTTCGGCCCCGTGGGCATTCTCGTGACGGCGGCCGCAATAGAAGACCACGGCGGCGGACAGGTCGCGCGGCTCCTTCATGTGGAAGATCCGCTGGGCGTCGATGATCTTGCGCCCCTCCATCTTGAAGGTCACGCAGGCCCGCTTGAATTCGGCTTCCAGCATGGGAATGTCGAACCGCAGCAGGTTGTAGCCGCCCAGGTCGCAGCCGTCCAGCGCGGCCACGATCATGCAGGCGACATCCTTGAACATCGGCTTGTCGGCTACGTCCGCATCCTTGATCCCGTGGATGGCCGCGGCTTCGCCCGGAATCGGGATGCCGGGGTTGACCAGCCAGGTCCGGGTCTCGCGCCGCCCCTCGGGGTAGAGCGTCACGATCGCCAGTTCGATGATCCTGTCCTGCTGCACATCGGTGCCGGTCGATTCAATGTCGAAAACGGCGAGTGGACGCTGTAAAATAAGGCCGGACATGGATGAACGCTCCTGGGGATTTTTCGGTTGACAGACTTCTTTATGCCTGCCATCATGAACAATTACAACAATTTATTTCAGGAGAGATACGCATGTCCCAGCACCGCAGTCTGAGATCACTTGGCAAAACCGCCGTCAAGCGCAACGTGCTCAAGCGCTTTGAACGGATCGACCTGCTTCGCGCCCGCGGCAAGTGGAAAGAGGGCGATCGTGGCCTTGGACTCCCCAAGACTAAGTCCGAATAACGTCCGGCTTCAGAAATATTTGGCCCAGTGCGGCGTGGCTTCCCGGCGCGCCGGCGAAGAGTGGATCCGCCAGGGGCGGGTCGCCGTGGACGGGCGGGTGGTGACCGAGGTTGGCGTCAGCGTGGATCCTTCCACGCAGACCGTCAGCGTGGACGGGCGGGTTATCCGCCCCGAGTCCCACCTTTACCTCATTCTGAACAAGCCCCGCAACACGCTCTGCACCAGCCGCGATCCGCAGGGCCGGCTGACCTACCAGGAACTTCTTCCCGATCTTCCGGCCCGCGTCTTTTCCGTCGGCCGCCTGGACATGGACAGCGAAGGGCTGCTTCTTCTGACGAACGACGGGGAACTGGCCAATCGGCTGGCCCATCCGCGGCATCACGTGGAGAAAACCTACCACGTCTGGGTTTCAGCCCCCCTGCCTCCCGCCGCGCTGGCCGTCATGACCGGCGAGGGGATCGATTCCGAAGGCGAACGGCTGCGCATGAAGTCGATCACGCCCAAAGGCGAGACCCGGGGCGGCCTGCTTTACGAGGTGGTCCTGGGCGAGGGGCGGAAGCGGCAGATCCGGCGGATGATCACCTGGGCGGGCCCCAAGGTGCTGCGGCTCCTGCGGGTGGCCATGGGGCCTCTCAAGCTGGGCGCGCTGAAGTCGGGAGCCTGGCGGCGGCTGACCCGGGATGAGGTGGACCAGTTGCGGAAATCAAGCCTGGGCTGACGGGACAACCCCGGTCGCGAACTTTTATAGATCGAAAGGAATGACCATGAACGGAATTCGGCGTTGGATGGCGGTCCTGCTGGCGGGCACGGCGGTTACGGCCGCCCTGGCGGAGTCGGGTCGCGTGGAAGTGCAGTCGGACCGGGTCAACCTGCGCGCCAGGCCGCGCGATGAGGCGGAGGTGGCCGGACAGGTCAATACCGGCATGATCCTGGAGTACCGGGGCACGAATCTGGAGTGGGTGGCGGTGACGCCCCCGACGAATGTGGGCTTGTGGGTGTCGTCGGAATTTGTCAAGGACAGCAAGGTGGCGACCGACAAGTTGAACGTCCGCGCCGGAGCCGGGATCAACTATCCCCCCGTGGGCCAGCTTTACAAGGGCGACTCCGTGGTTTCCCGCAGCCAGGTCGGCCCGTGGATGGAGATCGTCCCCCCGACCAACGCCACGCTCTGGATCCACCGGGATTACGCGAAAATCACGCTGGATCGGGCTTCCGAGACGGCTTCCGTCGTTCCGGCCACCCCGGTGACCGTGTCGCCGGCCGTTCCTTATGTGCGGCCGGGCCAGCCCCCGGCTACGCCTGTTGCGGTGCTGCCGTCGCCCGCCTCGGTGAAGGATGAGCCGGCCCTGTCGCGCCCGCCCGACCTGAAGGAGCGCGAACTGGTGCCGCTGGCGGGGCAGGGCGAGGCCATGGAGCGCGAGGGGTCCCTGCACAAGACGAGCATTTTCGATTTCGGCCGGATCAGCAATTACTGCCTCATGGACTGGGATCGCGGCCGGCCGCTGACCGTCTGCTACATCCGCGGCAACAACGCCCAGCTGAAGGAATTCGAAGGGAAGCGCCTGCGCGTCAAGGGCGACGGCTACTGGATCAAAGGCAGCGCCAAGCCCGTGCTCGTGCCCCGCGAAATCACACCCCTGCTTGCGACCGAGCCATAGACTTTCCCTATCGTTCCGATTCAGGAGGCGGCTCATGAAATATGCCCGGTCCCTTTTCTGCCTTTTTTGCCTTGTCTATGCCGCCGGACCGGTTGTTGCCGCGGGCGATCCCGACAAGATCATGATCCGGGTGGACGGCGTCCAGCTTCGCGCCGCAGGACTTGATGCGCTGACCGACGAGCAGTTCAAGCCGATCGAGAAGATGGTGCCCGGGAACGAGGCCGCCGCCATGCGGGCCAAGGTGCGCAACCGCGCCGCCCAGGAATTCATCCTCTCGACCCTGCTCGACAATGAAGCCGTCAAGCGGGGCCTTGAGGTGCCGCCGATGGAGGCCGAGAAAATGATCGCCGACACCCTCAAGCGCCTCCCGCCTGGCATGACGCTCGAGGCGAGCCTGGCCCTGCGGGGAACGACCCGCGATGCCTTCGAGGCCCGCCTGAAACGCGAAGCCCGCATCCAGAAGCTGATCAAGCAGGAGGTGGACAAGGCCGGCCCGCCCACCGACGCGGACCTGGCCGCCTATTACGAAGCGCACAAGGCCGATTATGCCGACCCCGAACTGGTCACAGCCCGTACGATCATGATCAACGTGAAAGACAGCGATGATCCCGCCGCCAGGGCCGCCAAGAGGGCCAGGATCGACAGCTTGCGGGAGCAGCTTCTCGCCGGGGGGGATTTCGCCAAGCTGGCGAAGCAGCATTCCGACTGTCCGTCCGGCAAGGATGGAGGCAACCTCGGCAACCTCCGGCGGGGCCAGATGCTGGACGCGGTCGAGGACGTGGTCTTCAGCCAGAAGGTCAAGGAAATCGGGCCGGTCATCGACGACGGCTCGGGGTATTCCATTTTCCAGGTCCTGAAAAAAACGCCCGCCCGCACCCGCACGCTGGCCGAATCCCGCAACGAACTGCTTTTCAAGCTGGGCCGGTCGAGGAGCCAGGAGCTGGTTTCCGCCCTGATCGCCACGCTGCTCAAGCAGGCCTCCGTCCTGGTGGACCCGGAACTGGAACTGAACCTGAAGGACGTGAATTTGTTTGAGAAGCCGCCGCGTTGATACTTGCTTTCCGGCCCGCCGGCCGCTATCGTGTACCCGCAAATCAAGCGAGGAGCGAGCATGCTGACATCCGCGGAAGTATTGGCGATTTTCAAGGATTCCGAAGCCCTTCTGGAAGGCCATTTCGAGCTGCGCTCCGGCCTGCACAGTCCCAATTATTTTCAATGCGCCATGGTGCTGCGCTATCCCCGGCTGGCCGACAAGCTCTGCGCCTCCCTGGTCGAGTCCATGCAGGCGGCGGGGGCCGTAAACGCCATCGACGGGGTCATCGCCCCGGCCATGGGCGGCCTGGCCGTGGGCCACGAGGTGGCGCGCGCGCTGAACGTGAAGTCCATTTTCGCCGAAAAGCAGGACAACAAGCTCGTCCTGCGGCGCGGTTTCAAGATCAAGCCCGGCGACCGCTACGTGGTGGCCGAGGACGTCGTCACCCGCGGCGGGCGGGTGCAGGAGACCATCGACATCGTCACCGGCCTGGGCGGCGTGCCGGTCGCGGTGGCGGTGCTGGTCGACCGGAGCGCGGGCAAGGCCGTGTTCCCGTGCCCGACCTACAGCCTGCTGCAGCTGGCGCCCGTGACCTACGAGCCGGCCGCTTGTCCCCTCTGCGCCAAGGGCGTGCCCATGGCGCACCCGGGTTCCTGATTCCATCCAAGGAGGCATCATGCCGCGCGGCATCCAATGGGCGTTGTGGGCGGCGGCCCTGGCGCTGACCGTGCTGATCGGCGCTTTCAACCTGGCGCTGGGCGACCTCAACCAGGACGAGGGCTGGTACCTGTACGCGGCCCGGATGGTGGCCGGCGGGCAGCTGCCCTACCGGGATTTCGCCTTCACCCAGGGGCCGGTCATGCCCCTGACCTATGCCGCGCTGCTGCCGGCGTGGTCGCCCTTCGGCCTGGCGGGCGCGCGCGTGCTGACCTATCTGCTCGGGTTCCTGGCCGCGCTGGGCGGCTCCTTCCTGGCCGGCCGGCTTGTTCCCGAATCGAATCCGGCCGGCCGCCGGGCCGCCGTATTCGTGGCGTTCTGCCTGATCGCGCTGAACATGTACCAGAGCTATTTCAGCGCGGTGGTCAAGACCTACTCGCTCAGCGGGCTGCTTCTGGTGACGGGCTTCCTGTTCCTGACCCGGTCCGGCGGGGCCCGGGGGGCCGGGTGGGCCGCCGGGGCGGCGGTCTGCATGGCGCTGGCCGCGGCCACGCGGCTTTCGGCCTTCATGACCCTGCCGGTGACGCTGGCCTGCCTGTGGCTGGACCGGAAGGGGCCTTCCGGCCGCGCGTGGCTGGCGTTCATGGGGGCGGGGCTGGCGGCGGGCGCGGCGATTTTCCTGCCGTTCTTTTTCGCCAATCCGCAGGGGCTGCTGTTCGGGTTGCTCGACTACCATGCGGGCCGCTCGGCGGGCGGCCTGGTCAAGGCCCTGGTCTACAAGGCGGGCTTCTTTTCCCGGGTGGCGCAGGCCTATGCGCCGGCGCTGGTTCTCTGGGCGGGCGGAGCCCTGGCGGGGTTGCTGTTCAACCGGGCGGCGCCCGGCCCTCGCGATCCGGTCCGCCGGGCCCTCTGGGGGAGTGTGCTGGCCATGACCGCGATTCACCTGACGACCGCGTTTCCTTACGACGATTACCAGGTGCCGGTCTACCCGCTGTTCGCGGCCTCGGCTGCGGCGCTGGCCGTGCGGAAGCTGCAAGGCGGAGCGGCGCTGGACTGGCTGCGGGGCGTGGCGTTTGTGGCCGGGGTGGTGTTCATCATGGCCTCGCCGCTGAACCAGGAGTGGATCGTCCAGAAGCGCGACCGGATCTGGTGGCGCCTGAAGGAGCAGCCTCCGCTGCTCAAGCTCCAGCGGGCGGCCCGGGAGGTCCGGCGGCTGGACCCCGACGGGGGAGAGCTGCTGACGCAGGATATCTATCTGGCCGTCGAAGCGGGCATGACTGTGCCGCGCGGCTTCGAGCTGGGGCAGTTCTGCTATTTTCCGGGATTTACGGACGACAAGGCCGCGGCGCTGCGCGTGGTGAACGACCGCCGGATGCGGGAAACGCTCGCTTCGACGCCGGCGGAGGCGGCCGCCTTCAGCGGGTACGGGCTGGCCATGCGGGCCCCGGAGATCGCGGAACTCGAGCCGGCCGTCAGCGACCCCCTGTGGGAGATCGTCCAGTCGCGGTACCAGCCCGCCGGCGAGATTCCCTATTTCGGACAGGCGTCCACCACCTTGCGGCTGTTTGTGCGCAAGGACAGGTAGGACTTCCTGGGGAAGGCGGAAATGCTTATGAAGCGACTGTTCTTTTTTTGTATGAGTCTCATCCTGTTCTGGCTTCCCGTTGCCGGAGCCGACCTGCTCTATTGCCATATCTCAGGCCACGGTACCAACGCGGTATATTATATTTCAGACAAAGCCTATCCGGAGGCTCTGTTCACGAACACCCTGGCGCGGTTGCGCCAGGCGTTCAGTCCCGACGAACCCCTCTATGTGCGGTTTTTCGAAACGAATACCGTGGCGGAAGTCACGCAGTTGCTGGTGTTGATCCAGGATGCGGGGTTTAAAAGGGTTCTTTATGAATCGCCCCTGTATCGAGGGACTGGCAAAGGCGCCCAGTTTTTGAACCTTCAATTGCTTGAACGGCCGAAGAGCCTGCCGTCCTGCCTGGGTGATCTGCCGATGCCGAAGGATGGTTTTTTGGGACCCTGGCCGCTTGATGTCGACAAGATCCGTGATCTGCCGGATAGCCAGCCCAGGGAAAAGCATCCGATGCTCGGACCTCCCGTCAACAAAGTGGAATCGGACGTCATGATCAAGTTTTCAAAGTAGGAAAACATAGCCATGGGAATCGGCGGTTCCGGGTTTGCCTATGACGCGATGCAGAAGATCGCGCGCGCGACCGAAGAGCGGCGCGCCAATGCCGCGT
>JBIIYJ010000182.1:0-10684 GCA_044346855.1 Kiritimatiellia bacterium
CCCACTTGTCCCAGATGTCCGCGCTGATCCGCCACAGGTCGCTGTGCGCCGCCACATGAGGGTGCGCGGTCAGAACCTCGTGGATCTCGATGCCCGGCGACAGGCTGAGCGCAATCGGCCGGCCACACCCTTTGACGGCCCTGTGGAGCGCCTCCACCTCGGCCCGGTGATAGGGCGTGTTTCCCATATCGTCGGCCTTGATGAAATCCACCCCCCACCCCGCATACAGGGCGAGCAGGCTGTCGTACCAGGCCTGCGCCCCTGGCCGGATCATATCGACGCCATACATCGTGTTCTCCCACGCGCAGCGGCTGGTCGTATCGGCCACATCGTCCGCCCGCACCTTCGAGCCGGCGATCGGAAGCCGCTGCTCCACGGCCACCCGCGGAATGCCGCGCATGAGGTGGATGCCGAACTTGAGCCCGAGCCCGTGCGCGAAGTCGGCCAGCGGCTTGAAGCCCGCGCCGCACGCGGCGGAAGGAAATCGCACGATCGACGGAATGGGCCGGCCATGAGCGTCGAGGCAAGGCGCCTGTTTTGAAAAGGCCGCCAGGTCGGTCGCGGTCAGGTCGTCGTAATACCACAAACCATCGATGCACGCGTAGTCATACCCGTGCGGCAGCAGCTTGGCCGCCAGCGCGATCGCATTGGCCCGGAAGTCCGCCTCGGTGATGGCGCACCCGTAGCAATCGTAGCTGTTCCAGCCGCGGGGGGGGAGCGGGGTTTGGCGCATTTTCAGTCCCAGGGTTGACGGGTTAGGGTTCGGGGTTCAGGGTTCAGGGCGAAGGGCGAAGGGTTCGGGGTTCAGGGCGAAGCCGGGCACCGTGACCTGCAGAGCTTCGATGCAGGTCTCTGGTGCCCGGTCAGGGCGAGAATCGTTATGCGCAGCAGGTAGGGCGGCGAGTCCCTTCGCCGCCGAGGCGCCGGGCTTGCGCATGGCGGCGCTCAAGGGACTGAGCGCCCTACCTGAAAGCGGACCGATTTTCAGATCAGGGTTCATGACAACCCATTGTTCGCAACACAGTTGCCGATCTCGCGGCGGACAAGCGCAAGCCGGCGGCCATCGCGCGTGAACTCCGTGAGACTTCCGGCCAATGGGCCGCGAACCGCCTTGAGCAGCCGCCTAGCCGTCACCCCGAGCGCCGGGGATCGCGGCGCCTCGGAAACGTGTTTCAACTTCAGCAGCAGCTCATAATCCTGCAGGCCGGCCCGGTGGGCCTCGTAGCGGAGCGACCCGACCGGGCCGCGGTCCTCCCACCAGCGCGGGTGCGGATAGACGATCGCCGCGTCGCCCACCGCCCAGCGCGGGGGATGCTCCAGGTAGGGATTGAGCAGGACCTGGTCGGCATAAACGTTAACCCCCGGCAGGCCGGACCCATCCTGGTAGCAGCGGTGCCAGAAGTTGTAGCCCCAGTGCAGGTACCCGCTGATGCCGTGGACGAACGCCTGCCAGGGCATGATGCGGGTGGCGAGCGACGGCTGGCAGACGAAGCGGTTGGCATACCGGCCGGCCGGCCCGCAGCAGGTGTACCACCAGACGGGCTTCTTTCCGGCCCGGGCGCGCTCGCGGTAATAGGCGTCGTCTTCGAGGTGAGTCGTCAGGGGAACCGGGATGTCGATGTCCGCGCCGAATTCCGTGATGATGTCGCTGGCGCTGATCGCGTCGATATGCCTGAGGGCGGGCGCATGCTCCCGGAAAAAGGCCGACACCTTGGCATAATGCGGCCAGGTTTCCTTTCGCGGCTCGTCATAGACGTGCAACAGGAAACGGTCGCTCAACCCCCGCCGATCAAGCCAGCGCGACAGTTCGCGCAGGAAGCCGCCCACAAGCTTGCGGTACTCGGGGCTGAGGACCACGAGCTTCTCCAGCCAGACCGTCTTGCCTTTTTTCTCGTCGAAGACGGGAAAACGCGGGGCGTGCGTTCCGCGGGCCTGGCTCGCCAGATGCCACATCTCGAAAAGGCGGAAGCCATGCCGGTCGAACAACGCGACCCATCGCTCGAGCTTACGGAAGTCAAAGCGGTATTCGCCGTCCTTATTGCGGATGGCATCCACCAGGGTCATCGGATCGGAATTGTGGAAATTGCCGATCAGCGTGGGCGTGATAATGGTGTCCTGGCGATACTCCGTCATGGTGGCGGCATACAGGTCGAGCAGTTTCCAATGCCGCGCGCTCCAGGGCTCGCAGCGGTGCCACTTCGAGACGCAGTCCGGGTGAAACCAGTTCGTCACGTGCAGCCCCGGCCGCTTCGGAAGGCTGAACGGCCAGACCTCCAGCGTCAGCGGCAGCCGCGCGCAACGCTTGCCCTGGCGAGTCAACGTCACCGAGCCGCGGTAGCGGCCCGGGACCGCGCGCGCCGGCACGCGCAGCGTCACATGCGCGGCAGCCGACCGCGGAGGATTGAATCCGGTCCACGGCGGCTGCTCCAGCAGGGGGTCGGGATACCAGCCGGGAACGTTGGCAGGCCGTTCCGAACTGGCCGGATCGTAGGCGTCCTGGGGCACGGGCACCAAACCCACCCAGCGGACCTGCGCCGCCTCTGCCGGAATCGCTTCCGCCCCCTTGCGCAAGGGGTCCAGCGCAATCTGGAGGTCAGCCAGCGAAAAACCGGCCTTGATCCCGATTTGGAATGTGACGACTTCGCCCCGCGCCGCGCACAGGTCCCAGCCCCGCGCGGGCCGCCGCGGGGGATCGTCGGACGGGAACACCCGGGCGCCCTCCTCCACCGGCCACGCCTGGATCATAGGCCGCCCCGCTTGATGTCGAACCCGGACTTGCGGTACGCCACGGCCAGATTTTTCAACATCTCGGCGGTTGGGAGCTTCAGCGGCGCGCGCGGCGCGCCCATGGCGAAGCCCCGCGCGTTCAGCAGATACCGGCCGAACATCGCGATCTTGACGCCCGGCATCGGCATCCAGTACTGGTTGAACCGCGACTGCAGCCGCTTGAGCGTCTTGACATCGCCGGCTTTGGCCGCCTCGTACATGCCGATCGCCAATTCGGGAACGGTGTTATAGGTCGAGCCGATGGCGCCGTCAATCCCGGGAATCACCAGCGCCATGGACAGGCACTCGTCATACCCGTGCAGCACCTCCCACGCGGGCGCCTGCTGGATGACAAACTGGTGGACCGCCAAATCGGAGACGAACGCCTTGATGCCGCCGATCTGCGGAATGCGCGACAGGATCGGAACCAGGTTCGCCGTTCCCAGCCGTGCAACGGTGGCCTGGAACAGATAGGGGAAAAAGGGTTTTTCCGTGGCCGTGGCGATGGCCGACAGGTGGTCGATCTCGTCCTCGATCGTGTAGCTGTAATACTGCGGCGGCAGGCTGCTGATGGCCACGACGCCCGCCTGGTCCGCGGCGTGCTTGGCCAATTCCACGCCGTCGCGGGTGGCCATCGTCCCGACATGAACCATCAGGGGAACGCGCTTGCCGACTCTTTTGGAAACGGTTTCCAGGATCCGTCGGCGCTCATCCAGCGTCAGGAACAGCCCCTCCCCGGTCGACCCGCAGAGGTAGAAACCCGCGGCGCCCTTGTCGACCAGCCACTCCGCCAGCCGGGCCGTGGTATCGTAATTGACCGACCCGTCCTTGTTGTAGGCCGTATACAGCGCCGGCACGATGCCCCGGAACAATTTGCGCGTCTTCTTTTCCATTTTAACCTTCATGATCCTCTTTTCCCTTTTCCTGACGATGTTTCACACCCTTACGGCTTGGCGCTGAAAGACGCCTTGGCGTTTGCCTCTACCCGATATCCCCCTGCCGCCTGCCGGATCGCGTTGACCTGGACGGGCAGTCGGTAGGCGTCGCCGGGGCCGATCTCCCAGACGTGCACCCCGTCGCCCGGCTTGAGCACCTCCGCCGCGGCCGGTGTTCCGACCAGCTCGGGCCTGCCCCCGTTGGCGGCCGGCGAAAAGTTCCAGATGAACTTGCCGGAATCGTCGGTCACCGTCAAGCCGGGAATCACGGTGATGGCGCTCTGCAAAACAGGGACGCCGTTCGTGGCGAACTCCACCACGCGGGTCATGGCAAGGTCCATGCCTTGCAGGAAGGCGACGTTATTGCCGTCTGCGCCCGACAGCGTATAGCTCGTCGGATAGGCGGGGCAACCCGTCTCGATGACCGCGTTGGACGCCGCGGGCGGAAGCGGCTCGCTCAGCACGGCCGTCCGTTTTCCGTAATCGATGGACTTGATCACGCCCGTGTAAGCCGCCTTGCCGGTCTCCAGCAACTGGTCGCCGATCCCCAGCCGCGTGCCGCCGGCCAGGGCCGCCTGACGCAGCCCTTGCGCGTCAAGGGAGGCATATCCGAACTCGCCCTCGATCGTCACATCCCCGATGGTCGTCGCGGCGACGTCGCGGGGAGCCATGCAGATCACATCGCGCCGGCCGTTCTTGAGCGTCACTTCAACGGCAACCGTCGCCAGGGCGTTGGTCAGGGAGCCGGACGGCGCCAGGAGGCGGACGGACTGCACAAAACCCTCACCCGCGAACGGCTCGTAGACCGCCGCAAAAACAGTCTCGCCTTTCCAGTCGCGAGGCTTGATATAGACGTTGTCCATGACATGCGGGGATCCCTGCCTGGCCACCATCTGGCCGCTGTAGGCTTCGTCGCCCTCATGGCCCGCCAGGTAAAGACGGACGAACTTGCGAGGCTCCTGCTCGGAGAAGTCAGGTCCCATCGCCATGCGCTCGGTTCCCGGCACGGTCAGTTCGGCCTTATCGCCGGCCTTGTCGGTCCAGGTGACCAGCCCCGGATCCCGCCGCATGCGCCAGGTGGCCGTCAGGATCTCCGGACAGGTTCCGCTCCACTTCGTCTCCTCGGGCAGGAATTTCTCCAGGTCCGCCTTGTGCTTGTTGGTGGCATTGACCTCGACCTGGTCGGCGGGCATGCCATGGAAGGCATAGGACGGCGCGGAGCCGCCCTTGACCCGGAACACATCCACGACATAGCTGTTGGTGGCATCGGCATCCACCAGCGCCACCTGGCGCTCATACAGGCCGGCGCATTTGAGCGACGCCTTCATGTATTGGGCGCCTTCCATCGGCGCGAACGACGAAACCCACTGGTGACGCCCGGCCGGCACGTCCGAGACAACCGTGTTGTGGTTTCCGAGCCAGCTGGTATTGGGCACGGCATACCCGACTCGAGCCCCGCTGTCGCCGCACATCGGGACCCCGCGGGCCCACAACTGCAGATCGAACGAATCGTCATGCTCATGGCCGTAGCCTGTCCCCACTCTCAGCGCCATCGCCCGGCGCAGCCGGAAATCGGCCTGTTCGCGGCCCGATTCCAGGATGCCGCCCCAGGCGCTCAGCACGCGGGACGGGTTGTTGGGAATCGCGTCGGGCGTCATGCGGAGGCCCAGCCCCAGATCCTGGAGCCGCTGGCGGCCCGGGCCGCTCACGTCGCCAATGTAGAACGCATAGCCGCCGGCCACGGTCATGTCATATTTGAAACGCTTGCCCCAATAGGCTTTGGGGAACCGGTTCCGGTCGCTCATATCCACCGGCAACTCAAGTCCAGCCTTCCTGCACAGGTCCAGGCTTTCCAGCACGGTGCTCAGCTCGCTCCCGCCCCAGGTGTAGTAGGTCGAACCTTTCTTGTTGGTTCCATCACGGGTAATGGCGTTGACGGCGATTTCGTCCACCCCCATCGGGCGGTTGGGGTAGACCCAGGCATAGCGGAACAGCCACTCGGCCCAGGGCTTGGTGATGGAAGGATCCTGCTGCACGGCCATGACGTTGGCCATCCAGCCCGGCGTCGGGTTGTTGAGATAGGCGTTGTAGGTCATGATCTGGTGGGCGTAATACTGGAGGATCGTGGTCTCATAGAACCGGCGTGCATCGGCAGCGGTCTTGATCCAGGGAATGAACCGGCGAAGGGAAGCCGCCAGTTCCTCGTTGTCCTTGATATAGGGAAACAGGTAATCGTAGCTGTTGACGAAACAGCTCTCCTCCGAGTCGAAGGCGCCCCGGCTATCGTAATACATTTCCTTGTACCGGCGGCGGAAGGCGGCATCGCCGTGGACCGTGGCGGGGATCATGTCATACACCCGCATGGTCTGGCGGAAGCCGTGGGAGACATTCTGCAAGCCCAGGCGCGCCAGGCAGACGGCCGCCTGCCGGGCCTTCACCTCGTCGCCTGTCTCATGGTATAGCTTCGCCAATTGGATGGCGGAAAAGGGCTGCCGGTAGGTCTGTTCCAGCCTGGAGGCCGCCGGATACGCCGTCAGGCGCGTCAACCCCGGATTCGCCATGGCGACGGCAAGGCTTGCCTTCACCACGCCGGCCAGCTTGTTGCTCGGATTCAGCAGAACCGCCAACTCAGCCGCCGGCCGGTTCCAGGGCAGGTCCTTGCCGTAAAAATCGATGCCCATGCCGTCGTCCTGCACGCCCGGAGGAACCAGGCAACTGGCGCCGCTCGCAAGGGTTAGCCAGCCGGCCTGCCCGTCGCCCCCGCCCATCGGCTGCGCGTTGACCGGCATAGCGGCGTTCCAGAGCGCAGCGTCGTCCGCCAGTCGCAGCTCGGGCGGGCGGGTGTCGGACTTGAAGGTCCCCTTCTCCTTCCACTCCGCGAGACGGCGCTCCGGATCGTAAAACGAGGCGGTCTTCTTCCCCGCCCGCCGGGCCACCTGGGCCAGCTTGTCGTGGAGATCGATGGTGTGCAGAAACACCACGGGCAGGACCGTGGAGGGATCGATCGAAAGTCTGACCGAATAGGCCCGCGACTCGGGGGCGTGGAAGAAGAATTCCACGATCGAGTAAAACTCCTCGATGGCCGCGCACCGCTTGCGGTACTGATTCACCTCGCCCGCGAGGCCGTCATTAACCTCGAAATTGACGACCAGCCGCTTGCTCATCCGCTCGACGTGTTCCGCGGGCGTGGCGGCGATGAGGCGCACCACATAGGTCCCGGGCTCCAGCACGCCCAGGGCCAGCTCGATCGGGGGGCTTTTGGAATCCCAGGCGAGCACCTTGACCGGCTTGTTGAACTGCCCCGTGGGCTTTGCATCTTCGTATTTTGGGACAGAAAAAATGGGTTCGGCATATTCGCGGATCCGGTCCGGGGCAAGGCCGGGCAGCGCCGCCGCGGGGAACGCCTTCAACAGGGTCCTGGCGTTGTTAAGCGGCACGACGGGAATATACTGCTGCGCCTGCAAGCGCACATGCTCCACGGAGCCCTGGTACGGAATGCGCTCGGGAAAGCCCCACGGCGCCGCCGCAGCCTGGTTCGCCATCATGCCAGGCCAGCCCGGCTTGCCAGCCTGGCTGGGGTACAGGGACGACCCCGTGAACTCGGAACTCCAGTCGTCCACCGCCGGGACCCGGGCTGACGCCGCCCCCGCCACCAGCACGCCCGCCATTACGACCGCCGCACATTTTCTGAAGCTCACTGCCGTTTCCTTGTTCAACCGCCATGGCAATCACAGCCTACAGCCTTCTTCCTACAGCCTACAGCCTTCAGCCTATAGCCTTCTTCCTACAGCCTTCAGCCTATAGCCTTCTTCCTATAGCCTACAGCCTTCAGCCTATAGCCTTCTTCCTATAGCCTACCCCCCTAAGCCCCTACCTGACATCCTTCCCGCCCACCTTCACCGTCGCGGGGACCGACGCCGCCACCTTGAACGAGCCATCCTCCCGGCGCGTCACGCTCACGGACGTCTGCATAGTCACGGTGTCCCCGACCCCGAAATGGGCCATGCGCAGCACGCGCCGGCCGTCCTTGTCGGCATCCGTGAAGAACGCGTCCCTGACCTCGCCTTCGAGCGCGATGGCGTTCTGCTTGCCCGCGTAATTCGGTATCCAGCGGCGGCCCTTCTCATTGACCAGCCAGCGCCCCTTGGCGGGATCCATCAGCCGGCTTCCGGCCCACGCCCAGCCGCTGGCGGCCGCCACGGCGGGATCGGCGGGCAATTTGAAATAAATCACCTGCCGGGCCTTGTCCAGGAAGGCCACTTCCAGCACGAGTTTGGCGATCGCCGGACTGCCCTCGCCGCCGCCCCAGTTTTCGAGCGTCGCGGTGCGCTTGCCGTCGCCGTCGGAATCGGCGAAATCAGCATCCGTGAAAACCTCGCGCCAGTCCTGCATCGACTCCTGCAGATACATGAAGATGTATTTCGGCCGCATGCTCTTCACCCGCCAGGTGCGGCGGCCCGTCTCGTCCAGCGCCGTCACGCCGTCATAAAAATTCGGATCGGCCAGCAGCAGGTTCGGGTTCATGGCGCAGACCAGTTCGCCCGCCTTCTCGTCCACGGTGAGTATCTCGGACTGGTACAGCAACGGACTGTACTGGAGCGTGAGGGAGGCGCCGTCAACAGCCGAGGCCTTCCACGCCTGGGGATGCACAGGCGCGCCGATCAGGAATTCCTGGCCCGCGGGAACCTCCTTCGGCAGCGGCTTGTCCAGCGTCACCTTCCGGGCGGCATAGTCCACCGCCGCGACCCTGCGCTCGAAGCCCGCGGCCTCGGCCGCGATCGCCAGGTTGCCTTCCTCCAACGTCGTGCCGCCGGCCAGATGCGCCAGCCGCAGCCCCTTCGCGTCCCGCGACACGAAGCCGAACCGGCCCGATATCGCCGCCCCGCCGGCCTTGACCAAGCGGCCGCCCTCGCCGTCCGCCACAAGGATATCCTTCTGCCCGCTGACCGTTTCCACAGCCAGGGCGGCCGGGTCCGAGGCCGAGCCCTCGGCGGGCTCCGCCTTCAGCGCCGCGACGGACTTGATCTGCGGCGCGCCCCGGTAGCTCTCGATGAGCTGAGGCCAGACGGTCTGCAGCCCGTCCGCCCCCTGCTTGCGAACATGCATGAAGCCGACGGTGCAGAGCCACTGGCTGTTTTCCAGACCGTGTTCGTCGGGGCTGCTGGAGCCGACGAACACAGGCTCGCCGGCATGACCGAACAGGGTGCAGCGTGTCACGACCGGCGCCTGGCCAGGCCTGTAAGCCTGGTCGAGCATCTTCGCCTCGAATTCCGGCGCCACGGTCCAGGCCGCGGAAGCGGCCGCGCCCGCCACGCCCTCCCGGGGATCACTGAAGTCGGCCAGAACCTTTTTGGCCGACTCGGACACCGCGGGCTTTACCGCGAACGCGTAGGCGGGCGGGGCGTTCGTCGCCATGGCCGGCCCGTGCGTGCTCCACGTGTGCGACGTGCCGCCCGCCACGCGCAACACGTCGAATACATAACTCGCATTCGTCCCGGCGATATCAATGAGAGCCGCCTGCCGCTCGTACCGCGTCGCCTGGGGAGTCGCCCCGAAACGCGCGGAACCGGCGACGTATTGCGCGCCGGGCGCGGGGGCGAACGCCGTGGTCCAGGCTGTTCCCGAAACATTGATCTCGGTGCTGTTGCGCATGCCGGAGCCATCGACCGTGACGCCCAGGTGACAGCGCATGTCCCCCGGATGGGGCGAACCGCCCCGGTTGCCGGAATCCGGCAGGGCCCTCAGGCCGTGGGCGAAGTATTCCAGGCTCAGCGAATCGGCATGGCCATGGCCCTTCCCCGTCCCGTGCCGGAAGGTCAGAGCCCGCTTCGCCGTGACGTCGTCCGACTCGGTTCCGCTTTCGAGAATCGCCAGGCCAAACCCTTCCAGGTTGCGGGACATGGAGGACAACTGCGGATCGCGCTGGGCGGCGGCCCCTTGCTCGATGGCAACCCACTGCGCGTCCGTCTCCGCGCCGCGGCCGACCACGTTCTTCAGAAGCCACGCCATGCGGGGATCGCGGTTCTGCTTCCAGGCGAAGCGGATGCAGTCGGCGTAATTCTTTATCGTCTTATAAGATGAAGGATCCATCGCCCGGCCCCAGTCGCCGATCCGGGGGTGATAGCCGCCCGCCACGCGGCACTCCAGCGGCAGGAAGGCGCCGGCCAGAACGGAGGGGAAGCGGCCCCCGTCGGACAGGTCGAATTCCTTCGAGCCCCCGGCCGCGATGTAGCGGCCCATCAATTCGGCTGCGTTGACCAGGACCTGCCCCGCGCCTTCCGTGTAGCCGATGGAGCCGATGTCGTTGGCGCCGTCGCGCAGGCGGCCGGTGACCGCCTGATCCTGGATGCCGCCGTCGTTGGTCATGTCCCAGTAGGTCCGCGTGTAGAGCCAGCGCGCCATCCGTTCGCCTGCGGGATTCGGCCCCTGCACGGCGATCAGCGGCAGCATCATCGCCTCCGAGCCGCCCTGGGCGCAGCGCAGGATGTTGCGGTTGACGCAGTCGCCCGAATACTGGAGCAGGCGGGTGTCGAGAAAGGCGATCAGGTCGTCCCTGTTTTTAATCCAAGGCACGCGCACGCGGGCCATCTCGGCCAGCTCGTCGGCGTTCTCCGTGATGAACGGGAAGAGGGCGTCGTAGAGGCGGGCGAAGCCGTCGGGGTAGCCGATCTCCCAGCCTGAATACTGGATCTTGCCATAGCGACCGGCGGTGAAGGTGAAGCGGATGGAGCGGCTGAAGACGTTGCCAAGCCCGTTGGTGATCTGCGCGCTCCAGTCGAGGGCCGGGTACCAGTCCGCCGCCCGGATCAGCAGCTGGGCGGCCTCCAGCGCCTTCTTCGGGTCGCCGGTCTCGAGGCAGGCCTGGTCCAGATCCTTGACCGGCCAGTGCCCGCGCTCCGGGGTGTTCCAGCTGGCGTAGGAGTCGCCCCACGCCTTGCGGAAGGCCTCGACCCGCCCCACCCGGCCGGTCGGGTCGAGCTTCG
>JBIIYJ010000183.1:0-10640 GCA_044346855.1 Kiritimatiellia bacterium
CACGGGGTCGGCTGCCTTGACGGGCCCCTCCTGGGCGAACCCGACCGCAGCCGCCAACGGGACACACAAGCCCAGCAACCGGCCAAATGCGTGACATTTCATGAAACCACAATGCGTCATGCGCATTCCAATTGCAAGTTTTTACAAATAGCGCAAATCATTTGGAGCTGCCGGCTTCGTGAAGCACTACGCCTCGCCACGCCGCGAGCCCTCATGCGCCTCCCCACCTCGCGAGCGCATTTCACTCCGCGGCCTTGACGATCAGGGCCGGGCTCGCCATTGTTCTTGAAAGGCGTCAAAGAGGGCGGCAGCGCGTTTAAAGCAATACCCTTTAAGCGTGCCGACTAGGAGCAATCTTTCTAAGACATCCCCTGATGGCGCCTCGCGCTTCCTGCCGTTACACTACAAGGAACATGAATGAGCAATTCAAGGATATATCCGTTACTCCGTTACGATCCGAACCGGCTTCCTTCCAGTTCCGGCATTATTCAATCCCCCTTCGCTACGGATTGGCTGTTTTTTACAGTCTTTCCGGCCTCGCCGTCCTGTTGCTGGTTCAAATGCATTTTTCCGAGAACGAACCACCGCTCATTCTCCTGGCCTTATGCGTGACCCTCACGGCCTGGCAAGGGGGTTTCGGGCCGGGCTTCGTCTCCACGCTCCTGGTCACCGCGGGCTCGTGGGGGCTGATCATTCCGCCCGAAGGGTTCGCGATGCCGCACCCGACGCAGGTCGTCCGGCTCTTTCTCATCGTGGCCAGCGGCAGCGCCGTGAGCTGGCTGGCCGAAAGGCTGCACCGGGCGCTGGACCTCCTGCAGAACAGCGAACGGCGATTGCGCGTTGTCCTTGACAACGCCGCGCTGGGGATTATCGAGTTCGACCGGGACGACCATATCATCCTGGCCAACCGGCATGCCCTGAAGCTGCTGAGTTATCCGCTGAACAACCTGCTCGGAAAGTCCCTCCGGGACGTGACGCTCCCGGCAGACCACCCCCTGGCGGACGATATCGCCCGAAAGCTCCATGACGGGAGCCTCGCCATAGCCGATTACAAGGCCCGCTATGTCCGCTTTTGCGGTACGCCCCTTTCCGTCCATTCCACGGTGGCGCCGATCCGCGACAGGAACGGGCAGTTCCTCGGTTCCATCGGCACGATCGAAGACATTTCGGACCGCATCAAAAACGAGACGGAGCGCGAGCGGTTGCTGGACAACCTGGCCCGGTCGAACCGGGATCTGGAACAATTCGCCAACATCGTGAGCCACGACCTCCAGGAGCCCCTGCGGATGGTGGAAGCCTTCGGCGATCTGCTGAAACAGCGGCATGCGGAGAAACTCGACGATGAAGGGCGGGAATATCTGGACTTCATAACGGCGGGAGCCAGCCGGATGTCCATGCTCATCAAGGGATTGCTGGCCTTCTCCCGGTTGGATCGCGAGTCCCTGGTCAAAACCCCCACGAACCTGAACGACATCCTGCGGGATGTCCTGGGCAATCTCCGGATGGCTATCGAAAGCTCGCGGACCAGGATCAAGGCAGCCAGCATGCCCGAGGTTTCCGGGAGCCCTACGCAGCTGCTGCAGTTGTTCCAGAATCTCATCGAAAACGCCATAAAATACCGGAAGCCAGACGTTGCCCCCGAGATCACCATCGTTGTCGAAAAGCGCGACGGTTTCTGGCTGTTCAGCGTGACCGACAACGGCCTGGGGATCGACGCCGCGCATCACACCCGCATCTTCGAGTTGTTCCAAAGGCTGCAAACCGAGGATGACATTTCCGGAAGCGGAATCGGGCTGGCCGTGTGCAAGAAAATCGTGGAACGCCACGGCGGCGGGATCTGCGTCGAATCAACACCGGGCCGCGGCTCAACGTTCTTATTCACCCTGCCGTGTTCTTCCTAAGTGTTCCCGAACAATCCGAACTAAGCCTCTTTACGGACAGGCGTTTCCGCCAGAGAACGCGCCACGCTCACGGCAAGGTTATCGGCATGATCGCTGATGCGCTCCAGGATGCGCAGCGTCTCCGTGAAAATTACATCCGCCTCGGGCTGGCAGCCGCCCTGCTCCAGGCGGTGGATATGCGCGGCGCGAGTGCGCCCGTACAGCCGGTCAAACTCGCTCTCCAGGCGGCAGACCTCCTCGGCCTTCTCCGCGTCGTCCTCGGCAAACGCCTGGATGGCCAGCCGATACGTCTGATGGGCTTCCTGCCCGAGCTGCTGCAGATCCGCAATAGCGGAGGCGGTGAACACCACCTTGTTGTCGATCCGTTCCTGCGCGAACTCGGCGATATCCTCGGCCATGTCCCCGACGCGTTCGATGTCGATGAGCAAGTTCTTGATCTGGAAGCAGCGCCGTTGCTGCGCAAGTGTCAGGTCCTTGTTCATGAGCATGTTGGTGAAGTTCACCAGCTCTTTGTTGATCGGGTCAACCTGCTCCTTCTCGTTGGCCATGACGCTTCGGATCTTGGATTCATCCAAATCGATCAGCGCCGCGCAGCTGTCATGCATCATCCGGGCGGTGATAGCGCCCACCCGCGCCAATTCGCGGGCCGCCTGGGTCAGCGCGACGGATGGAACGCTGTACTGCATTTCATCGATATACGCGGTGACCTTGGCTTTTTCAGGGAGTTTGGAAACGGGGGTCAGCCAATCGGACAACCGGGCGATCTGCTTGACAAATGGCACAAGCAGCGCGCTGCACACCACGTTGAAGATCGAATGCGCATTCGCGATCTGCCGCGGAAGCTCGTCCGAGGTGAAGGCGACAAGCCGGGTGTAGTGCGCGATGAAGGGCAGGAACAAAAGAACGCCGAAGACGTTGATCAGGATCTGGGCGATGGACGCCTGGCGGGCCGTGCGGGCCTGTCCCAGCGAGGCGACAAAACCCGTGACGCACGAGCCGATGTTAGCCCCGAGAATGATTCCGATCGCGCCTTCGAGCGTGATGGCCTGGTTCATGCCCATCGCCACCGCCATGCTGGTCACCGCCGTGCTGCTCTGCGTGATCGCCGTTACGATCAGCCCCGCGATGATCCCCACGAAGGGGCGCTGCCCCATCGTCACCAGCAGGTTCGAAAAGGCGGCATATTGCATCAGATGCCCCAGGGCGGACGACATGTAGCTCATTCCGACGAAAATCAGCCCGAGGCCCATCATGATCTCGCCGTATTTCTTCCAGTCGCGCTTTTCGAAATATTCAAAGAAAATGAAGCCGGCAATCACGAGCAGGAGCCGGAAGGCCCCGATGTCGAAAACCACGATCTGCGCCGTGATCGTCGTCCCGATCTCCTGCCCCAGCATGATGCCGATGGACTGCGGGACCGTCATCAGATTGGCGTTGATCAGGCCGATCATGGTAACCATCAGCAGGCCGCTGCTCTGCAGGAAAGCCGTCGCCAGCATGCCAAATCCCGCGCTCCGCAGGCGGCTCTCGGTCACCTTGCCCAGCCACCTCTGGATCTTTTCCCCGGCCAGCTTTTCCATGCCGGCGCTGAGCAGCCGGATGCCGAACATGAATAACGCCAACCCCCCGACAATCTGCAAAATTCCGATCATGACTCCTCCACTCGAAGACGCACAAGCGCTTGCACAAACCGCAACAGCCCGCAACCTTGAACACTTCAGCCTGCGACTCTACCAAACGGTTAGCAGTGTGTTCAAGAATTGTTAGAGTACTGTTAGGGAGTCCGCTATTCGCTATCCGCTATCAGCTAGTCGGAATCTCCATTGCTCCTCCCTGCGCCTTTATGCCATAGTGCCGCCATGAAACGGCTTACGCTGCTGATCCCGCTGCTCCTGGTCCTCGCGACCCGTCCCGCCGCCGCCACGGAACTGGACGTGAAGAAGGTTCCCCCGTGGAAACTCTATGTGCCGCCGAGCAACAACCTGCTGGGGCTCAAGCCCTCGGCGCCCAAAAGCAACGCCGCCCCCGCCTCCGCCGCCTTTTCCACACCCAGCCGCCAGGCGCCGGCCCCCAAGCGGGAAGAGCTGGACTGGATCCAGGCCTGGTGCCTCGGCTTTCCACCCGGCATGGCCCCGCCCGCCGGCGCGGCCTGGGGCGGCCCGGCCGCCAAGGGCGGCAAATACAAGCTCGCCGTCAAGACGAAGGCGCTGCCCCCGGCCGACCCCTCCAAGGTGCGCGAAACCGTCATCCAGGGCATCGCCGCCCGCTACACCGACGACCAGGGGCTGGCCAAGGACCCCGACGTCGTGGTCTGCGCCGACTTCGACGACGGCGCCATCCACTACGCCCTTGCCGATGGCTGGAGCGGCACCGCCTGGGACAAGGTCTCCGAAGTCTCCAAGGACGAGTCCGTCACCGGTGAGTTCAGCCTCAAAAACCGCTGGAAGGGCGCGGACACGGGCGGCACGGCCTCCCGCTGGTTTCTCGAGAAGCTGACCGGCCGCGACCGGCCGATGTATTACATGCGGCTGTACCACAAATTCGACGAGTCCTGGTTCGGGGAGGGCAAGGTGCTGGGCATGAAGGGATTCGGTTTCGTCGGCTACGCCGTCAAAAGCGGGGCCGACGTCCCGTGCGACGGGAAAAACTGGTTCACCAGCGAGATGCAGTGGGTCGGCTGGGGCCCCAGCGCCAAGCCCGGCATCTATAAGGGAATGTGCATCCAGGGCCACTACTACAGTTATAGCACCGCCCTCGAAGGCGTCCAGCCCGCGATGAACGACGAGATCAAGGTGAACGACAACCCGAACGGCGCCCCCTACCGCTTTTCGGCCTACACCCCGCCCTACACCTGGCTCCAGCTCGGCGAATGGTACTGCTTCGAGGTGGGCATCCTGCCCAACACGCCCGGGCAGAGCGACGGCGAAGGGTGCCTCTGGATCAACGGCCGGCTGGAAACGCGCGTCACCGGGATGCGCTACTACGATCTGGAGAACGCGTTCAAGCTGTACGCGACGATCCAGCAATACCGGACCCAGACCGACAACACCCGGGCGCCCGAGGTCAGCCGCTTCGTGGACAACCTGGTCGTCGCCCGCCGCTACATCGGCCCCATCCGCTTCAGCCCGGAACGGATCCAGCACTTCAAGACCCGCGGCATCGTGGTGCATACGGACAACCCCGACGACCTCGCCGACATGCGCCGCGCCCGCGCGCGCCTGCACGGTCCGCGAAAGCGCTGAAAAAAAGCACAATGCGCTTGCGCCCTTTTCCGTTTCATCGTATTCTTCAAAACTTATTGTGCAATAATTCAAATTCCGGATCGGGGCGGGATTCATGAGTAGCAATAACGGTCTTGAAGCGCTGTTCGGCGATCTGTCCCCCTGGCGGGACGCTCCCCCCTTCTGGCCCGGCCATCCGGACCAGGGAATCCCGTTCATCAAGACGCTCAGGGAAGCCACCGTCCGCAGCATCGGCAAAAGCGCGGGAGGACGCGACATCCTCGCCATCGAATACGGCGAAAAGGAGCCGCTCAGCCTCCGCACCGACAACCTGCAGTCAGCCCTGGCGTCCAACCTGGTTCCGCCCGACCCCACCGCCATCTTTCCGGCCAGCTTCTACGGCAAGCAGCGGCGCGTCAAGCCCGTCGTCGTCCTCCAGGGCGCCATCCACGGCGGCGAGGTCACGGGCACGGCCGCCTCGCTCAACCTGTGCAAAATCATCGAGACCGGCTCCGACCTCCGCGGCCGGCCCTGGCCCGAGCTTCGGGAGATGGCCCGCGGCGTCCGCCTCTGCATTCTACCCTGGCTCAACATCGACGGCGCCAGCCGCTCGCCCGTGACGAATTACTCGGGGATGTCAAGCGACCTGGGAGGCAAGCTCACCGGCGGGGTGAAGAAGGACGGCGCCTCCCTCGCCTACCCGGCCTTCAAGGATATCTTCCCGATCCCGCCCGCCGACATGGCCTTCATGGGCACCTACTTCAACGACGCCGGCGTGAACCTGCAATACGACTTCTGCCTGCCCCGCCGGCAGCCCGAGACCACCGCCTGGATGGACTACTACCTGGGCGAGCGGCCCGACGGAGTCGTCATCTGGCACTGCAACGGGGGCTCCCTGATCGGCCCCCCGGGCTATTACCTGCCGCCCGGCCACCAGATGGAGGAGGCTCGCCTCGGAGGCGCCGTGCACGCCCGCCTGCTGCGCGAGGGGTATGACCACCCGATCGCCGGCCGCATGAGCTGGGCCACCCTGCCCGGCATGGGCAAACCCTTCATCGAGCAGTCCACCGCCGTCTACCACGCCTGCGGCGCCCTGCCGGTCATGTGCGAACTGCCGGCGGGCGGCATCGGATTCGACGCCTCCTGCGACGACCTGCTCACCATCGGCCTCCTGACCATCGAGGAGACGCTCCGCTACGCCCACAACGAGGGCCTCCGCCCTTATGAGTTCTGGAAAAAAGTGAGCGATGCGGCCAAGCGGACAACGGGCTGAACCAAAGGAACGGACCATGGCGTTGAACGACAGCAGCAAGGAAGCGTCAGGGGCGCCCGCCGCGGCCCCGGGCCGTTTCATGTCGTTCCGCGCCCTTCTGCTGGCGTTCGTCGTCGGCCTTCTCGGCTCACTGGCGGCCAACTACCACGACGGCGTGATCCTCCACCTGGACGTCACCCAGCACAACATCATCGCCCCCCTCGCCATCGCACCGTTCTTCCTGTTCGTCCTGCTGGTCAACTCCCTGATCGCCCGGCTGAGCCCCAAACGGGCCTTCAGCAGCGCCGAACTGGGGCTCGCCCTGGCCCTGGCCCTGCTCGTCACGCCCCTCTCCCGCTCCCTGGCCGCGAACTGGGTGCGCACCGTCGGCTACACGCAGTCGCTGCTGGACTCCCAGAACGCCGGCGTCACCACCCTGGCCAAGGGCAACCTCTTCGAGGCGCTCCCCGAGCGGGCGCTCCTCGGCTCGGAGGAGTCGCGCGCGTTCGACGACGGCCTCGCGCCCAGCATCGGGGCCATGGCGCCCCTCACGGCCATCCCCTGGAAGGCCTGGCTCGCCCCCGCCCTCTACTGGGCCCCCCTGCTCCTGCTGTTCATGACCCTGTCCATCAGCCTCGCCCGCGTCCTCTACCGCCAGTGGGCCGAGCGGGAACTGGTCGCCTTCCCCCTCGCCGAAATCGCGGCCGACCTGGTGCGCCGCGACCTCAAGCGCCCGCTGCCCGACATCTTCTACAACCGCGGCTTCTGGTTCGGATTCGGCGCGCTCGTGCTGATCTTCGCCATCAACGGGATCCACGCCCACGTTCCCAAGATGATCGAAATTCCCGTCAAGTTCATGTTCTACGAGCTCTCGCAGCAGTTCCCCTTCCTCAAGAACAGCCACGAGGGCTACTCCCTCCTGCGGGGCTCAATCTACTTCGCCGTGGTCGCCGCCGCCGTGCTGCTCCCGTCGGAAATCAGCTTCACCTCCTGGTTCACCTGGCCCATCATGATCGTCTGCACCTACTTCTACTATGTGCAGACCGCCCAGAAGTTCGGAAGCCTCGAAAGCACGATGATGATGACCGGCGCCTTCTGGGCCATGGCGGGCGTCATCCTCTACGCCGGCCGGACCTATTACGCCGCCATCCTGAAGGGATCCTTCGGCTTCAAGCCCCGGGCGGGCGGCGGCAGCGCCGACGCGCAGAGCGTCCGGGTCTGCCGCGTCTTCCTGGCCTCCGTGGCCGGCTTCATCGCCGTGCTCGCGCTCTACGGCATCCCCCTCGACCTCGCGGTCATCTGGACCCTCGCGCTGCTGATGCTGTTCCTCGTCACCTGCCGCATCGTGGCGGAAATGGGCATCCCCTGGACGCCCCTCTCGGGCGTCGGCCCGACCCCCTTCCTGCTGAGCGTGCTCGGCGAAAAGGCGCTCGGCGCCCGGGCGCTCGCCCTGCTGGCGGTCTTCGACAACATCACCCTGAACACCACCCTCCACCTGTCGCCCGCCGCCGCCAACGCGGCCCACGTGGAGACCCGGCTCCGGGGCCGCCTCTCCGGGCCCGGCATCCTGGTCCCCTTCCTGCTCGTCATGCTCACCGCCTTCGCCGCCACCGCCCTCTGGATCGGCTACAGCAGCGAGGGCGCGGTCAACGACTACCCCACCCGGGGCTTCAACACGATCAACAACGCGGCCGCCTCGGTCCAGAACATCTTCCTCCAGGGCCAGGGCCCCGACGCCGCCCGCGGCGTGCTGGCCGTCAACGCGCCCCTCCGCGAGCGCTGGGCCTCGGTCCGCGTGGATCCCCGCTTCCCGCCCCTCTTCGCGTTCGGCGCCGCGCTCGTCCTGCTGACCGGCCTGGCGCGCCTGCGCTTCGCCTGGTTCCCGCTCCACCCCCTGCCCCTCGTGCTGCTGGGCTCCTGGGTCATGTCCCGCTACGCCTTCTCCTTCTTCCTGGGCTGGCTGATCAAGGCCGCCATCCTCAAGGTCGGCGGCGGCCGGCTCTTCGAGCGGACGAAGCCGTTCTTCGTGGGCGTCGTCTCGGGCCTCGCCTTCATCTACGCCTTCTGGATCTTCGCGAATATTATCATTTTCAGGAACAACAACTTCACCTTCGAAAAAGAGTGGTTCTTCATTCTGAAGGACATGTTCTCGAGTTAAAGGCAGGGAATGGCTACCAAACTGACCATCCGGGAACAGCCCGGGCTGCGCTGGAGCAAGGAAGCGGAGATCGCCGTGGACGGCCTTCACTACCGCCTCCTGCGCTCCCTGCTCACGCTCGGCGTGGTGGTCCTGGCCGTGGCCTTCCTGACCAACATCCTGGTGGAAAGCCGGATCGCCTCGGCCTGCAAGTCCGGCATCCGGACCCTGTCCGAGCGGCAGCGCGAGCTCTCCCTGCTGGCCTCCTTCACCGACGCCCGCCTTGAGCCCGCCGACCTGGCCGCCCGCCTCGCGGAGCTGCCGCCCGGGGGCTGGCCCCTCCCGGCCCTGGCCGGCTGGCTCGGCCTGCCCGGGGACGACCTGGCCCGCTTCCAGGCGGACTGCCGCGCCGCCCGCGCCGCCGAATCCTGGCTGGAGGAGCGCCCCCCGGGCCACCGCCGACTTCTGGCCGGCAAGCGGGACGTGGACGCCACTTTCGTCCTGCTCGAGACGGAAGACGGCCGCGCCGCCTTCGCCGAGGGGGCCCTCCGCATTCCCATCCAGTTGCCCCCGGGCTTCCTCGCCTTCGCGGCCCGGCGCCGAGCCTATCTGGCCGAGCGGGACGCCGCGGCAGCCCGCTTCGAAACCGCCCGCGCCCGCTTCCAGGCCGACTCCGGCGCCATTCCCCTGCCCGAGCTGCTCGCAACTTCCGAAGGCTCCCCCGCCGCCCTCCTCGCGGAGAACGGCCTGCGGATCGACGCGGAGCGCTTCGACTCCCTCGCCGCCCGCGCCCGCGCCCGGCAGCAGGAGTGGCGGCTGCTGGCCCGCCTGCGCGACCCCGCCCTGCCAGCGGCCTGGCGCGCCCGCTTCAACCAGGTGTTCGAACAGACCCGGGCCCTGGAAAAGCTGGCGGACGATCCCGCGCGGGCCGACTGGCTGGCGGCCGAGCCGGCGGCCGGCGAGCCGCTCGCGGCCGGCCCCATCGCCGCCGCCGCCCGCAGCATCCTGGAGGCCCGCCGCCTGACCGAGGTGGAGGACCGCCTGGCCGCCCACTACGGCGACACCCCGGGGCTGAGCGCCAACCTCTTCTGGCTCCTGGTCGTCTCCTTCCTGGTCTGCATGGCCGGCATCACCAACGCCATGCTCCTCAGCGTCATCGAGCGCTTCCGCGAAATCGCCACCATGAAGTGCCTCGGCGCCCTCAACGGCTTCATCGCCCGGCTCTTCCTCCTCGAGGCCGCCTTCCTCGGCCTCGCCGGCGGCGTCCTCGGCGTCCTCCTCGGCGGGGCCATCGGCGTCGGCCGCATGGCGCTGGCCTACGGCGACTGGGTGGCCCTCTTCTTCCCCTGGGGGGACCTGGGCGTCACCGCCGCCGTGGCCACCGCCTGCGGCCTGGTCCTCGCCACCCTCTCCGCCCTCTACCCCGCCTGGTCCGCGGCCCGCATGCCGCCCATCGAAGCCATGAGGGTGGAATAGCCATGGCCCGAAAACTCTCCCAGATCATCATCCGCGCCCAGGGGCTCCGCAAGGACCACGCCCGGGGCTCCACCATCACCCAGGCCCTGCGGGGCGTGGACCTCGAGATCGCGCGCGGCGAGTTTGTTTCCATTATGGGACCATCCGGCTCCGGCAAGACCACGCTCTTCAACGCCATCGGGGCGCTCGACACCCCCACCGCCGGCACCGTCTTCATCGACGAGGTCGACGTGGCCCAGCTCAACGCCGACGAGCTGGCCTACATCCGCTGCAAGAAGATCGGCTACATCTTCCAGAGCTACAACCTGGTGACCGTGCAGACCTGCCTCGAGAACGTCATCACGCCCATGATCTTCGCCGGCCTCATCACCGACCGCGCCATCAAGCGCGGCATGGAGCTGCTCAAGCTCGTCGGCCTCGCCGACCGCTGGGACCACCGCCCCAAGGAGATGTCCGGCGGCCAGCAGCAGCGCACGGCCATCGCCCGCGCCCTGGCGAACGACCCCTCCATCCTGCTCTGCGACGAGCCCACCGCCAACCTCGACCTGAAGACCGGCCAGGAGATCAACGACCTGCTGGTCCGGCTGCAGAAGGAGCGCGGCGCCACCGTGATCTGCTCGACCCACGACCACCGGATGCTCAACGTCTCGGAC
>JBIIYJ010000184.1:0-10635 GCA_044346855.1 Kiritimatiellia bacterium
CGAGTATGAGCAGGTGCGGTTTAACTTGACTCCTGAACCGGACGGGACCAGCAAGCTTGTGTATGATACGCTGGAGAAAAACTGGGGTCCGATGTATTTCAAATACGGGCTTCGGCTGCAGAGCGATTTTGAGAAGGACGCCCAGTGGGGCATGCTGCTCAACATGACGCGGATGAGCATCAACTCCCTGGGTGCCGAATGGCGAAATGAGGCGGAAATCGGAAGCATGTCCGATTTCATCTCGGAATTCTACCAACCGCTAGACCGGCACGGTTTCCTGTTCGTCGCGCCGTCCGTGGAATACCACTCCGAGTTTCAGGATGTGTACCAGGATGACAACCGCATAGCCGAGTATGAAGTCACGTATGCCGTAGCCCGGTTCGATGTTGGCGTGCAATGGAAGGAATACGCGGAGTTCCGAGTGGGGCCCTATTGGGGAAGCGGCGAGGCCTCCGTTGATACCGGGGCGGCTGACCTTCCGGAATTGGATGAGGATCTGGCTGGCTGGAAATCAATCCTGACCGTGGATCGCCAGGACCGGACGGTCTTCGCGCGTCAGGGGTATAGGCTCAGGGTGGAGGGGGACTTTTCCAGCGAAGGGCTGGGTGCGGACCGGGATTACGAAAAGTATCTGGCCGAATACCGGGGTCAGCACTCCATCGACAACCACACGTTGACGGGCGGGCTGCGGTATGGCGCCAGTCCTTCCGATGATCTGCCCGGCTATGCCCAGTTCACGCTGGGCGGGCCGTTTGGCTTCGCCGGCCTTGCGGAGGACCAGTTCCGCGGCTCGGAAATGGCCATCGCGTCCCTGGGTTACCGATACCGGCTCGTGGCGCTTCCCTCGACGGTCGGGCGAGGCGTGTATGCCGTCTCCCGGGTCGACGTCGGCAACGTCTGGGCGGACGCGGACGAGCGGGATCTTTCCGACACGCGCACCGGCGTTGCCCTCGGGGTGGGGGCCGACACGGCCATCGGGCCCATGCTGCTGGCTTTCGGCGCCGCCGAAGGCGGTTACTCGCGCTGGTATTTCACGCTCGGTACGGCATTCTGAGACGATTGACCCCCAAGGGAAAGGACGCGCAATGAAGTGGCTCAAGAACCTGTTCGGAAGCAAGGAACCCGCGAAGAACGCCGTGGTCTCCACGGCCACGCTCCAGCGGGAACCGGGTGACGTGTATGTGATCCGGATCAGCGGGCTTTTCAGCAAGGGAACCATGGACAAGATCCAGGCGATCGGGGCCCAGGCTTTCGAGAAGGGCGCCAAGGATATCAAGGTGCTGTTCGTGACGCGGGATTTCAAGGGCTGGCAGCGCGGCGACAACTGGGAGGATCTTGATTTCTTCGCCCAATACGGGGACGAGATCGCCAGGATCGCCGTCGTGGGAGACGCGCGCTGGAAAGAGGAGATGCTGCTGTTCCTTGCCGCGGGCCAGCGAAAGGGCGAAGTCCGCTATTTCCTCCCGGGCGACGAAGCCAAGGCGCGCGCCTGGCTGGGCTGACAGGCACGGGGGCGTGCGGGTCAAGAGTTAGCCGGCCGTTTTTGCCGGCGGTTTGAGCAAGGCGGGCAGCGCGAAATGGATCGACTCCTGCACCGCTTCCATTTCCTCCACCCGGTCAAAGCCTTGCCCGCGCAGCAGCGCGAGGATGGCGGAGATGAAGGACTCCGGGGTTGACGCGCCCGCGGTGAGGCCGATGGCCTCCCGCCCGGCGAAGGCGCCCGGATCCACTTCGTTCAACTGGCTGACAAGAAGGGCCTCGGCCCCGTTGGCGGCGGCCACTTCAACCAGCCGGCGGGAATTGGAGCTGTTTTTCGATCCGAGCACCAGGATGAACGGGACCCGCCGGGCCAGCTGCTTGACCGCCTCCTGGCGGTTCGTGGTGGCGTAGCAGATGTCCTTTTTCGAGGGAGTCACCAGCCCGGGAAAGCGGCCTTTCAGGACATCCAGGATGCGCTCGGTCTCCTCCTGGCTCAGCGTTGTCTGCGTGATCACGGCTAACCGCTCGGGATCGGGCGGGACCAGTGCGGCGGCTTCCTCCGTGTTTTCGATGACCGTCATTCGGTCCGGCGCCTCGCCGGCCACGCCGATCACCTCGTCGTGTTTGCGGTGGCCGATCAAGGCGATCGCATACCCCTTGGCCGCGTACCGCTTCACCTCCTCGTGCACCTTGGTGACGAAGGGGCAGGTGGCGTCGATCACCTCCAAGCCCCGGTCGGCCGCGGCGCGGCGGATGGCGGGGGGCACCCCGTGGGCGCTGAAGAGGACGGTGCTGCCGGGCGGCACGTCGGCAAGATCCTGGACGAACCGGAGGCCCTTGCGTTCGAGCGCGTCCGTGACCTGGCGGTTGTGAACGATCTCCTTCAGCCCATAGACGGGGTGGGGCCGCTGCCCCAGAACGGCCTCCGCGATCTCGACGGCGTGCCGGACGCCCGCGCAGAAGCCGCGCGGACTGGCCAGGACAAGGGTGCGGGAGGACATGGCGTTACACCTCCAGATTGGCGGAGACAAACGGCACGTTGTGCGCGCGGGCGATCAGGTTCGCGGCGATGCGGCCGGATTCGTAGATCGTGGGCAAGCCGCTACCCGGATGGGTTCCCCCCCCGACGAGGTAGCAGCGGTCCAGCTCTTCGAACTTATTGCGCGGGCGGAAATAAAGCAACTGGCGGAAGGTATGCGCCAGGTTGAAGGTGGCGCCCTTGTAGACCCGGTAGTCCGACTCCCAGTCGGCGGGCGTGATGATTTTTTCCGCCCGGATGTGGGGCCTCAGGTCGCCCAGGCTGGTCCTCCGGGCGATGGTGTCGAGAATGGTCTCGCGGAAGGCGGCCTTTTCGCGGGACCAGTCGATGGGGCAGCGGGTGTTGGGAACGGGCACCAGCACATAGAGGGCGGAATGGCCCTCGGGGGCGAGCGTGGGGTCGGTGACCGAGGCGTTGCGGAGGTAGACGGAGACGTCCTTGGCCAGGGCGGGCTTGCGGAAGATGGCGCGGACGTTGGTTCGGTAGTCGTCGGCAAAGGTGATGAGGTGGTGGGGCGTGGGAATGGGCTTGTCGACGCCGAGGTAGAGCATGAAGGTGGAGCAGGAGAGCTGGAGCCGGTCGAGCTTGGCGGGCGTGTATTTGCGCAGCAGGCCGGGCTCGAACAGCGTGGTGGCGGCATGGCCGAAGTCGGCGTTGACGACGACGGCGTCCGCCTCGATTTTTTCGCCGTTTTCGAGAAGCACACCCGTGGCGGCGCGGTTGTGGACGAGGATCCGTTTCACGGGCGTGCCGGTATGGATAACGGCCCCGTTTTGCCGGGCGGTATCGGCCATGGCGTCGGAGATGCGGCTCAGTCCCCCCCGGATGTGCTGGATGCCGAAGCGGTGTTCGATGAGGGGGATCATGGAGAAGAGGCCGGGGCAGTCCCACGGAGACATGCCCAGGTATTTGGCCTGGAAGGTGAAGGAGAGCGCCAGTTTCTCCTCGACGAAGTAGCCCTTCATGACATCGAAGAGGCTGCGGCCGAGAGCCAGGTGGGGCAGGGCTTTGAGAATGTCGGGGCTGAGAAGCGTCGAGGCCTTGTGGTAGGATTTCTGGAGGCAGGGGAAGAGGCGTGTGAAGCGGAGCGCCTCGCGCGTGCGGAAACGGGCGTAGCCTGCGCCGCGGCCGGGAAAGACGCGCTCGATTTCGCGGACCATGGCCTGGGGATCGGAAACGGGGTCGAGGTGGCGGTCGGCGAATTGCAGCCGGTACATGGGCTCGAGCGAGTCGACCTGGAGCCGGGCGTCAAGGGAGTCGCCCGCCTCGCGGAACACCTCGTCGAGGATGGCCTTGAGCATGAGGAAGGTGGGGCCGGTATCGAAGAGATAGGGGCCCAGGCGGATTTCCGCGTTGCGGCCGCCCACGCGGGGCTGGGCTTCGAAGACGGAGACCCGAAAGCCCCGGTGGGCCAGGATCATGGCGGCGGTAAGGCCGCCCGGACCGGCTCCGATCACGGCGATGTGTTTTGGCGCTGAAGGATTTGACACGATCCGCCTCCTCGCTTCCTTGACCCCTCAATCACGGGATGATACGTTGTGTCACTATAGAGGAGGCGCATGGCGAGTCCAAGCATAATGCTGCAACGAGCGCTGATCCGGTTCAACAACCGGGTGACGCGGTGGCGGAGAGTCCGGGTTCCGCCGGCCCGCCTCTTGCTTCTGGCCGCGCATTGTCTGCAGGGGAGCGCCTGCGGCCTTCCGGTGAGCCGCGATGTGGACCGGTGCAAGGGGTGCGGCCTCTGTCCCGTCAAGGGGTTGCTCGACTTGCGGAACCGCTACGGCGTGCAATGCCGCATCGCCGCGGGCGGGCGCCAAGCCCTGGGCTTCGTCAAGGATCCGGGCATCGATGCCGTGGTGGCGGTGGCCTGCGAGCGGGAGCTGGTGGAGGGGATAGTGGGATCGTTCCCGAAACCGGTACTGGCCGTCTCCAATTCCCAACCCAAGGGCGCCTGCCATGACACCCAGGCCAACCTGGCCGAGGTGGAGAAGGCGATTCGCGAGATGCTGGCGTAAGCGCGGCCGGAGGTGCGGCCGTGGCGCACCTCATCCCAGCAGGAAGGGCAGGAGGCGCTTGAATTTATCCAGGGGGATCCGGAAGGGCGGGTAGCGCTGGCGAAAATCCGGCCAGGTGCCGCGTCGCAGGACGGCCCGGTGGTGGGAAAAGGTATCGAACCCCGTTTTTCCGTGGTAGGCGCCCATGCCGCTTTCCCCGATCCCGCCGAATGGCAGGCGGGGATTCATCATGTGCGTCAGGGTGTCGTTGACGCAGGCGCCGCCCGAGGGAAGGGCGGCCAGCAGGCGCTCCTGTGTGGCGCGGTCCTTCGAGAAAATGTAGAGCGCCAGGGGGTTGGGCCGCCGGCGCGCCTGCGCGATGGCGGAGTCGAGCCCGTCGAACGGGAGTACGGGCAGGATCGGGCCGAACAGTTCCTCGGTCAAAGCAGGGCTCTCCTCCGGCACGTCAGTCAGGACGGTCGGCGCGAGGTAGAGGCTTTCCCGGTCGTGCTCGCCCCCGCAGGCGATCCGGCTTCCCGCGAGGGCGCGGAGCAGGCGCTCGAAATGGCGGAGGTTGACGATGCGGCCGTAATCGGGACTGAGCCGCGGGTCGGGGCCGTAGAAGGAGGCGATCGCCCGCGCCAGTTCCGCCAGCAGCGGGCCCAGGATCCGGCGGTCGGCGAGCACGTAATCCGGGGCGGTGCAGGTCTGGCCGGCATTCATGAACTTGCCCCAGGCGATGCGCCGGGCGGCGACGGGGATGTCGGCATCCGCGCAGACAAGGGCGGGGGATTTCCCCCCCAGTTCCAGCGTCACGGGCGTCAGCCGCCGGGCGGCGGCCTGCATGACGATCCGGCCGACGGCGGGCCCGCCCGTGAAAAAAATGTGGTCGAACGGCTCTTCGAGCAGGCGCGTCGCGGTTTCGGGGCCGCCCTCGATGACCGCGCAGAGGCCGTCCGGCAGGCAGCCGGTGATCAGCCGGCGAAGGGCGTTCGAAGTCCGGGGGGCCAGTTCGGAAGGTTTCAGAACCGCCGTGTTGCCGGCCGCGATCGCGGCGACGAGGGGGGAGAGCGCGAGCTGGAAGGGATAGTTCCAGGGGGCGAGGATCAGCGCTACGCCCCGGGGCTGGGGCCGGATTTCGCTGGCGCCCGGCAGCAGGAGGAGGGGTGTGCGGGGCCGCGCGGGCCGCATCCAGGCCCGCAGGTGGCGCCGGGCGTGGGCCAGGTCGGCCAGCACGAAGCCGATTTCCGAGGCGTAGGCCTCCAGGGGGGGCTTGCCCAGGTCGGCGCGGAGCGCTTCCAGCAGATCGTCCAGGGAGGCGGAGATGGCTTGTTCCAGCGACTTCAGCGCCTCCAGCCGGAAGGCGGCCGGCCGGGTGGCGCCGCTGTCAAAGAGGGCGCGCAGGGATTCCGGCGTCAGGGGGGGCGGCATCAGGCACCTCATTTGGTTATGTTCAGGACTTCTCTCATATAGTACTCTGCCGTAAAGGAATGGCGATACGATAAATTAAAGGGGGCGCTCATGGCGCAGGAAGGCGGACGGAAGGTAATTGTCATCGGGGCCGGGTTGGGCGGCATTTCGGCTGCCATCTCGCTGGCCCAGCAGGGTTACGCGGTTGAGATTTTCGAGAAAAACGGCAAGATCGGCGGCAAGTTGAACGAACTGCGCCGGGACGGCTATGTGTTCGATCTGGGGCCTTCCATCCTCACCCTTCCGCACCTGTTCGAAAGGCTTTTCAGCCGCTCCGGGCGCCGGATGAGCGATTACGTCCCGATCCGCCGCGTGCGGCCGCACTGGCGGAACTTTTTCGAGGACGGTGCGGTCTTTGATTTCGTGCCGGAAGAGGCGGCCCAGTCAGCCGAACTGGCGAAACTCGGGCCGGGGCTGGACGGGCCGTTTAAGGACTACCTCGCCTATTCCGGGGCGCTGTACGACCTTGTGGGCCGGGGCTATTTCGAAAAGGGGCTTGATACGGTAGCCGAGTTCATCCGGTTCTACGAGCCGTCGGCCCTTTTCAAGTTCGATCTGCTCCGCACCATGCATGGCGGGGTGTCGCGTTTCATCCGGGAGCCGAGGCTCCGGGACGCTCTCGATTTCTTCATCAAGTATGTCGGGTCCTCGGCCTATGACGCCCCGGCCTTCATGAACTGCCTGCCCACGATCCAATTCCGCCATGACCTCTGGTATGTGGATGGCGGTCTTTATAACCTGGCCCGCGGGCTGGGTCGCTTTTTGGAGGAGCTGGGCATCCGGGTGCACCTCGAGCACGAGGTGACGGAGATTCGGAAAGATGGCGATCGCGTGAGCGGCATCGAGGCCCGGGGAGTCTTCCACCCGGCGGACGTGGTGGTGAGCAATATGGAAGTCATTCCCGCCCACCGCGAACTGCTGAAGGCCAGCCCTGACGAGATGAAGCGGCTGGAGCGGTTCGCTCCGGCCTGCTCCGGCCTGGTGATCGACCTGGGGCTGGACTGCCGGTACCCCCAGCTGGCCCACCATAACTTCTTTTTTTCCGGCAACCAGCAGGCTCATTTCAAGGCGGTGTTCCGGGATCACGTGCTGCCGCACGATCCGACCCTGTACGTGGTGGCGGCCTCGCGGACAGATCCCACGGTGGCGCCGGAGGGTTGCGACGGGCTCAAGATCCTGCCTCATATCCCGCCGATCGATCCGGCCCACCCCCTGGCTGACGCGGATTACCGGGCACTCCGGGACCGGGTTCTGGACAAGCTGGAGCGGATGGGGTTGAAGGATCTGCGGAAGCACATCGTGGTGGAGCATCTGTGGACGCCGGTGGATATCCAGCGCGAATATTATTCGAATCGCGGGGCGATCTACGGGGTGGTTTGCGACCGGTGGCGCAATTTCGCCTTCAAGGCGCCGAAGCAGAGCCGCCGCTATCCGAACCTCTTCTTCACGGGCGGCTCGGTCAATCCCGGGGGCGGCATGCCCATGGTGGTGCTGTGCGGACAGAACGTGTGCCAGCGCATCGTGGAGTGGGACCGGGCATGATCCCGGAAGCGGTCACGGCGGCAGGCGGGCTTCTGCTGGTTCTGCTGCTGTTCCGCATTCCGGTCTGCCGGCGGCGGGGCGGGGATAAGCTTGCGATCCGGCTAACCATCATCATCCCGGCCCGCAACGAGGAGGCGAACCTGCCCCGGCTTCTGGATTCCCTGCGCGGACAGGCCTTCCGCCCCCTGGAGGTGCTGGTGGCGGACGACGGGTCGACCGATCGCACGGCGGTTGAGGCCGCGGCGCATGGCGCCGTGGTGCTGCCGGTTCCTCCCCTGCCGGAGGGCTGGCGCGGCAAGACGTGGGCCTGCTGGCAGGGAGCGCTGGCGGCGCGGGGCGAGGCGTTCCTTTTTCTGGATGCCGACACCTTTTTTTACCCGGATGGGCTGGGCTGTCTGATCGATACGTGGCGGGCGGACGGGGGAGCGCTTTCGGCGGGGCCTTTTCACGAGATGGCCCGGCCGCATGAAGGATTGTCGGCTTTTTTCGCGCTGGTAATGCATGCTGCCATGGGCGCGTTTCCCGCCGGTGCGCGAAAGGGGCGGGCGAAGGGGATGTTCGGCCCGTGTCTGCTGGTCGGGCGGGAGGATTATTTCCGCGCCGGGGGGCATGAGGGGCAGAAGGGGCGGATTCTCGAGAATTTCTTCATGGCGGCGCGTTTTTCGGAGGCGGGGGTGCCCGTCAACTGCTGTGGCGGGCGGGGGTGCCTGGGTGTGCGGCTTTATCCGGGCGGCTGGAGGGAACTGGCGGACGGGTGGACCAAGGCCTTCGCGGCGGGGGCGGGACAGACGCCGGGCCCGGCTCTGCTGGGGATCGTGCTCTGGCTGAGCGCCTGCATGGCGGCGGCCTTGTTGCCGGTTCTGCGGCTGGTCTCCGGGGGGCCGGCGGCCGCTGCGGGCGCCCTCGGAGTGTATCTCGGGTTCGCCCTTTTGACGGGCTGGGAACTGGGCCGGATCGGGCGTTACCCCCGGATGGCCGCTTTGTTCTTTCCGGTGCCGCTCCTCTTCTTCATGGCTGTTTTTGCCCGGTCGCTTTTTCGCCAGTTGACGGGTCGCGCCGTGCAGTGGAAGGGGCGCTCGATTGCGGGGAAGGGAGGGGCGTCGTGATGGTGGCGCTTGATCCGGTCTGGCTTGTGGCGGCCGATGTGCTGGGCTGGTTGGTGATTCATCTGGGGGCGGCCTGGGCCGGCCTGAGATTGCCTGCGGAGGTGTTTGATCCGGACGGAGCCTGGTTCCGGACGCGCGGGTGGGAAGCGGAAGGACGGTTTTATGACCGGGTTTTCCGGGTCAAGGCGTGGAAGAATGCGCTGCCGGACGGGGCGGCCCTGTTCCGCGGCGGGTTCCGGAAGAAGACGATCGCCTCGCGCCGGGCTGCGTATCTTTCGCGGTATGTGCGGGAAACCTGCCGGGGCGAAGCCGTGCATGCGGCGGTGATTTTTTGCGCCCCGGTTTTTCTAATCTGGAATCCTCCGGGGGTGTGGGTCTGGCTGGCGGTTTACGCGCTGGCGGCAAACCTGCCGTGCCTGGTGGTCCAGCGGTACAACCGGATCCGCCTTCGGGCTATTCTGGCCCGTTCCCCTGCAGCGGCATGACAGGGCGCGGGTTTTGCTTGAAAGCCGGATTGAGGACCGTCATGATAAACAGTTTAAGCAACAAGGGAGCGTTTATGTCCTCTTCCGTTCCGCAGGCTGACGGCATCCGCCGGATGGTACCCCGCGAGGCCATGACCCTGGGGCCCCGCAAGATGCGCGACGCCTACGCGATCCGCCCCGGCGCCGGCTTTTACCAGAAGGAGTTCGGGTTTTACTGCCTGGAGAACTGGAAGGCCCAGGGCATGCCGCAGGACGTGCCGCGCGACATCCTTTTCGGCTACGATCCGCCGGGCGATTACGATTTCATGGGACTGGGCTGGACCACCGCCGGCTTCGATCCGGTGTTCGAGGAGGCCGTTCTGGAGGATCGGGGCGAACACGAGGTGGTGCGCGACAAGGCGGGCCGGCATGTGCTCTATTTCAAGGGGCGCCGCAGCGGGTTCATGCCCGAATACATCGACCACCCCGTCAAGGACTGGAAAACGTGGGAGGAAGACGTCAAGTGGCGGCTCGATCCCGCCACCCCTTCGCGCTACAAGAACATTCCGCAGTGGGCCGAGAACGGCCGCGCGCTGATCGCGAAGGGCGCCATGGTCACCCAGCGGGTCATCGGCGGCTACATGTACCTTCGCAGCCTGATGGGGCCGGGCGACCTGCTCTACCAGTTCCACGACAATCCCGACCTGATCCACGACTGCATGCGCACCTGGTTCAAGCTGGCCGACGCCATCATCGCCGAGCACCAGAAGCATGTGACCTTTGACGAACTCTTCTTCGGGGAGGACATCTGCTACAATCACGGGTCGCTGATTTCCCCCGCGATGATGCGCGAGTTCCTGGTCCCGTATTACCAGCAGCTGATCGGCAACATGAAGGCCCGGCAGATCGACAAGACCCGCCACCTGTTTTTCCAGATCGACACCGACGGGTTCGCCAACCCCACCATTCCGCTTTACCGGGAATTGGGCATGGACGTGATGAGCCCGTTCGAGGTGGCGTCGGGGTGCGACGTGGTCGAGGTGGGCCGGCAGTATCCCGACCTGGTCCTGTGCGGCGGCGTGGACAAGCGCGAGCTGGCCAAGGGCAAGGCCGCCATCGACCGGCTGGTTGACCGCATCTTCCCGGCCATGCAGAAGCGCGGCGGCTACATCCCCACTTGCGACCACGGGGTTCCCGAAGAGGTGTCGTACCAGGATTACCTGCATTTCAGGAGGCGGTGCCTGGAGTTTGCGTAAGCGGGAAGCGGGAAGCGGGAAGAGGGAAGAGGAAGAGAGGGTTCGGGGTTCAGGGTTCGGGGAGGCCCAGTAATCAGTAATCAGTGATCGGTGATCAGTAATCAGTGATCGGTGATCAGTAATCAGTAATCAGTGATCGGTGATCAGTAATCAGTAATCAGTGATCGGTGATCAGTAATCAGTAATCAGTGATCAGTAATCAGTGATCAGTGATCGGTGATCAGTATCAGTGAAAGGCGTGGCACGGGTCTTCTGACCCGTGTCCCCTGCGTCGGCTACACGCCC
>JBIIYJ010000185.1:0-10626 GCA_044346855.1 Kiritimatiellia bacterium
ATCCCCGTGACATGGGTCGTCCTCACATGCGGCCGCCGATGATGCGCCGGCCGTCCCCGCTTCCTCCGCCTCCCACGCCGGTTCCGGTGCTGCCCCTGCGCGGCATGACGCCCCGCGAGGATGGGGACCCCTGGGTGCCGACCGGGACGCCCAGCCAGCCGCCGCCCCGCAAGGGCCGGAACCTGGACCTGACCGAAATGCAGCAGCAGACGGTTCCGGAACTGGCGAAACTCGCCGAGGAGCTGGGTCTGACGGAATTGGGCGCGATGCGCAAGCACGACCTGATTTTCGAGATCCTCAAGGCGAACGCCCGCTACAATGGCGTGATGTACAGCCGCGGCGTGCTGGAGATCATGGACGACGGCTTCGGCTTTCTCCGTTCCCCGCTCAACAACTACCTGGCCTGCCAGGAAGACGTCTATCTGTCGCCCGCCCAGATCCGCCGTTTCGCCATCCGGACCGGCGACCAGATCGAAGGCGAGCTGAGGCCGCCCAAGGACAAAGAGCGCTTCTTCGCGATGGTCAAGGTCGAGAAGATCAACGGCGAGGCCCCCGAGCAGGCGAAGATCAAGATCCCGTTCGAGAACCTGACCCCCTTGTTCCCGAACCGCCGCTTCATCCTCGAGACGAAGCCCGAAGAGGTGTCGATGCGGGTAATGGACCTGTTCACCCCGATCGGCATGGGGCAGCGCGGGCTGATCGTGGCGCCGCCGCGCACGGGCAAGACCGTGCTGCTGCAGAAGATCGCCAACAGCATCTCCGCCAACCACCCGGACTGCTACCTGATCGTGCTGCTCATCGACGAGCGGCCCGAAGAGGTGACGGACATGGAGCGGAACACGAAGGCCCACGTCATCAGCTCCACCTTCGACGAGCCGCCAGAGCGGCATGTCCAGGTGGCCGAGATGGTTGTCGAGATGGCCAAGCGCATGGTCGAGAACGGCAAGGACGTCTGCATCCTGCTCGACAGCATCACCCGCCTGGCCCGCGCCTACAACACGGTCCAGCCCCACAGCGGCAAGATCCTGTCGGGCGGCGTGGACGCCAACGCCCTCCACAAGCCCCGCCGCTTCTTCGCCGCGGCCCGCAACACGGAGGACGGCGGCAGCCTGACGATCATCGCCACCGCCCTGATCGACACCGGCAGCCGCATGGACGAGGTGATCTTCGAGGAGTTCAAGGGCACCGGCAACATGGAATTGTGCCTTGACCGCACCCTCGTGGACAAGCGGATATTCCCCGCCATCAACGTGGAAAAATCGGGCACCCGGAAGGAAGAACTCTTGCTTCACCCGGACGAGCTGAATAAGATATGGATTCTTCGAAAAGCGATCAGCGGGATTCCGGCGGTGGAAGCCATGGAGCTGATCGTGGGGCGCCTGAAGAAGACGAAGAACAACGTCGAATTTCTCATGGCAATGAAGGAGTAAGTCTGTGAGCGAGATCCAGGTTAAGATGGAAAACGCGGGCCCTTGCCGCAAGACGCTGACGATCGAGGTCCCCGCCGCTGAAGTGGACAGCCAGTACCGCAAGCTGCTGGAGGTTTATTCCCGCAGCGCCCGCATTCCCGGCTTCCGCCCCGGCAAGGCTCCCTCCGCCCTCGTCGAGCGCCATTACGGCAAGGACATGAAGGGCGAGCTCAAGGACTACCTGCTGGCCTTCGGCTACCGCAAGGCGCTTGACAGCGAGAAGATCCGGCCCGTCGCGGCCGTGGATGTGACCGACGAGACCCCGATTCTCGCCGGCGCGCCGTTCTCCTTCAAGGTGACCGTTGACCTGCCGCCCGCCTTCGAGCTGCCGGTTTACAGCGGCATCCCGATCCAGGCGCAGACGACCGATGTGACCGATGCCCAGGTGGACGAGTCCATCGGCCAGTACCGCGAGCGCATGGCCCGGTTCAACGAGGTCAAGGACCGCCCCGTCAAGGCGGGCGACATCGTCAAGATCGACTACCAGGGCCGCCTCGGCGACAAGCCGGTGGAGGAGCAGGCCCCCGACGCCGCCGGCATCGGGAAGGGGACCGATTTCTGGCTGCGCACGGACGAGGCCGGCGACGCCGACTTCCTCCCGGGCGTGGCCGCAGCCGTGGCCGGCATGGAAGCCGGGGCGACGAAGGATATTCCCGTGGCCTTCCCGGCCGACTACCATGTCAAGGAGATCGCCGGACAGAGCGCGCTTTACACGGTGACCGTCAAGGAAGTCCGCGAGAAGACGCTGCCCGAGATGGACGAGGAGTTCTTCAAGATGGCCGGCGCCGCGAACCTCGAGGAGTTCAAGGCGCGCATCCGCGAGAACCTCCAGCGCGGGGCGGAGCGCAACGAGGCAGCCCGGCGCCTGGACGCCGCGGCCCGCCACCTGCTGGAGCAGACGAAGATCGAGGAACTGCCGCAGACCGAGGTGCAGAGCGAGGCCCAGCAGATCGTCATGAACATCGTGCGTGAAAACACGATGCGCGGCGTGACGAGCGACGTGATCAAGGACCAGCGCGACAGCATTCTCAGCGCGGCCACCCGGTCCTCGGAAGAACGCGTGAAGCTCTCCTACATCCTGGAGCGCATCGCCGAAGCCGAGAAGATCGAGGTCCAGGAGTCCGATGTGGCCGCCCACATTTCCATGCTCGCGGCCCGCCGGCGCCAGTCGCCCGAAAAGCTGCGTGAGGACCTTCAGAAGGATGGCCGCCTGGACAATATCCGGCGCGACCTGCGCAACGAGAAGGCCCTGGAGTTCGTGGTCAAGCATGCGGCTGTGACGGCCGCGTAAACCGAACCCGGAGGATACATGAAGACGAAAAGCCAGATCCTGATCCCCATGGTGGTCGAGCAGACCGGCCGCGGGGAGCGGGCTTACGACATCTATTCACGCCTGCTCAAGGACCGGATCATCTTTGTCGGCACGGCCATCGACGACGATGTCAGCAACCTGATCATCGCCCAGATGCTGTTCCTGCAGAGCGAGGACGCGGAGAAGGACATCAGCCTGTACGTCAACTCGCCCGGCGGGTCGGTGACCGCGGGGCTGGCCATCTACGACACGATCCAGTTCCTGAAGTGCGACGTGGCCACCTACTGCGTGGGCCAGGCCGCCAGCATGGGAGCCCTGCTGCTGGCCGCCGGCGCGGCGGGCAAGCGGTACGCGCTGCCCAACGCCCGGATCATGATCCACCAGCCCTGGGGCGGGGCGCAGGGGCAGGCGTCGGATGTCAGCATCCAGGCCCGGGAAATCCTGCGCCTGCGCGAGCGGCTCAACGAGATCTTGTCCCATCACACGGGCAAGGCCGTCGAGCAGATCGAAAAGGATACGGACCGCGATAATTTCATGTCCGCGGAAGAGGCCCGCAAGTACGGCCTCGTGGACGAAGTGGTGGCCAGCCGCAAAACGGCCCCCAAGAAGTAACGGACGAATATGGCCAAGGACGACAACGGCGCGAAATGCTCGTTCTGCTCCCGGCCCCGCCGGGAGGCGGGCAAGCTGATTGCGGGACCCGGGGTTTACATCTGCGACAAGTGCGTGGGGCTGTGCAACGAGATCCTCCAGGTGGAGGAGAAGCCCGCCGCCGAAGCCGCTGCCGCGGCCGCCCCCGAGTCGCTCAAGGTGCCCAAGCCCCACGAGATCAAGGACTTCCTTGACCAGTACGTGGTGGGGCAGGACTATGCCAAGCGGGTTCTCTCCGTGGCCGTCCACAACCATTACAAGCGCCTCCACCAGGAGACGTTTTTCCAGAAGGACGATCCCTACGCCGGCGTGGAGATCGAGAAGAGCAACATACTCATGATCGGCCCCACGGGCAGCGGCAAGACGCTGCTGGCCAGGACGCTCGCGCGCTGCCTCGACGTGCCGTTCAGCATTTCGGACGCCACGACCCTGACCGAGGCCGGCTACGTGGGCGAAGACGTGGAAAACATCCTGCTCCGCCTCATCCAGGCCGCCAATGGCGACGTGAAGAAGGCCGAGCGGGGCATCGTCTACGTCGACGAGATCGACAAGATCGCCCGCCGCACGGAGAACGTCTCCATCACCCGGGACGTCTCGGGCGAGGGCGTTCAGCAGGCTCTTCTCAAGATCCTGGAAGGCACCGTTTCCAACGTGCCCCCCCAGGGCGGCCGCAAGCACCCGCAGCAGGAATACATCAAGATCAACACGGAGCATATCCTGTTCATCTGCGGCGGCGCCTTTGTGGGCCTGGACGAAATCGTCAAGCGCCGCGTCGAGAAGCAGGCCCTCGGCTTCGGGGGCGAGGAACTGGTCGAGCGCTCGCCCACCCAGGGGCTCGCGGTGGCCTCGGAAGACCTTCTCAAGTTCGGCATGATTCCCGAGTTCATCGGCCGCTTGCCGGTGATGGCGACGCTTGAATCGCTGACCGTGGAAGACCTTGTCCGGATCCTGACCGAGCCGAAGAATTGCATGGTCAAGCAATACCAGAAACTGCTCGCCATGGAAGGGGTCGCGCTCTCGTTCAACGACGGCGCGCTCCAGGAACTCGCCAAGGTGGCCCACCGGAAGAAAACCGGCGCCCGCGGCCTGCGGTCCATCCTCGAGCAGCTCATGCTCGACGTGATGTTCGAGGCCCCGCGCGGCACCGGCGCCAAGCAGGTCAAGATCACCAAGGCCATGATCGAACGGGAATTCGCCCCGCGCGGCGGACGCAGCAATCAGGCGGCGTGAGGCGGTGATCAGTGATCGGTGATCAGTAATCAGTGATCGGTAATCAGTAGACGGTAATCAGATAGTCGCTAGAAGAACTCCGTCGGCTTGTTCTGGGCATCCAGGCAGAGAACGACGGGCTTGTAGGTTTTCGCTTCATCCGGCGACATGACGGCGAACGAGAAAATGATCACGCGGTCGCCCTTCACGCCCTTGTGCGCCGTGGCGCCGTTCAGGCAGATCATGCCCGATCCGCGCGCCCCGGGGATGGCGTAGGTCTCGAACCGGTTGCCGTTTTCCACGTTGGCAACCAGGATTTTTTCGTGCGCCAGCAGGCCCACCGCGTCCATCAGGTTCTCGTCAATGGTGAGGCTGCCATGGTAATCCAACTGCGCGTCCGTCACCCGCGCCATGTGCAGCTTGGATTTGAGCATGATCAACTGCATGAAACACTCTCCCTTATCCAACCATCCTATCGTTTTGCGAGGAGACTTTCAAGGCGGAAGAGGGGATGAGCGCATTGCAGGATAAGTTCGGCATTACGCCAGACTAGTGCGAAGCCGATTTGGAGTGCGGCGGCTTGACGCCGCTTTGGCTGGCACCGACTGGACGCGACATCAACGACTGGGCGCCGCGTCAAGCCGACTCGCTCAGGCAGGCCTATCGAAGCGCGCGGGGCAGCCTCATCGCAGAAAGCGGCGTCAAGCCGCCGCACTCCAAATTTAGCACTGTCGATCCTTTATGCCCTACGCCCATGGGCTTTTGAAGGCGTGCGGCAGGAGATCGGTCAGGGTGAACCGCCGGAACGACTTGGGGTTGTCCAGCGTCACGAGCAGCACCTCGAAGCCGGGCCGGGCGAATTCCGCCAGCACCTGGCGGCACGCGCCGCAGGGCGTGGCCGGCTCCGACCCTGTTCCCGCCGCGATGGCGATGCGCCTGAACCGGCGGCAGCCGGCCGCCACCCCGGCGAACACGGCGACCCGCTCCGCGCAGACGGTCAGCCCGTAGGAGGCATTCTCCACGTTGCACCCGGTGAAGATCCGGCCATCCTCCGCCTCGAGCGCGGCGCCCACCTGGAATCGGGAATAGGGGGCATACGCTAGCGCCGCGGCCCCGAGCGCCGCCTCAAGAAGGGGCTTTTCAGACTTTTTCATCCGCCATCCTTTTCCAAATGGCGTCCAGAAGAACGGCCAGACGATCGCCGGACGACTTCAGCATGGCCAGCACGTCGTCATGCACGAGGTTCTGCCAGGACAGGCCCGCGCCCTTGTTGGTCACGCACGAAAGCGCCCCTGCCGTGAGACCGCAGGATGCGGCCGCGATGGCTTCGGGAACCGTCGACATGCCCACCAGATCGGCCCCCAACGTCCGCAGCATCCGGATCTCCGCCGGGGTTTCGTAAGACGGCCCGGAGAGCGCGGCGTAAACGCCTTCCTTGAGAGTCAGCCCCGCTCCGGAGGCCGCCTCCTGCATCTCCTTCGCCCAGGCGGCGTCGTAGACCTGGCTCAGGTCCGGGAAACGCGGGCCCCAGAGCGACTGGTGCGCCCCCCTGAACGGATGATCGCCCATCAGGTTGAGGTGGTCGCGGATCAGAACGGCATCGCCGGGCTCCAGGTCGGGCCGGATGCCACCCGACGCGTTCGTCAGGAGAACCCGGCTTACGCCCAGGCTCTTCATCAGGAAAATCGGCAGGATGACCGGAAGCCAGCCTTCGCCTTCGTACCAGTGGCGGCGGCCCTGGAAAATCAGCGTCTGGACGCCCTGGCAGTCGGCCAGCACGATCCGGCCGGGATGGCCCGCCACTTTGACTTTCCCAAGGCCGGGTATGTCCGAGGCCAGGCAGACTTTCTGCTCGTCGAAACAGCGCAAGGCCGCGCTCCAGCCGGAGCCCAGGATCAGCCCCGCAGAGGGCCTCGCCCCGTCCAGACGCTCGTCCAGTTTTTCGGCGGCCTCGGTCAGCAGGTCGGCCTGCAGATGGTCGAATGGATTCATGGCAGGTTGACTCCTAAATCCGCCAGCAGGATCTTGGGAACAGGGACGGGTTTGGCGGAGACGATAAAAGCCGATTCGAGAACGGGTCGGGCGGCTGCGATGCGCGCGGCATCGCCGGCCATGAGGCGAGCCAGGGGCTGGCCCTTGCGGACCGGTTCGCCGACCTTCAGCAGCCCGGCCACCCCGGCATCGGGATCCACTGCGTCGCCCGTCTTCGAGCGCCCCGCGCCCAGCAGCAGGCAGGCTCGGCCGACCGCCTCCGCATCGGCCGCCTGGAGCCACCCGTCCGCGGGGCTGAGGATGGTGTCGCGGCAGGGGGCGAGCGCCTCGATGGCGGCCGGTTCGTCCAGGAACCCGGGGCTGCCGCCCTGCGCCTTGACCATGGCCCGGAAGCGGGCTTCGGCGGCCCCGGACTGGATATGGCCGTTCAGAAGGGGCAGCGCCTCGATGTCCTTGCCGACCTTTCCCGCGAGCCTCAGCATCCGGGCGGTCAGCGCGAGGGTGACGGCCATGAGGTCGTCGGGGCCTTCGCCGCGCAGGGCCAGGACCGCCTCGGCAATTTCCGGCCGGTTCCCGGCCGCGCGGCCGAGGGGCTGGTCCATGGCCGTGATCAGGGCGGAGACGGGGAGGCGCATTTCACGCCCCACGGCCATGAGGGAGCGAGCCAGTTCGCCGGCCTGCTCGGGCGAGCGCATGAAGGCGCCCGTCCCGCATTTGACGTCCAGGACCAGGCCCGTGAGCGATTCGGCCAGCTTCTTGCTCATGATGCTGGCCGTGATGAGCGGGATGGAGGGAACCGTGCCGGTGACATCGCGAAGGCCGTAGAGCTTGCGGTCGGCCGGACAGAGCCGCGGCGTCTGGCTCATGATGCAGCAGCCGCAAGCCGCAAGCACGGCGTTGAATTCGGCGGTGGTCAAATCCGTCCGGAAGCCGGGAATCGATTCCAGCTTGTCGATCGTGCCGCCGGTGAGGCCCAGCCCGCGGCCCGCGATCATGGGGACCGTCAGGCCGCAGCAGGCCGCCAGGGGGGCGAGAATCAGCGATACCTTGTCCCCGATTCCGCCAGTCGAGTGCTTGTCAAGGCGGGGCAGGGAGGCGTCGCCGGGGGTCAGGGTGTCGCCCGACTCCACCATCGCGCGGGTGAGGGCGGATATCTCGGCGGGCGACATGCCCTTGAAGTAGACGGCCATGGCCAGGGCGGCCATCTGGTAGTCCGGGATCCGGCCCTGCGTGTAGCCGTCCATGAACTCGCGGATCTCATCGGCCGCCAGTTCCAGTCCGTCCCGCTTTTTTTCGATTAGCCACTGGGGAATCATGGCCCCATGATAGGACGGCAAGGGGGGGGTGTCAAATAATAGCGGATAGCGGATAGCGGATAGCGAAGTCAGTGATCGGTGATCAGTAATCAGTGATCAGTGATCGGTGATCGGTGATCAGTGATCAGGAGCACGTCAGACAAGTCCGACAAGTCCGACTGGTCCGACTGGTCTGACCGATCACCGATCACTTCAGCAACCGCTGGATGGCGGCCGTGTCGAGCAGTCCGTCGCCGTATTTGGTATCCCAGCCGGCCGGGGCTGCGGCAAGGGCTGTTTTAAGGGCCGCGACGGCCTGGGCGGCCGTGGCGTCGGGGTGCTGCTGGAAATACCGGCCCAGTACATGGGCCGCGTAGGCGGTTGAGACCGAGGTTCCGACCGCGACCTGGTTCTTGCCGGGAATGGGAGCGTAGCCGGGCGCGGTCAGGCCGACAAAATCGCCATAGTTCGACCAGTCCGCCGGTTTGCCGCCTTCGTCCGAGGCGCTCACGGCCAGGACTCCCGGGAAGGCCGCGGGGTAAACGGGTTGACCGGTGGCCTGGTTGCCGGCCGCCGCCACCACGAGGGCGCCCTGCGCGATCGCCTTGTCGAGCACTTCCTTCATATAGGCGCTATCCGTTTCGGAGCCCCAGCTGAGGCTGATCACGCGCACCTTGCCCGCCACGGCGGCCTGGAGGCTTTCCATCAGCGTGTCGCCGGCCACGAAGTCGCCCTGTCCCGCGATTCGCACCGCCAGCACGGGCAGCAGCGGATCCTCCGCCGACGGTCCGGTCAGCGGTTGCAGGCGGCCCTGCGCCAGGAGCGCCATCTGCGTGCCATGCCCGTGCAGGTCGACCGGACTGTCCGACTGGCCCGCCACGTCCAGCCAGGAGACGAGGGGATCCCCGCTGAGCCCGAACCCGGTATCCAGGACCGCCACGAGGGGGCCGCCGGTGACGGCTTCCCCGGAAGCAGGCCGGATCGCGCGGCCCGGCTCGGCCGAAACGGCCTGGCGGCCGGGCGGGGGAAGGCGGTAGACATAGTTGGGTTCGGCGGATGCGATCAGGTCTTCCCCGGCCAGTTCCCTGGCCAGGCGGGGGATGTCGCTGTCGGCCGGGAAGGCGATCTTATACAGGCCCAGCGAAGGCTGGCTGCCAGCCACCCGGCCGCCGTAGCGGGCGATGAGTGCGAGGAACCGTTCCGGAGAGGTGCCGGGTTTGACCCGGAGCAGCAGTTCGCCGGCCATGAACTCCCGAATGCGAACCCGGTTGGTAGAGACGTTCCCGGCAGGGGATGGGGTCAGGGGCTGGATCGTTTCCCGGCGGCCGGGACGGTAGACCTGCAGTTCCTCCAGGACGGGGATGGGACCCAGGGGGCCGGGAACCTGCTTCCAGACCGCCAGGTAGTCGCAGTCCGTCAGCAGGGAGCCCAGCACTTTCTCGGCGTCCTGCCGGACGGAGACCAGGGTGACCGTGCCGGTGACGGCGGGGTCGAGCCTGACCCGCACGCCCTGCCGGGCAAAGGCGGCGAGGACGTTTCGCACCGGCTCCCGGTCGGCCTTGAGGGTGAGCCGGTCGCCTTCGATGCGGAGTTCCGCTCCGGCCGCCGGCAGGAGGAAGGCGGCAAGGAAAAACAATAGGCTGGAGAGAAGTTGTTTCATGCGTCTCTTTTTCAGTGTACAGCGAAAGGGGCGGTAGGGCAAGATAAGTGAATGAAGCAGTTCCACATTCACCTGGTTGGAGTGGCCGGAGTCGGCATGAGCGGGGTGGCGCGCGCCTGGATCGCCAAGGGCGCCCGCGTGTCGGGATCGGATCGCTTTCACGATCAGAACCAGAACCGGGAGGTGCTCGACAAGCTCGCGGCCTGCGGTGTGATCCTGCATCCGCAGGACGGCTCGGGTGTTGTTCCGGGCATCGACCGCGTCGTGGTCAGCACGGCCATTGAAGAGGACAACCCCGACGTCAAAGCCGCGCGGGCGCTGGGGATTCCCCTGTCGCACCGGGCGGTTATGCTGGCGGAGGCGGTGGGGGCTGCGCCGAGCGTGGCGATCACCGGAACGTCCGGCAAGACGACGGTGACCGGCATGGTCGGCTGCGTGCTGGAGGGGCTGGGGGCGGACCCGATGGTGGTGAACGGGGGTGCGGTCCTGAATTGGGTGACTCCGCGGGAGATCGGCAACGTGCGGGAGGGGCGGGGGCTTTGGGTGATCGAGGCGGACGAGAGCGACAAGTCGCTGATGCGGTTTCATCCCGACTGGGCGATCGTGACGAACATCTCGGGCGATCATTTCAGCGCCGACGAGGCGCGCCTCCTGTTCGCGGACTTCGGCCGGCAAGTGAAGAAGGGCGTCATCGGCCCGCTTGAAACGCTGCCCGGCGGGGCGGGTTTCAAGCCCGTGCTGGACCGCGAGGGGTCCTCATTCGTGATGAAAGGGATTACGGTCCGCGTGCCGGCTCCGGGGCGGCACAATGCCGAAAACGCGTTCCAGACGCTGAGCCTGTGCGAGGCCATGGGCTACGATCTGGGGCGGGCGGCGGCGGCGCTGGCGGGGTTTAAGGGGATTGCCCGGCGGTTGCAGACCGCGGGGACGGGGGGCGGCGTCACGGTGATCGACGATTTCGCGCACAATCCGGCCAAGATCGAGGCGGCCTGGTCCACGATCCGGCCCCATTACCGCCGGGTGCTGGGCGTCTGGCGG
>JBIIYJ010000492.1:0-3012 GCA_044346855.1 Kiritimatiellia bacterium
TTCGCGCGCGACCCCTACAACCAGGGCATCCCGATGGAGTGGTACGCGCCGGGCTTCGACGACTCCGCCTGGGGCGTCCGCAGCACCTACCTGCTCTGGGACCAGCAGGAGCCGTTCGAGGACGCGGCGGGGCACGACTATGACGGGTACGGGTGGTACCGGGGCGAATTCACCCTGGACGCCGCGTTCGCCGGCAAGCCGCTCCGCTTCTGGTGCGGGGGGCTTTCCAACGAAGGCTGGGTCTGGATCAACGGCCGCTACGCCGGGCGCAAGGCACACGCCCTGTGGTGGATGCACCCGCACGACTTCGAACTGGACGTGGGCGCCCTGGCGAAGCCGGGCAGGAACACGATCGCCATCCGCGTGCTGAGCGACTCCGAACTGGGCGGGCTCTACCGGCGCGGCTTCTTCTATTCGCCCCGGGAGGCCGTGCCGTGAGCCCTCTCACCCTGATCCTCGTGGCGCTGGCGCTCTCCATGGACGCCTTCGCGATCGCCGTGGCGAGCGGCATTGCCATCCGCCACCTGCGCCTGCACCACGCCCTGAAGATCGCCTTCGCCTTCGGCCTCTTCCAGGCCCTCATGCCGGTGATCGGCGGCTTCACCGGCATCGGCCTGCGGCAGTATATCAGCGACTATGATCACTGGGTCATCTTCGTCATCCTCACCGCGCTCGGGATCAAAATGATCTACGAGTCGTTCAAGCTCAAGGAGGTCGAGGAGGAAAAGGATCCGCTGAACAGCTCCGTGCTGCTGATCCTGGCCATCGCCACCAGCCTCGACGCGCTGGCCGTGGGAGTGACCATGGGCCTCGGCCACATGGCCATCGTGCTGCCTTCCGTCATCATCGGCGTCATCACCTTCGGCGTCACGCTTTCGGGCGTCTACATCGGCCGCCATTCCCGCCACGTCAACGAGCGGGTCATGGAGGTCGTCGCCGGCCTGGCCCTCGTCGGGATCGGCGCCAAGATCCTGATCCAGCACCTTATTGATTGATTCTGCGTTTGACGGACGGGGTGATCTCGTATAGGTTAAACGATTATGACGCGTGTTTTAGTCGTTGACGATGAGTACGCCATCCGGATGCTCCTGAAAGCCATCCTGACGATGGAAGGCTACGCGGTTGACCTCGCCGAGGACGTCAAGTCCGGGCTGGCCCTCCTCGAGGCAGGGGCCTTCGACCTCGTGATCACGGACATCACCCTGCCAGGCCTCTCCGGGGTGGACCTGCTGCACATCATCCGGGAGAAACACCCGCGCGTCCAGGTCATCCTCCTGACCGGCATGCCGAACGTCGAGACGGCCGCGGAAGCGGTCCGCTCGGGCGCGTTCGACTACCTGTCCAAGCCCGTCGAACGGAACGACATCCTGCGCGTCGTCGCCAACGCCGTCAAGGTCAAGGCGCTGGACGACGAGCGCGAGCGGCTGACCCGGGAAAACAAGCAGTACGCCGAACGCCTGGAACAGATGGTGGCCGGGCGCACCAAGGCCCTGGCGGAAACCGAATCGCGCTACCGGCGCCTGTTCGAGTCGGCCCGGGACGGCATTCTCCTGCTCGACGGCGAAACGGGCCGGATCGTGGACGTCAACCCCTTCCTGACGGAACTGCTCGGCTACGCGCGCGACTACTTCCTGGACAAGATTCTCTGGGACATCCCCCTGTTCAAGAACGTCGCCCTCTCCAAGGTCGAATTCGCCAAGCTTCACGAAAACCACCAGATCGGGTGCGAGGACCTCCCCCTCGAGACGCGGGACGGCCGCCGGATCGAGGTCGATTTCATCAGCCACGCCTACCAGGCCGGCGACACGAGAGCCATCCAGTGCAACGTGCGCGACGTCACGGGCCGCAACACGGCGCTCACCCGCCTGCGCAACCTGAACGAGCTGCAGTCGAAGTTCGTGGCGGAGGCGTCCCATGAGATCCGCACGCCCCTGACGATCATCAAGGAATCGGTCCGGCAGGTGGTGGACGGCGTCTGCGGCCCGCTCACCGCGGAGCAGAAGGAGATCCTGGGCGTCAGCCTCCAGGCCATCGAGCGCCTCAAGGCCGTCGTCAACGACCTGCTCGACATCTCCAAGCTCGAAGCCGGCAAGACGGTGCTGCGCCGCCAGCGGATCGACCTGCTGGAGGTGATGGAGGACGTGCGCGCCCTGTTCCAGGGTCAGGCCGAGTCCAAAGGCATCCGCCTCCTCCTGGTGGGCGACCGCGATAACGTCACCCTCTACGCCGACCGGGGACGGATCATCCAGATCCTGACCAACCTGGTCGGCAACGCGGTCAAATTCACCCCGCGCGGCTCCATCACCCTCTCCCTGGCGGCCCGGCCGGATTATGTGGAATGCGCGGTGGCCGACACCGGCATCGGCATCGCGGAGGCCGACCTCCCCAAGGTGTTCGGCCGCTTCCTGCAGTTCGGCTCGTCCTACACCGGACCCGGCGGAGGCACCGGGCTGGGCCTCTCCATCGCCAAAAGCCTGGTGGAGCTTCACGGCGGAAAAATCCGCGTCAACAGCGCCCTCGACAAGGGCACCACCTTCACCTTCACCCTCCCCCGGATCGGCGTGGAACAGCTCATCAGCGAGTCGGGGCTGGAACGGGAATCCGATTCCTGCTAAAGTCCCAGTCAAGGAACACACGGATGCCGAAAAAAATACTCATTGTCGACGACGAGCCCCAGATCGCCCTGCTTCTCAACTCTCGGCTGCGGGCGAACGGCTACCAGGTCCTGGTGGCCTACGATGCCATCCAGGGCTTCCGCGAGGCCATCACCGAACTGCCCGACCTGATCCTGCTCGACATCCGGATGCCCGCGGGCGGCGGCGTGGCGGTGTTCGACAACGTGCAGAACAACGTCAAGACGGCCCTCATTCCCGTGATCTTCATGACCGCCCACCCCAACGAGGACATCGAAAAGGCCTGCCTGGCGTCGGGCGCCGTCGATTTCATCGCGAAACCCTTCGATCCCGAGGACGTTCTCGCGAAGGTCAAGAAGGCGCTCAAGGAAACCTGAGC
>JBIIYJ010000186.1:0-10586 GCA_044346855.1 Kiritimatiellia bacterium
CTGTACCTCCCCGGCCGACTCGACCCGCTTCCAGCCGTGAATCACCCGGCCGCCATCCAGGATGGCGCGGCCGTCTCCGAAGGTCCCGGCGGTATTGCCGTCGAACACGATCGGCTTGCCCTCCGCGCCGGAGCACTTAATCTCGATCTCGCCGACATACGGCACCCCGCCCTTGAATACGATCCTATCGCCCGGGGCCGGACTGACCTGCGCCGGCCGATCCGTTGCATGGCGATCTCCCGGGCTGTGCTTCCATGCCGTCCGCGGAGTGAGCCCGTCCGCCTTGTTGTCCCCCCCCTCGAAATCGACATGGTACGTCGCCCCCAACGCCGATACCGAAAAAATCGCGACGCCTACCCATGCCGCGCCTGCCCGACTTGCGAATCGCCTCATCTCCGCCTCCCGTTCAAAACTCACCAGCCTGGCCCCATCATATGGTCATGATCTGTTTTCCGCAAACGTAAAATAGTTTAAATGTAATAATCAAACCATTGATAAAACCATCTGAAACCCACCGCCTGGCAAGAAAGGCTTAGAAACGCCGCGGCGTGTCCAGCTCATTTACGGATATCGACTCGATAGAGTTTGCGGAGTTCCGCCATTACGGTGTCCAAAGATATCGTCCTCAAACCGAGGGCTCTCAAATCCACTCCCTCTACGGCCACCTGGTCGAGAAATGCGCCCATGTCATCGACGATGCGACGCGGCGGATTCACGTCGGACTCAGGGGCGATCACTTGGAAAAGACGGAATACATCATTCTTGTGCTTCTGGATGGCGCGGCTATCGATTTCTTCACCGGCTTCCTTTCTGGCACACAGGTCCAGCCATGCTCTCGCCTTCAGGGGGATGAGATGCGCTGGACCTACTATCGGCAGGTCGCCAATCATTCGCTTGCCCGCTTGAATCCAGCCATAGTAATCCGCATCAAGCAGAATCGCCGAGAGGCTGGAGATCTCGTCGCTGACCGGGATAGGCGTGAGATAGCTGCCTTCGGCGAGGGACAACACGCCTGGAGCGCGTGAGAAGAGTTCCAGCATGGCCGGATAGGCTTCATTGGCCGGTTTCTGGAACCGGTAGAAGCGGCCTTTCCCCTTGGCCGATTCTCGAATCTTATACCCACCCGCGTTGACGAAATCCCAGAAGGCCCGCCCGAACGACGTGTCAAGAGACTCGATGCACAGGACGATGTCCAAGTCCTTCGTTGCGCGGAAGTGAAGGCCCGCCTCTTCTAAAATGAGGTCACACGCCGTCCCGCCGATCAGCACGTAGCGGTCAGCCAACTCCCTGAATCGCTCGCGAAACAGATCCAGCCCCTTTACCACGCGACCTCCTTGATCATCTGGTCGAGCGCCGCTTGAACTCGCTCGTCTTGTGTTCCACGCAAGGACAGATAAAGCGATAGACGGTCAACCCAACCCTCGTCGGCAAAGAGAATGGGTGCATAGCTCCAAATTTCGACCGTCGTCGTCCCGGGCTCCTCCATCATCGCGGGTTTCACGCCATCCGCCTGCTGAAGCAACTTCCAATTCGCGCGACTAAGCGCTATCGCGATGCTTCCAGTCTCTGCCAGCATCGAGTAATGAGCAAGCGCATCCAGTCCGGTTCGAGGTCCGGGAAGCGCCGCGTTCGGCGCGAGGCGGATCACGTGACGCATCACGACAGGGCTACGTAACAGCGGCCGTGCCTTCTCCCAAACCTCGCGTTTGGGTGCTACGAGACGCAATCGACGCTCTCGTCCGTTTGCCGTCGTCTGCCCGAGGCCGGCGGCACACAACTCGTCCAGGGCGCGGCTCATCGCCATGACCGAGTACCCGAGTTTCTCAGCCAACGCGGTGGGCCAGAGCTCTCCAGTGTCCCGCAGCAGAGCATGGATCAAGACAGCCTGAGCTGCCGGTCCCAACTCGTTTTTGTCCTGCCTCAGTTTCCTGAAATGCTCTCGCAGGTCGATGCCCAGCATGGGCAGGTACATCTGGGTGCCAGGGACGATGAACGGCACCTTGTGCTCGATCAGACGTTTGCGGTTGTAGGCGGTGACCCGATCCCGAACGTAGGTGACAGGACCGCCCCATTTTGTACGAACCTGCTCGACGTGCTTGCGGATCGCCGCAGGGGACTCTTCTTCCGCATACGCGTCAACCATGAACAAGCATTTTTGATTAAGTACCGCTGCACAGAAAAAGCGATACCGATCCCGAAGAAAGAGTGGAATGCTCCCTTCGTTTACCCATGGATCGACTGCCACCTTGATACCCAAGGCGTCGTCGAAATAGCGCTCAAGTTCGTTGCACGTGTCGTTCATAGCTATCTAAACCTCTATTTGCACCATAACACTACAAGCGTTAGAGTGCAATAAAAAGGTTACGAAAGATCAGATGTTCACTTGCATGTTTGGGAAAAACGGCTATTTTACATAGATTAAGCAAGACGCCATTGAGGATGGGGGCGACGACTAGCTGTTGCGGGGGATTGTCTGATCTGAACCCGGACCGTGATTTTTCCCACGAGGTGATCCATGAACGGTCGGAAACGATGGCTCGGACTGCTACCCTGTCTTGTTCTGTTCAGCCAGGCGGCAGTGGGATATTCGATTGATCAATCCATTTCACTTACCAACACGGCGTCCCGCCATCTGCTGGCCGATCAATACCCGCGATCCAACGTCCTCTTTTCGCTCGAACTGAACTACAGCAAACCCGGCGTCGTGATGGACACCGTCGGCATCGCCGTGGCTCCACCTGGCTCCTTTGCGCTCATCCTCGAACCGACCGGGCATCTTGCATTCCAGATCTACGACTATGCCCAGAAAAGCCCGAACCGCCTCGGCAGCGGCTGGCATGTCCTGCGCTCCACCAACACCCTGGCCCCGGGCAAAATCCATGCCGTGGAAATCCTGGTTCTGCCGTCCCATATCGAGATGCGCATCGATGACCGACTGAACGGCCGCTTCCCCCTGAAGGCGGTGCTTTCGGGGAAACCCGTCTATCTGGGCGACTTCCCGGGAGACGACAAGTTCGATCCCCGTTTCAACATCCATCCCTCCATGATCGGCAAGATCACCGTCCTGCGCGCCGGTGTGAGTGCGACCGGAAGACGTCCGCCGGGGGGCGCCGGCAAAACAGCCGGCTCTCCGGTCGTCTCAGCGCCCGAGCCAGTCCCGCCCCGCCCGTCACCCCCGCCGCCAGCCACGAAGCCAGCCACGAAGCCGCCCCCGCCGCCCTCTTCGCTGGCGGCCACGGCGGACGACCTCAGCGCAAAGGCCGGGGAGTCCGGCCTGCTCGACGAGGCGATCGCGCAGGCCGGCGCCTTCCCCTATGCCTTGGGAACGCCGGTCGCGGTGACGAATTTCCCCGGCTTCGCGTTTGACGATCCCTGCAATCCCGGGAACTGGACCCTGCCGATCGTCGCCTGGAGCACGGCTCACCACGAACGCGTGTTCAGCCAGTCGGCGGCCAAATCATCCAGCCCGACCAACCGCCCGCCCGCGCCGCCACTCTCGCCCGAGGAGATCGAAAACTACCAGAAAACAACCTACCAGACCATGGAGTCGATGCGCCTGATGTGCGGCGCCACGACCGGCGCGCTCGCGACCGCGTTCAACGCCGTCTGGGCGCCCTTCCTGGACCAGCCGAACGCCGACGCCTTCGCTTACTTCACCCGCCTGAATTCACTGATGGCCCGCTACTGGACGCTGCAAGGCCAGATCGAGGGCGACATCGAGGCCAGCCGCCAGGCCTGGCAGCAGGCCGGCGTGGCCGCCGGCATGCTCGACGAAGACGGGGCCCGCTCCGCCCTGGACAACGGCTTCATGATCGCCCAGCGCCTCCTCCAGCGGCGGGGAGACATCGCGAAAGTCATGGGTGATGTCGTCGCGCTGGGCGACCCCCCCAATCCGCTCCAGGCCAAGTGCCGGGCCCGGCGGAACCACCAGGCCGCCCTGGACGCCCTCCAGCCGGGCGACTCCCTGCCGGGTTCCTGGGTCATGGTCGACGCCGTGAACACCGACTGGGTCTCCGGCCGGATTCCATTTAAATCCGAAAGCGCCTCCCTGGTTTACGCGAAACCCCTGCCCCACTACGCGTACGATTACCAGATGCTGTGGAGCCATCCCCCCGGCCGCCTCAATCCGGGCGCCGTGGTGGAAGTGCCGTTTCAGGCGGTGCGCACCGGGCAGGACAGCAGCAGGATGGTCGGCCTTCTCGACGTTCCCCGACTCTTCCATCCCGCCCTCAAAGGCGCGCCTGCCCCTCTCACCCAGGTTACCTATCCGCAGGAGGATTTCTTTTCCTTCGTCCTGGAAGGCGCCGTTTCCACCTGGAAGGAAACCGACGCCGCCTTCCTGGAAATACGCCTGACCCCTTATGCCGGCCTGATCCGGAACAAGTTGCCGCCCCTCGACAAGACCCTTGCCGACTGGCGGGGCGAGCGGGTCTACCGGTATGAGTGGGACGCCACCGGCAAGCGGAAGCCCTACGATCCCGGCCCGTCGCCCGCCGGAACCGTTTCCGGCCTGCCGGAGGCCCCCGCCGCGCCCGCCGCGGCAGCGGGAAACGCCAGCCCCCCGCGTCATACGACTCCTGAAATCGCCGCGGCCGTTCTCGAGCACCGGCAGACGATCGGCATCATCCGCCGCAATCTCCAGCGCGCTTCCGAGGAACTGGGGAAGGAAACGGACCCCGCACGGCGGGAGCGGCTGGAAGACGAAGTGCTGATGCACCAGGCCAACATCCAGGCGGAAAACGATCTCATCGATTCCCTGGAAACCGGCACGATCGTCCATACCCGCACGGCCTGGGAAGAGCGCGAACAGCAGCGCTTTCTTGACAAGATCCGCACCGAGGTCTATCTGCTGGGCGCCGAAACCAGGTGGGTCGCGGGCTTGCCCAGGATGGCGGATAACGCGTCCGCGGACCCCTACGGAACGCGCCAGCAGGTGTTCCTGGATATCCAGGCTGTCTATAGCTCCGGGCTTTCGCTGGAGGAACGCGTGAACCGCCTGCGCAAGATCGGGGCCGGCGTGCAGGATAAGGTCGAAGGCGAAAAAACGAAATCATATGAGAAGCTGAAAGTGGCCGAGGACCGCCTCTGGTATGCCGAGAAGATCCAAACGGCGGCCAACCTCGGCATCATGGCCGGCGCCATGCTTGTCCCCGGAGGCGGCTACGTCGCCATGGGGTACGGCTTCGGCACCGGCTATGCCGAGGGCGGGCCCGCGAAGGCCGCCGAAAACACCGTCCGCGCCCTCAGCCCGGCGGTGGACGTGGCCTGGGCCGGCTATGAGGGCTATTACGCCCAGGAACTCGACCCCGCCACCGGAAAACCTCGCTACCGGGGCTGGAAAGGCGCCGCCGAAAACGCCGCCCTCACCTACGTGCTGAATAAGGTGACCGACAAAATCGGGGAACGGCTCCAGGGCGCCCATCCTTCGGCCGACCTTCCCGGCATGGCCCAAACGGGGGCCGGCAAGGGAAGCGCCGGCGCCGGAAAAGGCAAGGTCGCGCCCGAACCCCGGATCGACGCGTTCGAGGAAAACGTCACGCGATTCCGGAACGAACTCGCCCAGGTCAACGGCAAATACGAGGGGTTCTACCCCAAAACCGCGGATGGGAAAATCGACACCAGCCATCCCAACTACCCGGCCGTCAAGGCGATGCATGACACCGCCGCCGCGAAGGTGCGCGACAGCAATGGGGTTATCGCCAAGCGCGAGGACCTGAAAGCCGACCTCCTGGCCGCGACGCGGAAACACGAGTCGCGGATCCCGGCGGCCGCCCGCCATCCCGACGGCACGCCGGACACGAAGCACCCCGACTATCAGCGGGTGAAAGCCGAATGGGACGCGGATATGGCCGCCATCCGCAAACAGCACAACGCGGGTTATGAATCCCGCTGGAATGAACAGCAGTCCATCCTGAAGGAGAATGGCCTTGAAACCAGCGTGACTCCGTCCGGCGGCAAGCCGAAAAGCATCATGAGCGACATTGACCTGACGGCCAAGGACATGGCCAGCGGCGTGGCGTTCATCAACGGCATGAAGAAAAAAGGCCACAACGTGCTCGAATTCAGCGACCGCTGGGTCATTCCCGGAACCGACACCACGATCTGGAAACCCAACGCGCGCCCCGAGAAGATCGGCAGCTCGGCCCACTCCTCCTCGGTGGACTATTTCACCTCCCGCAGCAGCGACAAGTTCCCAACCGAAGGCGGCGTGGCCTACACAACTGGAAACAGCGCGGGCGTCGAGGATCCCGCGGGAGCCGTGATCGCGAACCTGAAGAAAGCCACCGAGGCCGGCATCGGCGGAGGCACGGCCGATCCCGACTATCATATCATCGGCAAGAGCTGCGACAAGGCCGCCGAGGTCGCCAACAAGTACGATCCGCACAACCCGATCCAGGACCCGGACTTCTTCCAGAAGGCCAAGGGCGTCCGGGAGCATAAAACACCGGAAGAGGCCGGCGTCCTGACCTTCGGCAATCCTCCTTCTGCCAAGGAGAACGAGAGCCGGCAGTTCCTTTCGAGGGCGCAGCGGCACATGCAGTCGGCCATGAAATCAGGCGAGACGGCCTCCCAACAGATCAACGCTGACAATCTGCGGCTCGTTACGGCGTGCGATGAGGCGGGCGACCGGAAGACCGCGAAGCGGATCCGCGAAATGCTCGTGCGCGCGCGGGTTTCCAACGAAGCGGCCATGCAATCCCTTTCCCGGCAGGATCCGGCGTTCATCGCCCGGATCCACGGAGCGCTCTGCTCGGTACCCCAACCTCCCCAGCCGCCGCCCCCGCCCGGGCGCGCCTTCGGCAAAGGCTGGCTGCTGGAGAGCTCCCGGAAGGTGAACGCGGAACCGCTCCCGCCTGTCCCGCCCACGGCGCCGCCCCTGGCCGACACCATGCGCGCGGCCTCCCAGGCGATCGACAAACAGGCCCTTCCCGCCTTGAAGCCCGGAACACCCCAGAAGGATCATTTCCAGACGTTGAAAACGGCTTTCGACGCCGGCGACCGGAATCCGGTGTATGCGGCCCGGTCCGTCCGGGCGGCCACCGGTTATGAAATGTCCAAGGTGGCCTCCGACCTGGCCGGCCTTTCAGGGGGCGGCAGGCGAGGCGGTGGCGGCCCGCGCATTGCGGACCCTCTGGCCGGGGCACCCGGGTTTGCGGATGCGCCCCCGCTGGAAAACAGGGAACTCACCGCCATTTCGGCGGTCTGGGTCTATCACCGCATGCCGATCCGTTATGACGACGTCTTTCCGCTGGGTTTTTCGAACACCCGTTTCAACGAACGGAAAGTGGCGCCGCGGGTGTCGATCGTTCCGCCTTCGACGGTCCAATGGAGGGGCGGCAGCCTGCAGGCTTCGATAAAAGGGACGGATCCAAATTATCAAACGGAGGCCAGCGTGAAAATCGCCGCGTCTCCAGGCGGCGACAGGCTGACGGTTGTGCAAACCGAAACGAGCGGGATCAGCAAACGCTCTGAGAGCTGGGATTTGTGCCGCGTGCACGATCTTCCCCTGGTGGAGAAGAAGGTGTTCGGAGGCAATCCCCGCTTTTCGGCCTGGGTTTACCGCGCCGAGGGCACGGCGGTCCAGCCCCTGCTGGACGCCTACGAATTCGGCATGAACGCCAGCTTCCCCGAGGGCCGGGGCAAGTATCTGTTCCGGGAAATCCGCTGGGACGAAACCAGGGACAACCCCCGCTTCACGGTCGTGTTCTGCGCCTTCCACCCGTCGCAGTTCGACGACCTGGTCCGCACGAAAGTCATCACACCCGCCCAGCGGACGGAATTCGAAGCCTGGATCGAAACGCAAAAAGGGTGGCAACCCATCCCGATCCCGGTGCGCTGAAACCACGGGATTGCACAACGAGTGTCTTATAGGAACTCACCGCTGGAGGTAAACGGCACCCTGCGAGAGACCACCCCGTGAGCCGGTTCATCTCCCCCCTGACCGAATCAGCGGATGAGCATCAGCGTGCCCGAATCGGATTTCTTTAGCCACCTGACCGTGCCGGCCACACCGTTCGAATAGCCGGCGCCCGCGGACACCGTCACCTGCAAACCGCTTGTGTAGGCGACGGAGCTTATCACGGCAATCCGTCCCCCGCCCCCGCCGCCATCGTAGGTCAGGCGGCCGCCATTGCCTCCGTCCGCACTCAGCAACCCCGCCGTTCCACGGAAGGTCTTGCAGTCGATCCAGATTGTGCCGCCCGAGCCGCCGCCGCCATAGGCAGCCGTCGTCGCGGGCGCCAGGCGAGGAACCGTGCCGTCCGCCGTAATCGTGCCGTTGACGGTAACCGCGCCAACCGCCTCGATATGGATGCGGCTGCCGCCCCGCCCGCCGTTGCCGAAAAACGAGGCGATCTGCCCGCCCCCGCCGCTGCTGCCCGGGAACACCGGCGCATTGGAGTTGCCGTATGCGACGCCCGGCGGATAATAGTAGCCGGGTTCGGATTGACCGCCGCGCCCGCCATGTCCTGCCCCGGAGCCATATGAATTGCCTTCGCCCCGCCCCGGCCCGAACCCCTTCGAGGGGCCTGAGTTACCACCAAACCCCAGGCCATCCGCTTTGAGGCCCGCATTCCGGGTCTGAATCTCCAGTTCCCCGACCGCCAGTTTCACCGCGCCGCCGTTGGTCGGCTGGCAGTAGGGGTAGATCCAGCAGTTAGTGGCAATCGACACCTTGCCGCTGACCTCCACAAGCGCGCCCCATAGTTGGGTCGTTCCATTCGTACGGGTGGCATAGGCGTGTAGGCTTGCGCCGTTGGTCAGCGTCAGCGCCGTGCAGGCTAGACGGGGGGCCTCCGCCATTTCGCCATACGGATAATGAACGCCCATCCAGTTCCAGTTGGTCAGGCCGAGGTTTCCGCCGATGTCCAGCCTGGCGCCCGAACCGGTCACGAGCACGTCGTTGGTCACGGTCAGCTGGAACCCGTTGGTCGGGAACCGGAGCCAGCCATTCGACACCACCAGCCGGTCAGGAGCCCAGTTGGTCGCACCCGCCACCAGAATCTGCCCCTTGTGGTTCATCCGGAGCGGATCGAGCAACGCCCAGTCCGGGAGCCAGAGCGTACCGGGCTCCGAATGGGCCGGATCGACGGGGTTCACCGTGCCGTCCAGGCTGGGCGCCACGTCGAACTGGACCGATGCCCTGACCGGCAAGGCGGCTTGCGCAGCCGTGTCATAGACGATAGCGATCCGGCCGCCGGCCCCGGCTGAGCTGTATCCGACGCGGGGTCCCCGGCAGCCGCGCGCGCCCACCAGCCCGCCTGTTCCCTGAAGGGTGGCGCAGGTGATGTGGATGCCGCCGCCAGCTCCGCCGGCTGCATAATACCCTAGTCCTCCCGCCCATTGAGTATTGCCTGAGTATCCGCCTTGCGCGCCATCGGACACGATCGTTCCGTTCACCGTCAGGGAGTCCGTCAAACTCAGGCGTAGCAAGGCTCCGCCACTACCTCCCGTGCTGCGATTGGCTCCCCCGCCGTTCCCCCCGCCACCGCCGCTGCCAGGCCCCGGAACTTCGGGTGTCATCGCCGTGTTGCCGCCCACGAGGCCATCCCACGATTCGCCGGGCCGGCCTCCGTGTCCGCCGCCAATGGGATAACCGGCCATCATCTTCCCGCCAGCCGGTCCAAAGCCGTTGGTCTGCGGCCTGCCGCCCGCATAGCCGCCTTCCGTCCCGGACAGCACGCCACCCCGATCCACGCGGAGCCGGTTGGCAAGAAACAACGGGGCCGCGCCATTGGTAGGATGACCCCAGGCCCGAATGGTTGATCCGGTCGCGATCACGATGTCGTTCGTCACCGCCACCACGCAACCCCAACCGGGCATGTCCGCATTGTCCAGGCCGGAATGGAGCCGGATCGCGGCGCCGTTGGTGACCAGCAGGGATCCGCCCACCCGCAGGACCGGCCCCGTCACAAGACCGGTATAGAATCTGAATTCGTACCAGGCCCAGCCAAACCGATTGGTCGAAAATGCGTCCCCGCCGAGATCCAGGACGCTGGAGGCGCCCCTCACCATCACATCATTCAAGACCGTGATCCGGCAATCGTTGCCGGGAAACCGGAGCCAGCCGTTGGTGATGATCAACGTGTTGACCGTCAACGACGAAATTGGCGTGCGCCACTCTCCCGAGTGAGGCACCCAATCCTCTTTCAGGAGAGCATGATCGGAAAAATAAAGCGTGCCGAGATCGGCGGATTGGGGAAACGTTTCATGGGGCGCCCCCGCCAGACTTGCTGCGGCGTTGAAGGCAACGGTGGGCTTATCCGCGGTCGCCTGCGCAACCGGATCGTAGCTGACGGCGATGCGCCCCCCGCCGCCGGCTCCCCCGCTGGCGCTGGCGCCCGCCGCTCCGCCCGCCGCGCGCACGGTGCCGTTGGTTCCTGCGAAGAGGCGACATTGGATGAAAATGGCGCCGCCGGACCCGCCGCCGCCAAACTTGTTGTTCAAATCCGTGGGCGCATTCGCGCCATTGGCCGAGAGGATACCGTTCACCGTCACGCCGGCGGCGGCCTCGATCCGGATGACGCCGCCGCCCGCGCCGGCGCGCCTCGTCGTTTGCACGCCCGCACCCCCGCCGCTTCCGGGTT
>JBIIYJ010000494.1:0-3000 GCA_044346855.1 Kiritimatiellia bacterium
ATGGGCGATGATCACCTCGTCCCCCGCGCCCGGCGCGCCGCTGGGGTCCCAGTTGCCGTCCGCCCACCAGTCATTTGTTCCGCTGGCGGGAATCCAAGTCTTGTTTGCCGCGGAAGAAGCCAGGGCGCCCGCCAGCAAAAGACCGATCACGAGTCCTCTCAGGCTATGTCGACACTTCGTTCGCATGCGTTTTCTCCTGTTCCGCGGGGTCCTCGATCTACACGGTTAAAAACTCCATCGCCTGCGACCGTAGAAGGCGGCGCCCGCCGGGGGCGCTGAGGCCTTCCGGCCTGAGCACCGGTCGCGCCCCGCAATGCCGAACCTCCTGGGGCGCTCCCGGATTCAGCAATCGCCTTAGCAGCATGGCGCAGGCTTCGGCCACCAGCACATCCACATCCAGTTCGTAGCGATACACCGGCAGGGCGAAGTGCAGGGGAATTTGCGGACTCGTCAAAACCGCCGTCAGAGGATGGTAGCCGCCGGCCTCGGCGAAGGCCGCAACCATTCCCATGGCCACATAATCATCCGTGACGATCACGCCGGCGGGGCGCCTGTCCGGCGGGCGCGACAACAGGTGCGCCGCAATCTCGCGGCCGATGTCATGCGTTGCCGTGATGGTAATTGTCTCGCAAACCGGCCCGCCGTCCACGGCGGCTGTCTGGCGCAGAACCGCGGTGGGGCAGGAGTCTGTAAGCGACCCGAGCGTATCCACCAGCAGAAGCCTTCGGCATCCCGTTTTTCGGATCAGCCCATAGGCGTGCCGCACCATCTCGGAGGCGTCCAACAGCACGGCGGACGGCATGCTTTCCCATGAACCCACGTGGCAGACAGGCAGGTTATGCCTGTCTAAAAGAACAGTCTGTTCCTCGATCGATAGGTTCGTGAGGGCCACGATTCCATCGATCCGCTCCTCGCGGATATCCTGATCCAGATGCGGATAGTCGGCGAGACGGTTCTCGGGCCAATGACTCAAGTCGCGCGGCAGGCGGAAGTAAGTGCGGCACAGGCATTGAGTTCGGGCCAGGGTGGACAGAATCCGGTGCAGCAAATCGGCATAGAACACATTTGAATCCGGCCCCTCGGAGGCCAGTCCCACTACCCCTACGGTCCAGGGCAGGCACGCCAGCGGTTCGAGGCTGCGGATTTCAGTGCCGTGATTCGTGCGGCGCGTGATCAAGCCCATGTCCACGAGCAGCCGCATGGCGGGAGAGAGCGTGTTGTGGCAGAAGCCGAGTTCGCGGCATAGCTCCTCCTGGGGTGGCAGCGTGTCGCCTGCGGTCAGCCCCCGCGCATGGATGTAACGCGCAAGCCGCTTGCATGCCGCCGTCACCCGTGTCCGCTCGATCGGCCACCGTTGAAGGGGAGGCGCTCCCCGTGGAACTTGTTTATTCTTATTAATGAGTATAATTTGTCAAAGCGTAGCCTCGAATGCAACACCTTTTGGCGCGGTTCCAACTAAATTTTCACTTTCCACTGATAAAGTAAATGTGTATTCTTTATATCTTGTTGGAATATAGCATGTTGAGAGTTGCGTAACATTTTCAAATGGATTTTCGAATGAGTGAAGAAAAGGCAGTTTTTCGGAGCGTTTCCGCCCTCGAACCGCTCTTGCCGGACGTGAGGCGGGTGGAACTGGCGGAGGTATCCCAGGAAATCACTCTGTCCGTCGGTGCGTTGCGGAGCTTGGTGCGTTCTCCGATCGTGTGTGACAAGATCGCGGTCCTTGTCAGGGAAATGAACTGCTACTACTCGAACCTGATTGAAGGCCACAAAACCTTGCCGCGAGACATCGAGCGCGCTCAGCGTGCGGACTTTGACAGGGACCGGAAGCAGAAAGAGAACCAACTCCTGGCTATCGCCCACATTCAGACGGAAGAAGCGATGCTCACCCACCTCCGGGAAGGCGGCGTGGACGTCTACTCCCCGGAGTTTCTGTGCTGGGTCCATCGTGAGTTCTACCGCCGCCTGCCTGAATCCATGCATATTTCCAGGACGGCAGCCGGCAACGAATACCGCACCGTGCCTGGCCGGCTGCGCGATTACATGGTTGATGTGGGCGCCCATACGCCGCCCGACTTCGCGGCGCTGCCGGCCTTTCTCGACCGCTTCCACGCAGCCTACAGCAGTCCGGACATTCTGGCGACGAACCGGCTGATCGCCATTGCGGCGGCTCATCACCGGCTCGCCTGGATTCACCCGTTTGGCGACGGCAACGGTCGCGTCGCGCGGTTGCACTCCCAAGCCCTGCTGCACCATCACGGCCTCGATGGCCATGGGCTGTGGACGCTCTCCCGCGGCCTGGCTCGCGCCCGGCAAACCTACTTTTCCCGGCTCCAGGAAGCGGACCAGCCGCGGCGCAACGACTATGACGGCCGGGGCAATCTTTCCGAACGAGGGTTGGCTCTGTTCTGCCAGTTCTTTCTGGAGACTGTTCTTGACCAAGTCAGGTTCATGGGCGATCTGCTCAAGCTGTCCGATCTCCGCACCCGTATCGAACGCTACTTCACCTATGAAGCGTTGCATCTGACCAAGTACCGGGAAGAGATCATGCGAGTTGTCGGCGCTCTTGCAGACGAGGGCGAACTCCCCCGCGAACGCGTGAGCGCCATCACGGGCAAAGGCACGACCACGGCGGTCGAGATTATCAAGCTGGGACTCCGCGAAGGCTACATTGAAAGCCCGTCGGCAAAGGGCAAACTTCGCATCGCCTTTCCAGCCAAAGTGCTTCCTTCGTATTTCCCCGGCCTGTTCATTGATCTGCCGGTGGAAGCGGAGTCGCGCTAGACTTTGTGCTTGTTGGAAGCGTGTAACGTCAGGATGTAGCATGAACACTTACTGTCAAGTGCTGGGAATCGAGGCGCCTTGCCTGGAAGACGCCATGCAGAGCCGTGAGGCCAATTCTTTCGGGCTGCTTATCGCGGTGCTGCTGGAAAAGGGGGAGCCCGTTACGCTGAACGAGGCTGCCCGCCGCATCGCCGATGTAACCGCATGCGATGAGAA
>JBIIYJ010000493.1:0-3000 GCA_044346855.1 Kiritimatiellia bacterium
GAGGAAGATGAAGATCGACTCCTGCGCCGGGGGACATGGCATCTACCTGGAGCGGGGAGAACTCGCCGCCCTGCTGCGGGATTCCGAGGGGTAGAAGAGCCGGTGGCGGGTCAGGCTGGCCGGGCCGCCTTCACGGCCTTGGCCGCCCGATCCAGCGCCCGGGAGCGGGTGAATTGCGCGACGGCCTTCGCGATCCGGATGCGGCTTTTTTCGTGTTCCTTTTTCCGGCTTGCCCGCAGCCGCAGCGCCGCGCGCCGGGGGCCCGGTTCCCGTCCTTCCGCCGACACGAGGAACGCCTCCAGCCCCTTCAGTCTCATCGCGCCATCCTGATGCCGGCCGAGCAGAGTCTGTAGCCCCTCAAGGCGCCGGGCCAGCCTGGAGAGGGGGTTGGGCAAGCTCTTGCCCAGGCATTCGATGGCGTAGCGCGTCCGCTTGCACAGGATGCGGAAGCGGTGGTAGGCATGGTCGGGCGACCGGGCCTTCAGTTTACGAGCCTTGTGCTTGCATTTTTCGACCCTCGGTCCCGTGAGGGCCAGGCATTCGTCACGGACCGGCCTGGCCTCCCGTTCCGGCTTGATGCGATCCGGCGGCAGGACGGTTGCCTGGTGCGCGGCCTTTTTCAAGCGTCCGTAGCGCTTTGAGAGAAGCATGCGGTGGAGCGTGTTCCGGCTATGCTTGTAGTCGGCTTCAAGGACGGCAGCAAAGGCTCCCAGGGCGGCCGGGTCGGGCGCTTTTTCCATTTCAAGCGCCAGTTTTTCCAGATGAAGGGCCCGGTCGTGCACCTCGCCCAGGCTGCGGGAAAGCCATTTCAAATCGGCCAGGAGCGGGTGAAGGGCGGGGAGGGGATGGAATCTGTCGACCAGACGCAGGATGCTCCGCATCCGGGTCACGCTCACCCGCATATCGTGAATGGCTTCCGCACCTGACTCCCGGAGCACGCCCGGCTCGCTGCGGCGGAACCGGTCGAAGGCCTTCCGAAGGCCCTCATGCAGCAGTTGTCCGGGGGTGCGCATGGTTGTTTGTCAGGAGATGGGTTCTCCAATCCGCTTGGCCCAGCCGTCGAACTCCTTCCGGGTGCCGATGGCCTGGACGCCGGCCAGAATTCCATTCTTGATGATGAGCGCCCGGTATTGTTCGGGGCCCAGGCCTTCGTCGATCCGCTTCAGCGAGCAATCCGGAGCCCAGGCTACGCCTTCCGAGGCCAGGTCGACGGGCCCGGATTTGAAAAGAAGCGGCTGCAGCTCGGGCTGGTAGGGTTGGAGGGGGAGGCCGGCGGCGGCCGCGGCGGCGTTGGCGCCCGCCGCCCGGCCCTGGGCCGCGGCTTCGCGGGCGGAGGGACGGAAGAGCCCCTCGAGTTCCACGGCGTCGCCCGCCGCGAACACGCGGGGCACGGCCGTCTGCAGATAGCGGTCCACGCGCGTGCCTCGCCCGGTCGGCAGGCCTGCCGCCGTGGACAGGGCGAGATTGGGGCGGGAGCCGATGGCCAGCACGGCGAAGTCGGCCTCCAGGTCCGAGCCGTCCGAGATCACCCCCATTTTCACGGCGATGCCAAGCCCGGTCAGCACCCGGTGGAGGAGGGCCGACCCTTCCGGGGCGAACTGCATGGGCATCAGGCGGTCCTGGCGCTCGATCACGGTGACGTTGAGGCCGGCCATCTTGGCGTTCAGGGCGGTCTCGATGCCGAGGATGCCGCCGCCCAGGATGGTGAGGGTGCGCCCCGGCTGGACGTTGGCGCGGATGGCGGCGGCGTCGGCGGCCGACCAGAGAGGGAGGACGGGGAGGCCGGCCCGGACTCCGGGGAGGGGCGGCTTGACGGCCAGGGCTCCGCAGGCCACAACGACGGCGTCAAAGGTTTCGCTCGCGCCTCCGGCGGTGATGCGCCGTTCGGCGGGGTCGAAGGCCGTCACGGGGCTGTCGAGACGGAGGCGGATGCCCTGCGCCTCGTACCACGGCGCGGGGTGCATGAGGATGGCGCCCAGCTCGACGTGGCCGAAGGCCAGTGAAACGAGGCGGGGGCGGTAATAGGGGGGAATGGGCTCGGCGGAATAGAGAACGACCTTTTCCGCGCCTGCCTTGCGGGCATAGTTCGCGGCTTCCACGCCGGCGTGGCCGGCCCCGATGATGGCGATGCGCATGACGACTGACTCCGTTTTCGAACACAATACACGGTCAGGGGCGTCGTTGGCAATGGGGCGTTCAGGGCACGTGCATTCCGGGAATGCGGTCAAGTGCCGGGCTCCGATCCAGGAACGGTTGGGGATCGGCCCGTTTCTCGGCGTAGGAAAGGGCCTTGGCCAGTTTGGCGAGCGGCCTCATGCCGATGGCCCGTCCGGCAACGGATGTCAGCTTGCCGAACTTTCGATAGCACAGATTGAACATCAGGAAGGCTATCCGCTGATTGTGTGCGACTGGCAGGCGGGCGCCGATGCTGCGCCAGGAGTAGAAGCGGTTGTAGGCGCGGCGATACCCGTGCTCCAGTTCGTCCGGAGACATGCGGGCGGGACGGAAAACGGCGTGGGCCGTGTTGTAAAGGCGCAAATCGCGGCTGATGATCCTCCCTCCCGCCTGGAGTTTTCGATGCAGTTCCGTGCCGGGGTAGGGCGTCAGAATATGACCGGTCATGGTCGATACCTTGTTCCGTTCGAGCCAAGTCACCGTTTCATCAAACACACCGGGTTCGTCGTGGTCAAACCCGAATACCACGCTGGCGTTCACCATCATGCCGAGGGAATGGATGCGGGCGATGGTCGTGTCGTAGACGTCCACACGGTTTTGGTTTTTCCGGCAAAGCATGAGATTTTTCGGATTCAGCGTTTCGAAACCGATGAACAGGCTGCGACATCCAGCCTCGGCCATCGACTCGAGCAATCCATCGTGACGCCCGACGTCCGCGGAGACCGCCGCGTGCCAGGTCAGCCCCATCCGGCCGAGCATGGCGGTCAGCCGCCTGGCGAACCCGGGATCGCCGATGAAATTGTCGTCGATGAACATGACATGGCG
>JBIIYJ010000495.1:0-2995 GCA_044346855.1 Kiritimatiellia bacterium
GCAACCATGGCGCGACGCGACGACATCAAGAAGGTGCTGATCATCGGTTCCGGTCCCATCGTGATCGGTCAGGCCTGTGAGTTCGACTACTCCGGCACCCAGGCGTGCAAGGCGCTGCGCGGGCAGGGCTACCAGATCGTGCTGGTCAACTCCAACCCGGCCACCATCATGACCGATCCGGGCATGGCGGACGCCACCTACATCGAGCCGCTCAACGTCGAGCGCATCACGCAGATCATCGAGAAGGAGCGGCCCGACGCCCTGCTGCCGAACCTGGGCGGGCAGATGGGGTTGAACCTGTCCTCCGAGCTGGCCAAGGCCGGCGTGCTGGACAAGTACGGCGTCAAGGTCATCGGCGTGAACCTGGACGCCATCGCGCGCGGCGAGGACCGGCTGATTTTCAAGGAGACGATGAAGGGGCTCGGCATCGAGATGCCGAAGAGCGACCTGGCCTACACGGTGGAGGAGGCCGAGAAGGTCGCGGCGACGCTCGGCTATCCCGTGGTGCTGCGGCCGGCCTACACGATGGGCGGCACGGGCGGCGGGCTCGTCTACAACGTGGAGGAGCTGCGCACCGTCTGCGCCCGCGGCCTGGCGGCCTCGATGATCGGCCAGGTCCTGGTCGAGGAATCCGTGCTGGGCTGGGAGGAGCTCGAGGTCGAGGTGGTGCGCGACGCGAAGAACCAGATGATCGTCGTCTGCTTCATCGAGAACATCGACGCCATGGGCGTGCACACGGGCGACTCCTTCTGCGCGGCGCCCATGCTGAACGTTCCGACGAGCGTGCAGGACCGGCTCAAGGAGCAGGCGTTCAAGATCGTGGAGTCGATCGGCGTCATCGGCGGCACGAACGTCCAGTTCGCCTACGACCCCAAGACCGGCCGCATCGTGATCATCGAGATCAACCCGCGCACCTCGCGCTCGTCCGCGCTCGCGTCGAAGGCGACCGGGTTCCCCATCGCGCTGATTTCGGCCAAGCTGGCCAGCGGGCTGACGATGGACGAGATTCCCTACTGGCGCGACGGGACGCTGGAGAAATATTCCCCGTCGGGCGACTACGTGGTGATCAAGTTCTCCCGCTGGGCGTTCGAGAAGTTCAAGGGCGTGCAGGACAAGCTGGGCACGCAGATGAAGGCCGTGGGCGAGGTGATGAGCATCGGGAAGAACTACAAGGAAGCCTTCCAGAAGTCCATCCGCTCGCTCGAGAACGGCCGCCACGGGCTCGGGTTTGCCAAGGACTTCAACCGCAAGTCGCTGCCCGAGCTGATGGAGCTGCTTCGCGATCCGACGAGCGAGCGCCAGTTCCTCCTGTACGAGGCGCTGCGCAAGGGCGCCAAGGTGGCCGATCTCTACAAGCTGACCTACATCAAGCCGTATTTCCTGGAGCAGATGAAGGAGCTGGTCGAGCTCGAGGAGCGGATCCTGGCCCACAAGGGCGGGCTGCCGCCGGACGCCCTGCTGGTGCAGGCCAAGAAGGACGGCTTCGCCGACCGTTACCTGGCCCAGATCCTGGGGGTGACCGAGACGGCGATCCGCGAGAGGCGCAAGGCGATCGGCTGCGTGGAGGGCTGGCACGCGGTGCCGGTCAGCGGCGTCGAGAATGCGGCCTACTATTACTCGAGCTACATCAAGCCGGACGAGACGGTCGCCTCGACGAACAGGAAGAAGGTGCTGATCCTGGGCGGCGGGCCCAACCGGATCGGGCAGGGCATCGAGTTCGACTACTGCTGCGTGCACGCCGCCTTCGCGCTGCGCGACCTGGGCTACGAGACGATCATGGTCAACTGCAACCCCGAGACCGTCTCGACCGACTACGACACCTCCAACAAGCTCTACTTCGAGCCGCTGACGGTCGAGGACGTGATCAGCATCTACGAGAAGGAGAAGCCCGAGGGCGTGATCGTGCAGTTCGGCGGGCAGACGCCGCTGAACATCGCGGCCGAGCTGGAGCGGGCGGGCGTGAAGATCCTGGGCACGAGCATCGAGGCGATCAACATCGCCGAGGACCGCGACCTGTTCCGCAAGAAGATGGAGCGGCTCGGCATCCCGATGCCCGAGTCCGGCATGGCGGCCTCGATCGAGGAAGCCCTTGCCGTCGTGCAGCGCGTGGGCTACCCGGTCATGGTCCGTCCCTCGTTCGTTCTGGGCGGCCGGGGCATGGAGGTGGTGTATGACGAGTCCATGCTGCGCGAGTACGTGGGCAAGGCCGTGGGCGTCACGCCCGACAGGCCGCTGCTGATCGACCGCTTCCTCCAGGACGCGCTGGAGTGCGAGGCGGACGCGCTGGCCGACGGCCGGGACGTGTTCGTGCCGAGCGTGATGGAGCACATCGAGCTGGCGGGCATCCACTCGGGCGACTCCGCCTGCGTGATCCCGCCCGTCACCATTCCGGAGAAGCACCTGAAGCTCATCACCGAATACACCCGCGTCATCGCGCAGGAGTTGAAGGTGGTGGGCCTGATGAACATGCAGTACGCCATCGAGAAGGACAAGGTGTATGTGCTGGAGGCCAATCCGCGGGCCTCGCGCACGGTGCCCCTGGTCTCCAAGGTGTGCGGCCTGTCCATGGCCCGCGCGGCCACGGAGCTGATGATGGGCAAGCGCCTGGCGGAGCTGAAGCTGAAGCACAAGACCTTCTCCCACTTCGGCGTGAAGGAGTCGGTCTTCCCCTTCGACAAGTATCCCGAGGTCGACCCGGTGCTGGGCCCCGAGATGCGGTCCACCGGCGAGGTGCTGGGCCTGGCCGACAACTTCGGCATGGCCTTTTTCAAGGCCGAGGAGGGGGCCAACTCCATGCTGCCGCTCGGGGGCACGGTCCTGATGAGCCTGGTGGAGAAGCCCGCCCTGGCGCTGGAAGTGGGGAAGGCCTTCGTGAAGCTCGGCTTCCGCATCAAGGCCACGGACGGCACCTACGCGTTCCTGAAGGCCGCCGGCGTCCCCTGCGAGCGGATCAACAAGCTCATGGAAGGCCGCCCGAACATCACGGACGGGATCA
>JBIIYJ010000496.1:0-2987 GCA_044346855.1 Kiritimatiellia bacterium
TCGGTCAGGAACGGATTCAACACCAGCGCCGTGCGGACCGTGTCGCCAAGATGACTTAAAACGGCGCGGCACAAGGTCGTTTTGCCCGACCCGACTTCGCCCGTCAGCTCGATGAACCCCTTGCGCGCGGAGATGCCGTAATACAGGTGGTCAAAGGCTTCCTTGTGATGGCGGGAGAGGTATAAATAACGAGGATCCGGCGTTATATTGAAAGGAAATTCCTTTAAGCCATAGTATTCAAGATACATGATTGAGTAGTTCCGCCGAAGTTTTCAGAGACTTCCTAAATATGACATATTTTTCCAAGTTTTGCAATTTCAATATCCGATTATTCCTTGTCCGGTACGGGTTTTCGCTCTAGGATAAGAGGCTTAATTGCCGAGGACATCGTGAAACTGCTTTTGTTTTCATTCCGGCTGGCTTGTCTGGCCTGCCTGCTGGTGCCGCGGCTGCTTCCGGCCGCCCGACCTGCGCCCGCCGTTTCGTTCGCCGAGGGGGATGAGAAGGACGCGCTGACCGACATGATCTCCGAGCTGCACGTGGAGAAGGGGAGCACCTGGTGGAATGCGGACTGGTCGTTCCGCCGCTCCGTCACCGTGCACGATCCCCGGCTGGGGATGGGCGTGCAGGATGTGTTCCTGACCGATCCCGATCCGCTCCTTCTCGCCAACACCCGGCCCTGCGCCCGGGCGTTGGCCGATTTGCGGGCGGTCTCGCTCAAGGGAGAAATCATTCCCTGCGGCGTGAGCCGGTTCGGCCAGGACGACGGGCTCAGCCTCATCTGGATCAGGCCCGATCCATCCGCCCGGCCCCCGTTTGTCTTCTTCCTATATTACGGCAACGGGCGGGTTCCGCCGGCCGCAACGCCGGAACCGGCCCGCATTCCGGAGGAGCGCGATCGCATGACGCCCGTCCTGGGGCCTGAGGAGACGGCGCCCGGTTACCGGGTTCCAGCCACGACCGGGCCCTCGTTCTTCACGAACATGGTCGTGCTCGAGGCCGAGTCGTGCATGACGGATTACGGCAAACCTTCCTTCACCTATGACCGGCAGCCGCCCCAGATGGCCTGGGTCATCCGCGGGCGGGACGATGATGAGACGTTCAAGACGGCCTCCGGGGGCGCCTACCTGGCGTCCACCTGCCCCTGGCGCCAGCAGGCCATTCCCGAGCCGATCCTGGCGTCCAACACCGTCGTCGTTCCCGAGGCCGGACTCTGGCAGGCCTGGGTGCGGTACCGGGTCACACGCTATCATCCCCTGGCCGACAAGGCGAAGGGCGGGCTGCCGACCGCGGAACAGTATGTGCCGTTCGAGGTCGCGCTCGGGGGCAAGACGTTCACCTGCGGCACCAACCAGGCGCCCGGCGCCATTTACCGCTGGGACCGCTTCGAGGTTGAACTGCCGGCGGGGGAACTCGAGGCGCGGTTCCGCCTGGCGGGCTTTTCCGCACCCGACTGCCTGCTGCTGACCCGGGACGCCGCCTACCGCCCCGACCGTCGCGATTTCAACGGGCCGGTCTGGATGCGGTTCCGGGTGCCGGACGCGTCGTTCGGCCCGTATATCGCGGAGCTGTTCTGCGTCATCACCCCCTGGTCGAGCCATGGGCCGCAGGGCGAGTCGGCCGGCTATCTGTTCCGCGACCAGGTGGTGAAGGGCGACACCGACGTGGCGATGCTGAAACGCGATCCCGCGGCCTACCTCCAGCCCGGCGCCTGGAGCCCCTGGATCCGCGCCCTTCATTCCACTGCGATCACCTGGTGGAGCACCGCCCGCTTCTTTGCCCAGGGCAAGACATACGGCAACGGAGGAGCGCCGAACCTGGCGGTCGATTTCGAGTTCGCCACCCGGCCCGATGCGGAGCGGGTTTTCAGGCGCGGCACGGAGACGTGGGAATCCACCCCGGGCCTTTCGGTCCTGATGCCCCAGGAGCTGGCCTGGGCCGAGGTCAACCGCAGAACGCTGTCCTTTTCCCAATGGGCGCGGCAGCGCTTCGCCTTTGTCCAGGGGCATGGCGTGTCGGCCTCGGAAGGACCTCGCGACATCCTGGTCACCACCATGTCAACCTCGGTCAACGCCGAGGAATCCGACTACATCGTGCGCACCTGCGGGCTGCTGGGGTTCAACGGCCTCGAGATGCGCACGCCCCTGTCCCGCGAGGCCTTCGCCCAGCTGGCGGCGAAGCACGGCATGACCTGGTCGACGGCCCACCACTGGGCGCCGAAGTTCGCCCTGGAGCAGATGCCCGACCGGCCGGCCGAGGGGCAGTCCTGCCAGGCCGCTCTGAAGGCGTTCCTGGAGGAGCAGTGCCGTGGCTGCTACGCCCCCGGCCCGCGCTGGGGGTCCGACGCCATGCCCGTGCGACTCCTGATCATGGGCGACGAGATCGGCCCGGCGACGATGGCGTCATTCATCAACGTCCACCCGCTGCTCAAGGGCGCCTTCCATGAATACCTGGAGGGGCAGGGGCTGGCCCCGGACTTTTTCGGCAAGACCAACTGGAGCGACGTGGCGGCCTTTTCGTACCATCCCATGCGGAAGGGATCGGAGGCCGGCGACGCCCTGGTGGCCTACCGAAAGGCCCGCGGCCTGCCTCCGGACCCGGATCTGGAGGAGGCGCAGCCTGCGCTGCCCGACACCCTGGCCCTGCCGGGCGGGGGCGCGGAGGTGGACGACCTGGTGGCGGCCGAGGAGCAGCGCCAGGCCGACCTGCGGCTGGCCCGGCCGGTCGCTCCGGGCGCGGCGCTCGAGGAGAAGCGGCTCTACCACTGGACCCAGCGCTTCCGCAGCCATTACACGACCGTGTTCTACGGGACGGCCCATGCCGAAATCATGCGCCGCTCCGCGGAGATGGGCCGCGCCCCGCCCTATGCCAACCCGAACTTCCAGGCCATGCCGGAAATGTGCGGGCAGATGTGGGACGGCGCCCTGAACCTCTTCGAATGGGCCCGCAGCGGGACAACCGAATTCCTGTTCATGGAGGACTGGATC
>JBIIYJ010000497.1:0-2976 GCA_044346855.1 Kiritimatiellia bacterium
GCGCGCAGGGCAGCCGCATCGCAGAAAGCGGCGTCAAGCCGCCGCACTCCAAATTTAGGATCTGTCGATCCCGACGAAACTGCAAAGCGATCCGGCATGCATGTTCATATCGTCTTTACATGCCGGCCCGATTGTCTCATACTTCAACGGTTTATTTCCAAGGAGAGCCATGAGCGTTCCGTCCTGCGTTATTCCCTCGGATGCCGAAAAGGCAGCCGTCTGGAAGGCTTATCACGACCGCCGCCCCACCCGCGTGCCGCTGCGCTGGAACGTCAATCCCCGCATCGTGGTTCTCAACCCGGCGCTCAACCCCGAAGGCTGGACCTTCGAGCAATACTGCACCGACCCGATGGTCAACATCCGGGCGCGCATCCGGTACCAGGAGACCGTCTGCTCCGTGCTGAGCACGGTCAGCGACGCCTCCTCCGCCCTGCCCGCCAAATGGACCGTCGCCGCGGACGTGCAGAACACCTACGACGCCGCCTATTTCGGCGGAACCCTGTCCTTCCGCGACGGGCAGGTTCCGGGCTGCGAGTCGTTCCTGACCGAATCGGATTTCGACAGCTTCCTGGCCCGGGATTTCTCGGATGTCCTGAATAACCCGTTCATCAAGGAACGGCTGGCCTTCCGCGCCAAGCTGGTCAAGGCCGCCGAGACGTTCCGCTACCTGGACCGCCCCGTGCACGTGGTCCCCTACACGCTCGGCTTCGACGGCCCCGTCACCGCGGCCGCCGCCATTTTCGGAACGGACTTCTTCATCCTGCTCGGCGAGGACCCGGAAAAGGCCTCGCGCATCATCGAGAAGATCACCCGCGAATGCATCCGCCGGAACAAGCTGCTTTACAAGATGGCCGGCTACCCCGACATGCTGGAAGGCGGATTCTTCGCCGACGATTCCATCCAGCTGATCGGGCTGGACACCTACGAGAAATACATCCTTCCCTGGCACGAGTTCTACTACGATTCGATCTACAGCTCGAAGCCGGCCGACCGCTCGCGCCACATTCATCTGTGCGGCGACGCCACCCGCCATTTCAAGCTGATCCGGGACCGGATCGGGGTTTATTCCTTCGATACCGGCTATCCGGTGGACCACGGGGCGCTGCGCCAGGAACTCGGGCCCGACGTCGATATCTCGGGCGGCCCCGTGGTGAGCCTGCTGCAGTCCGCCTCCCCTGCCGCCTGCGCCGCCGAGGCGAGGCGCATCCTGAAGTCGGGCGTCATGACCGGCGGCCGGTTCATCCTCCAGGAAGCAAACAATCTCCCGCCCTGCGTGCCGATCGAAAATCTCGCTGCCGTGTATGCCGTCTGCCAGGAAGACGGGCGCTATGAAAGGCCGTCATGAGACACCATCCGCTCCGGACCGCCTTCCTGGCGGTCCTGCTCGCCGCCCCCCTTCTGCATGCCCAGAGGCAACCGGTTCCCGGAAACGATTTCCACGCCCTTTTCTCGCGCCGCGTGAAACACTCGGAACGCCAGTTGAACGAGATCGTCCGGGCCGCCGAAACCAGCGCCGTGCGGTGCATCACCGGCACCAATGTCCTCATCAACGTGCCGTACCATCCCCAGGCCAGCTTTGCGGAGGAGATTCTCAACCGCTCCGGCGGCCTGGTCAACGCCCTCCCCACCATCGAGCGGCCCAAGCTGGCCACCTCAAACGACATCGTCCTCTTCTCCATCGCCTCCTGGGAGGCGGATGCTGCCAAGGCCATCCCCCTGCTGGAGTCCTACCGCTCCAACAACTGGATGATCGTTCTTTTCGCCTCGACCGCCGGGGCCCCCCAGGCGGTGCGGGCGGACTGGTGGATCGACAACGGCGCCGCCTCGGGCGACAATGATGAATCCGACCTGAACGTGCTGGCCAACGCGCTCAACGGATGGCTCTGGTGCCTGGAATACACGGCGGCCCTGACCCGGCACGGCAAGTTCCCCGGCATTCTGCAGGGCATCCTGGAGGTGGGCGCCGACGACCATGACAAGCGGCTTCGGGATACGGGGCGCCCGACCCTCTACGAGATGCGCACGCCCATCCCCAAACTCCGGCTGGCGCGCTCCTATCTCTGGAGCGTGAAGCGGGTGCTTTACGAAACGGGCGAGGACAACACCCGCGACCAGATCGAGGAGGCCGCCGCTCTCCTGGCCGAGCACATCCAGCGCCAGGGCAAGGTGGTGGTCGCGTCCTGCACGCACATCCTGATTTCCGATATCCATCGGCGCAACAAGTCGCCCTGGAAGCCGATCAATGTTGTGTGGCAGACCGAGTCGGGCGTGTTCGAAAACAATGCGGGCACGAACGACTACATCGTCTGGTTCGGCTATATCGGGTTGAGCACCAAGTACGAGGATTACGGCGGGTACATCCGGAAAACGGGCGCGAAGCTGATCGCCTCGTACTCCCCCGACACCTACAGCGCCTCCAACAATGCGCCTGAAGCGCAGGTGGTGATCGAGCAGTCCTGGGCGATCCCGGATTCGGTCGTCACAATCCCCTTTCCCCCCGGCCACATGGCGCCGGTTTCCGGAATCGAGGCGGGCCTTCTCTACCGCATGCTGGACGAAGCCGTTTATGACCGCCTGGGCCGCCGGTCCGGGGAGTGAGGAAGTGATCAGTTGTCAGTGATCAGTGATCAGTGGTCAGTGATCAGTTATCAGTTATCGGTGATCAGTAATCAGTGATCAGTAATCGGTATCCGCTATCAGCTATCCGCTATCAGCTATTCTTCAAAGCCACGTGCGAGTAGCCTACACCCGCGGTGGAGTGCACGCTCCTCGGCTGGATAATCTCACGGGCCATCGTTTCTGATCTCCTGTTTTTATGGAGGCGTTGGCGAAGCCCCTACATCAGGCGCGTTCCTGATGCCCGGTGTAGGGGCGCTGCTTGCGGCGCCCGCAAGTCCGGCGCTTGCACACGGCGGGCTTTGCAAGCGAAGCCCCTACATCAGCCGCAAGTCCGGCGCCTCCACACGGCGGGCTTCG
>JBIIYJ010000187.1:0-10502 GCA_044346855.1 Kiritimatiellia bacterium
GGGCGCTACGAGCCCGGCGCTGGTGTGCCCAAGGGGAACGGGCCGCACTGCGCCGGGCTCGTAGCGCCCGGCCTACGAAGAAGCCGTTCATATTCAAGCCCGCACCTAATCGCAGATGCGCCCGAGCAACACAGGTCTGGCCACGTGATAAAACAGATTATTGACATGAATGTCAATTATTTGCATTATATCTTCTTCAAGGACATACCGCCATGACAGCGCCAAATTCCATTTCCTTCGTGGAGCTGTTTCATCTGCTGTTCCTTTCCCACCTGGGACAAATGATTGACAAGCGACACTATGCACTCAAAGGCGGGTGCAACTTTCGATTCTTCTTCAAAAGTATCCGCTATTCCGAAGACATTGACTTCGATGTCCAAACGGTATCTGTCGATGACCTGCGCACCCGCGTCGAGCGGCTGTTGAACGCAAAATCGTTCCGCCAATCTCTCGAGGTGAGGAATCTGTCGATCGAGCACGTCACCGCCTCCAAACAGACCGAAACGACGCAACGCTGGAAATTCGGGCTCCTCACGCCCGGCTCTTCCCATCCGCTCCCCACCAAGGTTGAATTCTCCCGACGCAAACCCTTCGCCGACGCTTTGCTGGAAGGCGTTGATCCCGCCGTGCTCCGAGAATTCGGGCTTCCCCCTCTTCTTGCTTCGCACTATCCGCCTTCTATTGCCTGGGCTCAAAAAGTCAATGCCTTGGCCTGCCGTTCCGTTACCCAGGCTCGCGATATTTTCGACCTGCACCTGCTGCTGAGCACGGGAACCGTCGACCCGGTCGCATCCAATGCGGGACTGACCCCGGAACTCCTCCGTGAAGCGGAGCACCGCTGCCTCTCGCTGCGCTTCGCGGATTTCAAGGGCCAGGTCCTGGCTTACCTCAAGCCGGATCAGCAACCGGCCTACAACGATCCGGACATGTGGGAGACCATGGCGCTCCAAGTTGCCGAAGCCTTGAAAGGCGGCCATGAAAAGCATTGATGCGCTGACCCGATTGAACGATCTCGCTGCGCCCGCCTTTACAACCAACGACGCTTCAGCCGCGTGGCAACTCAATCGCGCCCATGCCAGCAAAATGCTCGAGCGGTTGGCCCGGGCGCGCCAGGTCGTGCCGCTCCGCCGGGGATTATGGGCATTCCCGGATAAGCTCAACCGCCTTTTGCTGCCCTCTTACCTGACGGCGCCATCCCCCTGCTATGTTTCGCTGCAAAGTGCGCTATACCTGCACGGCCTCATTTCACAGATGCCTCAAACGCTTTATGTCGTGTCGCCGTCCCGAACACGCCTCTACCAAACGCCCCTGGGCGCCGTTTCCGTGCATCACATCAAACCCTCCTATTTCACAGGATACGAGACAGACTCCCGCACTGGGGCGGCCCTGGCAACACCCGAAAAGGCGCTCGCGGATCTTTTATACCTGATGCCGGCCCGCTCCCATCTGTTCGCCTCCTTGCCGGAACTCGAGTTGTCCAAGTCATTCCGCAAGCCAAGCCTGCTCCGTTATCTCCGATCGATCGATTCGCCCCGCCGCCAAACCATGGCCTTGCGCCAATGGAATCGCCTTTTGGAACAGTCTCGCTCCACGATGACCTGACATGATCCTGACAACCGGAGAAACGGCATGAACCTGCTCGCCCGCGCCTGCCTGCTCGCACTCACCCTTGCCACCCTGGCCCGCCCCGCCCGCGCCGGGGACGGCGCCTACATCCGCTTCCGACTCGACGACCCCACCAACGCCGCCTGGTACGTCCGGATCAGCGCCTACGTCCACGTCGACCCCTGGTCGCTTCCCGCCACCGTGTGGCCCTCGGGCGCGGTGTCCGCCGTTTCCAACCGGCTCGCCCCCGGCGCCTTCAGCCCGTGGTTCGATCTCAAGGCCTACGCCGGCAAGCGCCTGCACGGGCGCCACAACCGGGCCGGCGGCATCGCCGAATTCCCCAACCTCGTCCTCCAGTTCGTCGCCTCCACCCAGGCCAACCAACGGGTGACCCTCGAGCTGGCCACCGCGCCCGACCCCGCCGCCGTCGTGAAACGGGTCGCGGAATCCTACGAGGGCAACCTGACCGGCATTCTCATCTCGCCCAACCTCAAGGCCGACGCCGAGTCGCTCGAAACGGCCGGCCAGATGTCGGCCCGCCGCCTCGCCTGGGCCCGCGAAGCCTCCGGCGGCGTCCGCCACTCCCCGTCCAACCTCATCATCCAGACCGGACTCTGGTACGCCCAGCGCCCCGAGCTCAACCTCCAGGAAGCCGAGGTGCTCCGCCTGCTCGGGTTCAACACGGTCGGCGGCCAGACGCCCGAAATCCGGGAGCGCTTCAATTTCAAGGAGCCTGGCCACAGCTGGATCCATTTCAGCCCCGACCTTACCCGGGCCGGCGCCGACGAGCAGATGCGGCGCCTCGGCGAGCAGCTCCGCAAACGCGCTCCCGGCGCCCCGCCCGGCTCGCCCTTCAACTTCTCGGATGAAGTCACCGCCCCCGCCATCGGCACCAACGCCGCGGCCCTCGCCCACTTCCGCGCCTGGCTCAAGGCCCGGGGCGTCCGCCCCCGCGACCTGGGCGCGGACACGCTCGACGGGGTCGTCCCGATCGAAAGCCCGGACGCGCTTCGCGCCCGGCAGGCGCTCGACCGGCCGGCGGCCAACCGGATCTTCTACTATTCCTCCCGCTTCCGCCAGGAGGCCGCCACGGAGCGGCTCCGCTGGCTGACCGAGTCGTTCCACCGGCACGTCGGCACGAACGCCCTGACCTCGACCCTGCCGGCGGATCACCCCTACTTCTCCGGCACCGGGCTGGGCATGGGCATGGGCCCCAACCCCGCCTGGGGCTCCACCCCTCTCGCGCTCGACTGGTTCGACCTCGGCCGCCGCGCCGCCGTGGACCTCGCAGGCATCGAGGACTGGATGGGCCTCCAGTACATGTACGGCCCCAGCTACACCTGGGAGGGCTTCCAGCTCATGGGCTTCCAGGCCGCCATCTTCCGCAGCGCCAGCCGCGGAGCTGTCCCCATTATCGCCTGGGTCACGCCCAGCGACTGCACCAACCTCACCCTCAAGGCCGCCTCCGCGCTCTGCCAGGGCGCCAAGCACCTGTTCTTCTGGACCTACGGCCCCACGGCCTACGGCACGGAAAATTACTGGTCGGACCTGCGAAGCGCCTACGACGGCATGGCGCGGCTCTCCCGCCAGCGCGCGTTCGCGGAGCGGATCCTCGCGCCGGGCAAGCCCCGCGCCACCCGGGCCGCCCTGCTCTACGGCATTTCCTCCGACCTCTGGCAGCCCTTCGGCTACGTCCCCATGCTCGAGCGGCGCCTGCTCTACCTGGCCCTCACCCATGCGCAGATCGGCGTGGACCTGCTGACCGAAGAGGACGTGCTGGCCGGCCGCCTGCGCGATTACGCGATCCTCTACACGGCCGACCCCTGCCTGCGGCAGGACGCCATGAACGCCATCCGCGGCTGGGTGCGCAGGGGCGGGTTCCTGGTGGGCACGTGCGCGGCCGGCTCGCGCAACGAATTCAACGAACCCGTGCCGGGGCTAGGCCCGCTGTTCGGCCTCTCCACGGTGCGCGAGCCCGTGGTCCAGTCCGGCCCGTTCCATCTCCGGGGCGGGCTCAACGCCATCGGCGATCTGGACCGCTTTTCGGTCCAGGGTCCGGGCGGGCTGGCGGCCAACCTGGGCGCCATCGGGGTGCGCGTGCCGGTGGCGCCGGAGTATCGAGCGAGGATCGTGTCGGCCTTCACGAACGGCGAGCCCGCCGTGGCGGCCATGGACTACTGGCGCGGCGGAACGCTTTACATCGCCACCTGCCCCGGCATCGCCTATGGAAAAGCGGCGGGGTTCGTTCCGCGCGAGCTGAAGGAAAAATGGCCGGCCGCGCACCGCAACTTCCTGGTCGCGCCCGCCCTGGCGCGGGGGGTCCTGCCGGTGGTCGAGCTCTCCGAGCCGGTGGTGGAAGCCGGGGTGTACGATGCGCCGGAGGGCTCCGCGCTGGTGCTGGCGAATTTCACTTATGAACCGGTGACAAACCTGGCGGTCAAAATCCGGCTTCCGTTCAAGCTGGGGCGGGTCGTGTCCGCCGAAACGGGCGAGCGCCCGTTCACGTGCGAAAAGGACGGCCGGGAATGGATCTGCGCCTTCGCGATGCCGCTCGGACTGGATGATATTGTGCTCTGCGAGCCGTGATGCTCCACTCCGCATGAAGGCGGGGTGGCACCCGCCCCTCCAACATTCCACTACTCCCCCTGATACCCCTGCTTCTTCCAGATGGCCTTGGCGGCGGCCAGGTCCTTGGCGGAAATTTTTCGCTGGCCGGCGATGCTGGGCGGCGCCTCGGCCGGCCCCTGGGCGGAGGGGAACGGCGACCACGTGTCGTTGCGGTAGGCGTCGCGGACGCGCTTCTTGCGGAAGTCCGGAATCTCCTTGGCGTTCCCCTTGTCCAGCGCGCTGCGCCAGCCCTGGATGCCGGCCAGCGTCATGTCGAGCGCCCGGTAGACGTCCAGGATCGGGGGCTTCCCGGTCTGGATGGCGCGCGAGAACATGAAATTGGTGAAGAAGTCGCCGCCGCCGTGGCCGGCCTTGGCGGCAAGGTCGGCATGCTCGGGGAACTCGGGCCGGTAGACCGTCTCGGCGACCTCGCCCGCCTTCATGTCGAACTTGTCGTGCACCAGGCGGAGCATGCCGCGGTCGAGGGTGCGCAGGTTTTCCATGAGCCCGCGGCTGCCGTGGATGCGGTACCAGTTGCCGTGGCCGCGCAGGGCCAGGCCGTTGACGATGGTCGTGCCGCCGTTGCTCATGCGGCAGAGCATCGTGAAGCCGGGGTCGCCCTGCCGGACCGGGTTGAACTGCGTTTCGTCGGCCGCGTAGTCGATGCTGTGCGCGTTCACATATTCGGGACGAGCTTCCGTGATGTAGAGGATCGGCCCGAGGGCGTGGGTGCAGTAATAGGTGGAGGGGCACACGTTGCGCCAGTGCCCCTTGCCCCAGGCGCGGGCGAGGCGACTGGATATCAGGTCCGGATGCATGTATTCGCACTCGGCCAGGCGCATCTCGCCGATCGCGCCCGCGCGGTACAGCCGCCGCATCTCCTGGTTCGTGTTGAAGAAGCAGTAGTTCTCGGCGATCATGTAGACCTTGCCGCTCTTCTCCACCGCCTCGGCCAGCGCCACGCCCTGCGCCAGCGTGGCGCAGGCGCTGGTCTCGCTCATGACGTGCAGGCCCGCCTCCAGGGCCTTCACCGCGAACGGGGCGTGCTCGTGGAAATAGTTGGCCAGGACCACGGCGTCCATGTCGTGCTCCAAAAACTTGTCGTAATCCGTGTAGAAGGTGACGCCCGGATAGGCGGCCTTGCTCTTCTTCAGCTTGTCGGCCCAGTGGTCGCAAAGCGCCACGAGCTCCATCCCGCACACGCCGCCGGCCCCGCGGGCGTAGGTCTGTCCGCGCCCAAGCCCGATCACGCCGACCCGAATCGTCTTCCCCTTGTGCTTTGCCATGTCATTGTCCCTTTTTTAATCATCGAACGAGGATCACCGTGCCCGGCCTTGACGGAGGCGCCTCGATCATCAGCGCATTGTCGCCCAACACGCCCGCCGAAAAACGCAGCTCGTCGAGCCAGCCCGTATACGCGCCAAGGAAGCTGCTGCCTCCATAGCGCCGGATTTCGAAAGGAATATCCGCGACCGGCTGGAAGGAGGCGGACGGAAGGTCCGCATAGCCCGCGATGAGCGGCCCGTTGTCGGTCAGGTTCCGGAGGCGGAACAGGGCGCCATTCAGCCCGGCGCCGGCCTTGGCGAAGTCGACCGCCACCGACACGTAATAGTCCTTGTTGGTCTGGATATCGAAATCGGCGGTGGGCGCCCTAACAGTGATGCTTGAGCTGCCCATATAAAGGAACACGAGGCGCTGGGAGTTGGTCTGGACGCCGAAGAGCCAGCTCCGGCCGCCCGTGAAATTGGACCAGCGTGACGCGATGGTTCGCCAGCCCGTGGTGACGTCGTTGATCGCGACACACGCCTCGATCGTGAACACGCTCGTGGTGAAGGCGGGGTTGTAGGCAACCTGCCCGGACGTGGTCATGCACGCGGCATTCGTGAGCCCGGAATCCCGGATCGTACGGGGAAAGGCCGAGGACAGGCCGTTGGTCGCCAGGGCGTTCTGGTACTGGAGCGCCAAGGTGTTGATGATGACAAACCCATTGCCGCTGGAATCGGCCTGAAGGCCCGGAATCGGCTCGAACCGCCAATAACCGATCGTGCCCGTGGGCGCATGCGCCGTGCTGGCCGCGATCGAACCCGTGGCCAGGGTGGAATTATCCATGAACCCGCTGGCGGGAACGAGCCCCAGGATCACGCTTTCCTCCGGCTCGGAAAAGGGGTCGTCCACCGGAGCCGAGGTGACGGTCACGGAAACCTGGCCGGCGTTCAGCACGCAGTTGCTCTGCAGGTTGGCGAAAAAGAAATCCTTGTTCGCCTGGGCGTCGCCACTCCAGGCAAAGGGAACCGTTGCCGCTTCGTTGGTCGCCGTTGCCGGCCGGGTCAGGGTGAATGTCATGACATCCGTCCCTTCCGCGCCCGCGGAATCCATCACAGCCAGTTCGACGGGGGCGGTCATAAAAAACAGAGACACCCCAGAATCCCAGGGGCCGACAGCATTCGTCGCCCCGTACCGGTAATAGTACAACCGGTTGGACTCCAGGCCGGTTGCCGGATAGGTTACCTCGTCCGCTTCCTCCCATGCGCCCACGGGCCAGGTATTGGTGGCCTCCCAGAGGCCGGAGGTGACCGCCCCTCCGTTGGCCGTCCCCCACACCACCGTCACCACCACCGCCGCCGAACCGGTGGAACCAAGAAAGCCGTTCAGCGAGGCGCCCGACAGGCTGATGTTCGTGGCCGGGCGGTTTTCAATCCGGGGTTCGGCCGGGGCGCCGTTCCGCCAGGGATGATCGGCGGGCAGGAACCGGTTGAGCCCGTATTTAACGGCCAAAGCGCCTTCCACGTTCTGCCGGTCGTTGGTCGAAAGGGCGGATCCGTAGATCGCCAGTTCGGCAACCTCGATGTTGGCCTCGGAGTTGTTCCAGTTGCCCAAATAAAAACCGGAGCCCAGATTCTGCGCACCGGAACCCGACCCCTTCAGCGTGCCGTTGTAGTGAAGTTGGGAATAGCCGACTCCCGAGGCGCCCTTGGTCAGGCCGAGCAGCGTGAACTCGTTTGTCGTCCAGGTCGCATTGGCATTCAGGATGTCCAAGCCGGCAGTCGCGAAATTCGCCCGGATATCCGGCGCGGTCCATTCATATGTCAACTGATAGATGAAACTGCCGGATGCAGAGAAATTGGTAGAGCCCCCCATGAATAAACTCTGATAGGTGCCGCCCAGTTTTAGCCCGATCCGGCGGGCGACCATGAAAACGGCCGCCTCCTGGATGGGATTTGAATACGATAGATTATAAAGGTAATCGTTGAGCCGCGAAAACCTCGCCACGGGAAGGCCGTTCACCACGTTACTGTAAAAATAGGGTTGTCGGTCTGCGTTCGCCTGGCTGGCGTCGAACCCGAACCCGCTGCTGTCCGGCCAGTTGGAAACGGTATCGCCGCTGTTAAGCCCGGTAATGGCGTCGGCCTTCAGCCACACGCGCAGGCTGTTGGTCGGCATCTGGGCGCGAACGGCCGAGGCCGCCCACACGATCGCCACGAAAACCAAAACCAGTTTGCTTTTCATGAGTACATTTCCTCCTTATTTAGTATAGCAAACGCCGCGACACCCCCGCCATTGCGCTTTTGCCCGATATTTATAAAAAAACACATTGCCATGCATTGATCTTTCAAGCATTATTTAAGACAATTGCAATACAATCCGAAACGAGTTAGACAAAAACACGATATGCTGGACGCGACCTTCCATGTGGCCGACCTCTTCCGGAACCCGGAGCAGGGCCGGGTGCGAATGGGCCTCTGGCGGCTGACTCTGGCGCTGGGGGGGATCGACGACTGGCGGATCCAGATGCAGGACGGCCGAAAACTGGCGCCGCCCGCGACCTACCCGTGGCTCGCGCTCATCCCGCCGGAAACCACGACGCGCTTTTGCATGGGCGCAGAACGGCGGAACTGGGCGATTTCGTTTGAAACGGCTTCGCTGAAATACGACAAGCGGGAGAACCGCGTCCTGATGAAGAGCGGGTTCGACTGGATCGCCCTGCCGCTCCTCGCACCCGTCCCGTTCAGCCGGCGCGAGTCCCTGATCGGCCTTTTCGAAACCCTGCGCGCCGGCTGGAAGGAAGACACGCCGGGCGGCCTCTTCCGGGCCCGGCTGGCGCTGGCCTCCATCCTGGCCCTGCTGATGGAGATGCCGGAACGCACGGACGCGCCCCTGCCGGAGGAGAAATTCAGGGACGCCATCGATCGCGACGGCGCCTGCGAGGTCAACCTCTCTCTCCTGGCGCGGGAATGCGGCTGCTCCCTCAATCATCTGCGCCTGCGCTTCGAGCGGCGTTACAACCTGACCCCCGTGGAATACCGCAACCGCCGGCGCCTGCGCACCGCCATGGACCTGATCGGCGCCACGCCCCTGAGCCTGACCGACATCGCCGGCCGGACCGGCTTCCGCCACCTCAGCCACCTCTCCGCCTCCTTCCGCCGCCACTACGGCATCACCCTGCGGGAGGCCTTGCACCGCTATCGGATGGAAGAATAGCGGATAGCTAATAGCTGATAGCGAACCGTTCATGCGCATAGACTGGGTCAACAACCAGCGTCCAACGCAGAGAGCGCGGAGAAGGATAGACGGGGAGGCCCCGTACCCCCGATCCGGACGAGAACGCGGAGGCAGGATAGAGGATAGCGAATAGCGAAAGCGGAAGCGGGCGCAAGCATGACGCCTGCGGTGGCCGCGCGCGATGGCAACTGTTGCCGTAAAATGAGAAGAGTCCGAAGCCCCTCTACACATCGCCCCCTGCAACGCTATTCTCTATTACCAGGACTACCCACTCAAGGCCGCCCCCCCAGGACTGACGTTGGCGATCAAATGATTTGATCTTTCAGGGACAAAGAGATTTAATCGCAGTCGTGATCGCGATCGTGCTCGTTACCGAAGCGCCAACGCACGCGCGTGATCGATGAGGATCACGATTGCGATCACGAAAAGACAAGGACGCCAACCACTCGCTCAGTTTTTTGCCGCTGGCGCGGCTCCGGCTGAGCGGCATGTTGGCGTGAACCAGAAATACAAAAATTGGACGCAATAATCTATGACAAGAGCAGCTGATGCCTTTTTCCGCTCAATTCAAGATGCTGAGGATTTATTGCATCGCTTCGATTCCGAAAATGCGACTCAGAGTGCCCATCCGAACGGAGAGGTCCTGAAACGCGCAGGCTTGGTAATGGCGCTCGCATCGTGGGAGACCTATGTAAAGGACCGCATCGGAGATGAGTTGGCCTTATGGCTAAATGCCGTCGAGGGGAGTCCAATCGGGAACTTCGTGAGAAGACGTATGGAAGAGGACCTGAAACGTTTCTTTAATCCGAACTCCGAAAGAACGCGTCGAATATTCCAGGACTACTTCGAGATCGATGTTACAAGGGAATGGGCATGGGACAATTTTGACAGCGCCGCCGCAAAGCGGGCCCTGGATTCCCTCGTCGCCAAGAGGGGTGATGCCGCGCACCAAGCAAATACCGCGGAACACGCGAGCGCAGAACCCCACAAGGTGAAGCGAGATGAATTGGAAAAGGGCATTCGCTTCCTGAAAGGGTTGGTCACAGCGACTGACAAAACGCCAATCGCCGGCAGGATTTGACCAGCCAGCGTCACCGATAGGGCGAAGTTCAGAAATGGATGTTGGGTATCGTGATTTAATGAAAATAATCTCGGACCGGCAGATGAAGCTACGGCGGGGGACCGCCGAGTCCATGCCGGACAGTGTGCCCCCCCTGATCTGAGAACCGGTTCGTTTTCAGGTAGGGCGCTCAGCCTGCCCTGAGCCTGTCGAAGGGTCCCTTGAGCGCCGACGTGCGCAAGACTGGCACATTGCGGCGGCCACGGGACTGGCCGCCCTACCTGCTACGCGTGACGATTCTCATAATTGCTCCATCTGGGCGCCTCGCCCAGCGGCGGGACTGAACCCCGAACCCTGAACCCTCGCTATCACTTCTCCGCTATTAGCTATCAGCTATCCGCTATTCACTTGATCGTGCTGGGCGTGCGCATGCGGCTGGAGCCGAAATGCAGGTCGCCCAGCTTCCGGCCTTCCCAGGGATTGTGCAGCGTCGCAGCCAACTCGGGCAGCTCGGGCAGCTTGCCCGCGGCATACGCGTCCACCCGATCCTGCAGCGTCGCCAGCCGGGCCATGACGGTTCCATACCGGCTCTCGATCACTTCCCAGCCGAACGGCTTGTATGTCTCCATCCACATGGCGCGGTGCCGCTTCCACAGCGCCTCCACGCGCTTGCGAAGCACGGTCAGGTCGCCCTTCGAAATCGCCCGGACCGCCTTGCGGTCGCCCCTGG
>JBIIYJ010000498.1:0-2973 GCA_044346855.1 Kiritimatiellia bacterium
TCCGCGAGCCCTCAGGCACCCTGCCTGCGCCATCCTTGCGCCTGAGGCGTCGCAGAGCTCCGCCCTCCGTACGACATTCCAGAAAAGCCATACGGAGGGGCGAGCTCCGCGAGCCCTCAGGTGCCCTGCCTGCGCCATCCTTGCGCCTGAGGCGTCGCAGAGCTCCGCCCTCCGTTTGACATTCCATTCACCTGATCGCCGCATAGCCATACGGCCGCAGGTGCATCAGGTCGCCGATGGAGCAGGTAATCTTGTTCTTGCGCTCCATGTCGAGAAGGATCCGGCGGCGCGGCTCGTCAAAGACGCCCTCCCCGCCTTCCGTCCCCAGGTCGGGTCCCTTATAGCCCTGCGCCAGGGACTGGGCGATGGAATCCCGGAACCGGGGAAAGCCGGTTTCCCGGAAGGCCAGCGCGAGGAAGAGGATGGCACCCCCGGCGCGCGGAACCTGGTACGGGGCCCAGCGGGTCATGTCAAACGTCCCCAGGTAAAGATCCGCATGCCGGATGAGCGCCCGGATCAACGGCGCGTGGGCGTACGTCGCGGCCGCCTCCGTCAACGCATGCTGCGCGCCGAACCCGAGCAGGAAGAAATAGCTGCCCATCAGCGTCCCGTCCTCGCCGGGCAGGGGCTTGCCCCGGGTCGTGCCGAAGACCGGCTCGCCCTCGCCCGTGGCCAGATTCACGTGCAGCTGGCGGGCCATGTGCCCGTCCTCCCGCACCGCCCGCGCGTAGACGTCCAGCATCCGGACCACCGCGTCGAAATCCTGGGCCCGGCCGGTCATCTCGGCCTTCACCATCAGCCCCGACAGGGCCGCCCCCATGGACGCCGCCGCGCTGGAGGTCCGCTCGTACGTCTGGTACACCCCCACCGTTTCCAGGATCACCTCGCGGGTCCAGGGGTCTCCGGTCAGGTAGTCGTGGAACCGCTTCACCAGAGGCATGGAGATGCGCCACTCCTTGTCCTTGCAGCCCCAGTGGTTCACGTTGTGCCGGGAGCCCACCCCCTTGAAGTTGCCGCGGTGGTACATGTCCACGTCGCGGTTGTGCCGGGTCATCGCGATGGCCCCCTCGAGCCAGTCGATCCGCCCGTGCCGCAGCGCCGTGAGCCACAGCCCCAGGTCGGGAAGGCTCTCGGTGTTGACCCAGCCGTACCCCCCGTCGTCGTAGGCCCACTGCCCGCGGCTGGTGTAGTAGGTCTGCATCACGTCGCCGTAGTTCAGCAGCCCGTACCAGCCGCGCGCCTCGCGTTCCTCAAACAGGAACGAAGCCAGGGCCTTCACCCGCTCCTCGCCGTCCTCGTACCCGGCGGGCGCCGCCGCCTCCAGCGTGCCGGCCGCCCCGCTTGCGGCAAAGCCGGCGGGCTCGGGGACCAGCCGCACCGGGCGGGTCCAGAACAGGCCGGCCTTCGCCGCCGCCAGGCGCTCCTCCCCGGCCGCGTGGAACCGGACCATCAACTCGCTGGACTTCGCGATGCCGTGGGCGCCGTAGAACGCGGAGTCGATCGCCCCCTCGCCCGCTTCGTAAATCGTGCCGCCGAGGATGACCGGCGAATACCGCCTCAAGTCCAGGGGCTCCCCCTCCTCCGGCACCAGGCCGAAGCTGACCGTCCCGGCGTCCGCATCCACCGCCAGCGTGCGCGGGTATTCCTGCCAGAAATAGCGGATCGCGCCCGTGACTCCCCCCGCGGCCCCCCCAAGGTGACACCAGCCCTGCGCCCGCTGACCCTCGCGGATCTTGACCCAGCCGCCCGCCGGCCCCGTCCGCTTCTCGAGCTTGTAGAACGTCGAGCCCGCCTGCACCTGCCGGACCTGCGGCCAGCGGTGCCCGTCGGGCAGCCACTGGCAGTCGTCCCACAGCCCCGGCCCGCGGTCCTGACCGAACCCGAACCGGGCGCCGTCCCCCGAACCGTAAATGGTGTGCACCGAGACCTGGAGCGATTCGATCCGGTCCCGGTCAGGGTCGCCCAGGAAGATGAACACCGGCTGGATGCCCAGGCGGGGCTCGTCCTTCACGATCTCGATGAAGGTCACCAACTCCCCCAGGACCCGCCCGTCCTCCACAAAGCGGCCGCCCAGGCGCACCACGACGCGGGCTAGGCTCTCCACCACAACGCGGGCGTTGCCCGGCTCGAAGGTCCAGTCCAGCGCCGGCCGCGGCCGGTCATCCCGCCCCCGGGCCCTCAGGCGGGCCGACAGTCCGGGCCCGCGGGTCAGCAACCGCCCGGCGGCGTCCCGGACCTCCAGGACGCGGTTGGCATCGGGACTGATCCGCACGGAAAGGGGGCCGCCCGTGATGGACTCGATACCGGGCAGGTGGGTGGCCGCCAGACCCCCCGCGGTGGCGCCGGGAAGCGCGGCCACGGTGAAGGCGTTGTCGCAGCCGCCCTTGAGGTCAACCGCCCCGCACAGGCGGAGCCACTTGACGGAGCCGTCGGGCCACCAGGCCGCCGCCGTCCCGTCCATGGGAAATTCCCGCCCGTTGACGGCCAGGCCGAAGGCCCCCGTCCCTCGCAGCTGTCCCTTTTTCAGCGGCAACGCGCCGAGCACCACATGCCCCTCGCGGTCCGCACCCGTCGTCTCCGGCATGGTTCCGCGCGCCAGACAATCGTTGCTCATCAGTCGATTCTCCCGTTAAGACACAAGGCACGTGCGAAGCCGGGCACCGTGACCTTCCGAGCTTCGAGGCAGGGCTCTGGTGCCCGGGTCAGGGTTCAGGGTTCAGCGGTTCAGGGTTCAGGCTAAAAAACGTCAGACCGGTCAGACCGGTCCGACTGGTCCGACACTGATAACTGATCACTCTTCCTGACCCCTGAACCCTCTTCCTGACCCCCGAACCCTGAACCCTCTTTCCTCTTCCCCATCACATTTCGTACTCCACGCCCTTGCCGGTTTTCGGCTTTGCCGGCCCGTTCGTGGCGCCAGCCCGGTAGATCATCACCGGCATCATAATCCCGCCGGTCCCGAGTTCGGCAAGG
>JBIIYJ010000024.1:0-31213 GCA_044346855.1 Kiritimatiellia bacterium
ACTACAGGGTGTCCGGAAGAGGAGAACAACGGTGGGGCGGGATTCGGGGGTGTGGGGCCTGCCCTGTAGTGCCGCTGCGTCTACTACAGGGCCGCCCCACAAAGAAAGACTATGGCAGAGCAACTTTTCAGCGCGATCTTACCCAAAGGGAACCACTCGCGGATGTTGGAACCGTGTCTTCCGTTCGCCGTGTTCCACCGTGTTATTCTTTCTTGCGTTAACGAATCCTGGCGAGTATGTCGAAGTGGGTATCCGCATGTTCGAGGGCAACCTTGTGATGCCGGGCGCAGGCGGCAATCAGGATGTCCGTTGACGGGATGGTATGGCCGGCGGCGCGGGCTTTTCGAGCCAGCTCAAAGGAAAGAGCCCAAACGGCCGGGGGCATGTCGAGTTCGATGAGCGTTTCGCCCATGTCCTGGAGCACACGCTTCTCGTGGTCTCCCCGGGCGCCATTCCAGAGTTCCAGTTTAATCATGGGACACCAGGCGGCTTCGCCATTGACGAGGAGTGCGCGCACCCGTTCTCCGACATTGGCATCACCGGCCGGGCGCAGGCTTTCGATCCAGGCGGACGTATCGATGAGTTTCAAGGCGCGGTTACTCCATTTTCCGGAGTTTCGCCAGTTCTTCGGCGGACATCATGTTATGGCATGTTCCGAGATGGCGAGCCAGCAACGCCATGCGCTGCCGCCGGTTGTAGTCGGCTATCGCTGTCACAATGGCGCCCCGCTTGGTCTTGGATGCGGAATATTTCATGGCATCCTGCAATTCCTTTTCAGGAATATCGACAGTCGTTTTCATGCTTCCAATATAGCAATATAAAGAATCCAATTCAAACATATTTTGCCCCCCGTTCGAATGTTAGGCCGAGTGTCCTCACACGGCGCAGGCGCCTGGCCTGGCCCAACGTCGGCCTCGGGAAGAGCCACCACGGATCACACCGATCACACGGATAAGAGGCGGCGCGAAACGCGCAATCCGGAAGAGAAGATTAACACGGTGGAACACGGCGAACGGCGGACACGGTGGAACACGGTTAAGAGCCCTGCAGTAGACGCGGCGTCACTTCAGGGTGTCCGAGAGAAGAGGCGGGGAAGCCCCGCGGCCCCTTGAAGATCCTATAGTAGATAAAGAGGGGCGCGAAGCGCGCCGCAAGATCCGGGGCGGCCCGTTCAGGCGAGCAGAACCGTGACGATTTCGAAGGGGTTGACGGTCAGGCGCAACTGGTTTCTGGTCACCTTCACCGGACCCAGCGGCGTTTCATCGAGCCGGGCGAGGGCGGCCTTCCTGTAACGCGGCGGCAGGCGGATCAGGCCGCTCTCCCGTTTCTCCGAGGCGTTCCAGAAGCGCAGCACGTGCGCCGTGCCGGATTCGGCGGGTTTCAAGGCGGCCGGCATCCAGCAGGGATTCAGGAATTCGATGCCCGGACCGGGCGCCTCCGCGGGGGCGGCGAAGACGGGCAGGACCTTGGACGGGAGGTTGAATTCATAGGCGGAGCGCAGGGCCTCGGCGCCGGAGCGGTCCCGCGGCACGGCCAGGGCATACTCGAACACCTGCGGGCCGGACGACTGGCCGCCCTCCGCGCTGAAGCCGGAAAGGGAGTCGCAGATCTTCCCCGATGCGCGCATCAGCGTGAGGCAGGGCAGGCCCGGCTGCTCCCAGGTGTATTCGCACAGCCCGCGCGAGAGAACCGCCAGGGCTTGTCCCTTTTTCAGGTTGAACTGGGCCATGTACTGCAGCGGCTGGCTGACCGCGTTGACCCGGAACCGCTTGTCGCTTTCCATGCGCACCGTCTCCCGCGGCGGGACCGGCTTGCGCGGTGTCAGCGAAAACGGGGTGTGAGCCAGGGCTGTGCCATCGGAGGGAACCGGAAAAGCGGCCTGCAGGCGGAAGTCCCGCGCCGTGTTGGAAAAGGAGACGGCGATTTCCAGGCGGTCCGACCCGGCCGCCAGCGTGAGGTCGATCGTCAGCGCCAGGTCGGCCTCGCGGAACGCCAGCGGGGCCAGGACCCGGATGGTCTGGGAGAAGGGCGAATCGGCCAGCCGGACGAGCGAGCCTGCCCGGATCCGGCAGACCTCGTCCCTTAGGGCCGGCGCGAAGTGATAAAGGTCGCCCCGGTCCGGCTGAAGGCGGAGGCTGTTGAGGCCTTGCAGGGAAAGGCCGGTGGCCTTGTCCAGGAGGTCCAGCGAGCCGTCCGGGTGGACGGTCGCGCGGAGACGGTCGTTTTCCAGCACGTCCAGAGGGCGGTCGGCCACATGCGCCGTCTTGCCCTCCGCGCGCTCGCGACCGGTGTCCTCCATGATGCTGACCGTTCCGGAGGCTTTGGCGGAAACCGTGAAGAGGGCTGTTGCCATGGGGGGCAGGTCGGCCGCGTCGAACTGGATCGTCGCGAAGCGGCCTGAAAGCCGGGTCGGGATAGTGTAATCGTGGAATATGGTGTGGACGCCCGGGCGCGTTTCAAGAATGCGGCCGGGCAGGGGGACGCCGTCCGCGCCTGTCACCTGCAGGTCGCCGGCGGCAGCGCCGGGGGGGAGGGGCAGGTCCAGGGTGATCGTTTCCCGGCGGCGCCAGGGCAGGGGATTATAGACGGCGATCGTGCAGGGGAGGCCGGGTTTCCCGTATCCGTTCCGCGCGCCCAGCAGCGCATGCAGGGCGCGGTTTTCCAGCTCGTCCGCGAGCTGCAGCCCGCGGTCGAGCCGGTTTTCCATGTCCCGCGCCACGGTGTCGGCATGGCAGCCGCAGATCGTGTCGTGGGGATGGCACTGGAGCAGCAGGCGCCAGGCCCGGTCCAGCAGCCCCTTCGGGAGGCCGCCCAGGCGGTCGGCGGCCATCAGGGCCAGGGGCTCGGCATAATGGGCCAGCCGGTTTTCGAGCAGCCGGTTGAGTCGTTTCTGGAGCGGGCGGGTGGACAGGCAGCCGTCCAGTGCGGGCACGTGGAACAGCTCGCCCGTCAGGGGGCGGCTTTTGCGGTGCGAGCCGGCCACGGCCTGCAGGTAGTCCTGGGGGCTGCCATGGCGGACGGAGAGCCCGGGGAACCGAGCTTCCAGGCCCGGGATCATCTCGGCCAGGTGATCGAGCGGCAGCGCGTGATCGATGCCGTTCATCAGCAAAAGCGTACCGGAGCCGCTGAACCGCTTGAGCGCGGGCATTTGGAGGTCGATGCGGTCGGAGGTGGCGTCGATGTCGCGGGTCAGGCCGCGGGCGTTCGAGTAGCCGCCCACCAGGCAGACGGCCTTGACGGCGGTTCCGTCGCGCCCGATCCACTCCGTATCGGCGGAGTCGAGGGACTCCTTGTCGTAACCCCGCCAGAAGAACGCGTTGTCGATCTCGAATCCCCGCAGGATCTGCGGCAGCTGGTCGATGTGGCCGAAGGTGTCGGGCATGTAGCCGATCGCCTGGCGCTGGCCGTGACCCTTTGAAATGGACAGGCCCAGCAGCAGGTTGCGGAGGCAGGCCTCGCCGGAGACCAGGTGCTCGTCGGCCAGCACGTACCAGGGGCCCACCCGGATTTTGTTCTGGCGGAGCCAGCCGGACAACTCCTCCATCCGCTCGGGGCGGACGGCGGCGTAATCGTCGAGGGGGATGGTTTGGCCGTCCAGCCAGAAGGAATGGTAGGCGGGGTCCTGTTTCAGGATGTCGAGAAGCCGGTCGATGAGTTCCACCAGCCGGAACCGGCAGGTTTCCACGGGCTGATACCATTCCCGGTCCCAGTGGGAATGGGTGACGAGAATGGCGTTCCAGCGGCTGTTCTTCATTCCCCTTCCTTTCAAACCGCCACTATAATCCCTGAAAGGGGTCCGCGTCCAGCCGCGTTTGAAAAGGTTGCGTCAAGGGGCTGCAATCCTTATGATGGGAGGCTCACACAAGGAGCCTCATGACGCCTCTCGTCCTGAAGTCGGCCTCGGAGACGCTCGCGTTCGACCGCCGGTCGGGCCGGCTTGTCTCGTTCCGTTCCGCCTGCGCGCCGGGGGTTGAATTCATCGCCTCCGCGCCCGATCATCCGGTTTTCGTCATCCAGGGGCTGGACTCCCGCCGCGCCTGGTTCCGGATCACCTCCCGGGACGCCGCCGCTGTTTCTATTTCAGCGACAGATAAGAACGGCCGCCGGGTTGTGACGATGCAATTCCGCGGGCTGGCCGGGCTGGACCTGTCGGTCACGACCACGGTCGCGGCCTGCGCCGGGGAGCCGGGCAGCCGGTGGGGCCTATCCGTGCGCAACGGGGCGGGCCTGCGCATCACGGACGTGCAGTATCCGTTCGTTGTGGTCGGGTACGGCCTGCACGGGACCGTGCTGCTGCCGCATTATGCGGGGCGGGAGATGGTCGATCCCGCGCCGGAGGCGCTGGGGCCGGACGATGACGCCGCGTTCCAGTTCTCCCCTGAGAACGGCGACTCCGCGCACTACCCGGGCGGGCTGTTCGCCCAGTTCCTGGCGTTCTACAACAATCGTGCGGGCCTCTACATGGCCTGCGAAGACGGGGCGGCGAACGTCAAGCTGATCAAGGCGGTTCACCGGGCGCCGGGCATCCGGCTGGGGCTGGCGCATGCGGGGGACTGGCCGGCGGCGGGGGAGCGGACGCTGGAGTATGACATTGTGCTGCGCGGGTTCAAGGGCGGCTGGATGGATGCGGCGGACCTCTACCGGGCGTGGAGCAGCACGCAACCCTGGTCAACCCCGCTGAGCCGGCGGACCGACGTGCCGGCCTGGCTTCTGGATTCCCCGGCCTATATCACCGTGCGGCTCCAGGGCGAGCTGGACATCGGCCCCGTCTTTCCCGTGAAGGAATTCCTGCCCTACGAAAAGATTCTACCCCTGCTGGATCGCCTGGCGCGCCGGATCGGGGCGCCCCTGGTTGCCGTGCTGATGGCGTGGGAGCGGGGCGGGCCGTGGGTCTATCCGGATTGTTTCCCGCCGGTCGGGGGCGAGGCGTCCATGAAGCGGTTCATCCGGGAGATCCGGAGGCGCGGCTGGCGGGCGGGCTCCTTCTGCAACGGCACGCGGTGGGTGACGCGGCACGCCTGGAACGGGTACGATGGGCGCGAGCTGTTCCGGGCGGAGCGGGGGCAAGCGGGGGTGTGCCGGACGCCCCGGGGCGAGTTGTGGGAAGAGGCGTGGGACAAGACCTGGCGGCCCAGCTACGCGTGCTGCCTGGGGGCGGGGCAGACCCGCCGGCTGGCCACGGAATTCGTGAAGCGGCTGGCGGGCTGGGGGATGGAGTCCATCCAGTTTTTCGACCAGAACATGGGGGCGGCCACGTTTCCCTGTTTTTCGGACCGGCACGGCCATCCGCCGGGGCCCGGCAAGTGGATGGCCCGGGAGATGCGGGCGGTCATGGCCGCGTTCCGGCGGGCCGAACCGGCCGGCGCCGGCGAGGTCATGCATTCCACCGAAGGCCCGTGCAACGAGACCTGCCTGCCCTTTTTCCAGCAGTGCGACGTGCGGGTCATCCCGCCCGGCCACACGTCGAATTATGCCTTCCTGCCGCTGTACCATTATCTTTATCACGATTGCATCACCCTGCAGGGCGGGATGGGCATGGGGCCCGAGCCGCACCACCTGGAGACCCGGAACGCCTGCAACGGGGTGCTGGGCGAGATTCCCGGCGCGGTCATGACGGGGGACGGGACGCTGCTGAACCGCGACACGGGCAACTGGGCGAACTGGAAGCCGAAGGTGGGCTCCGACGCGGCCGCCGCGGCCATGCTGCGGTCCGTGCTGGCCCTGCGCCGGGGGGCGGGCCGCGACTTCCTCGTCTATGGCGGCATGCTGCGGCCGGCGGAGCCGGAGGGGATTCCGGTCAGGACCTGGGAAAGGGAGTCGCGGATGAACCGGATCCCGGCGCTGTTCCATGCGGCCTGGCAGGCGCCGGACGGGCGGACCGGCGTGGTGCTGGCGAACTGGACGGACAAGCCCGTGCGCACGGCGCTGCGGGATGAACGGCTGGGCCTGCGGCCGGCGCTGCACCTGGCGGGGAAGTCGCTGGAAAGCCGACTGTTGTCGCGGCGGGGGACGTCCGCTTTGTTCGACGTGACGGTGCCCGCCCACGGCTGCGCGCTGGTGAGCGGGTAGGGCCCATGGGATATACGCATGTTTCAGGTAGGGCGGCCAGTCCCCCTGAAGTAGACGAAGCGTCACTTCAGGGCATGCTTGGCCGCCGCGATGCGGATGTCATGCGAATCGGCGACCAGCGGGGGTGCGGCGTTTCGGCACGATCTGGCGGGCGCTTTGGCGCGCTGGCGCCACCCAACGCGGCTTCGCGGCCCGGGAGGCCAGCTCGCCGCGTCGCGCGGCGCCATCATCGCCAAAATCGCCTCGCCATATCGTGCTGATCGAAACGCCGCACCCGACTTGCCCTCGCGCGCCCTGGCCGAAGCGGCCCCGGGCGGCTCGCGAGAGGTTTCCGTAAAGTGCCCGATTGGCATTCTTTAAGCAGGAGGGCCCTCCATTCCTGAATATCGACAGAAGCGAAATCATCCTTTAGTATAACGCGCATGGACCCACTTCCGGTTTCTCTCGAGGCATGGCTGAAGCAGGCTGGTGAAACGGCCGAAGCATCGTTTCCCACCGATATGCTTCTCGATGGATCGTTCGGCGAAGAGTGGCTGGTTGTCACCGCCGCCAAAATCAGGGTCTTCTCGATTCCGCGCTCCGGCCCGCCGGTTTGCCGGTGGGAGCGGGACCTGGCCGCGATCAAGGCCCCCCGGCTGGACAACCTGGTGGGGGGCGGCGCGCTGATGGTCATGGCGGACGGGCATGCGGTCGAGGTGATTCGCTACAGCAACGCCTGGCAGAAGCCGTTCGGCCGGCTGATCAAATATCTGAACGACTGGATGGCGCATCAGAAAAAGCTGGCCGCGGCGGAAGCGTCGGACAAGCCCGTCCTGGCGAAAGACCCGGAAGAGCGCAAGCGCTGCCCCACGTGCCGGCTGCTGCTGCCGGAGCACTCGCAGGTCTGCCCCGCCTGCCTGGACAAGCGCAAGGTTCTGATGCGGTTCGGGGTTTACCTGAAGCCCTACTGGAAGCAGACGGCCCTGGTGACGGTGCTGATCCTGACCGGCATGGCGCTGAGCCTGATCCCGCCTTACCTGACCCGCCCCCTGGTGGACCAGGTGCTGCAGCCCCAGACTGCCGACCACACCGTGGCCCAGCGGTTGGTCATGCTGGGCTGGCTGGTGCTCGCCCTCGTGGTTTCGCAGGTGGCCGGCAGCGGGATTAATATCATGCGGACGCGGCTGCTGGTGCGGCTGGGAACGTCCCTGTCCCACGACCTGCGTCTCCAGCTTTACACGCACCTCCAGCAGATGTCCATCCGCTTCTTCGAGAAAAGCCCGGTCGGGGCGATGATGTCGCGGGTGATCCAGGACACCGAGTCGCTGGAAACGGTGATGGTGGACGGCATCCAGTATTTCGGCGCCAACATTCTTCTGCTGATCGGCATCGGCGCGGTCCTGTTCACGATGAACTGGAGGCTGGCGCTGCTGGTCCTGATTCCCGTGCCGATCTGCCTGTGGGTCTCGCATCACTGGTGGCCCACCATCATCGGCCTGTGGCGCCGCACCTGGCATTACCGGTCCCGGCTGTCGGCGTCGGTCACCGAGTCGCTGTCGGGCGCCCGCGTGGTCAAGGCGTTCGCGCGGGAGCACTCCGAGATCGAGCGGTTCCGGGGCTCCAGCCAGGACGTGCGGGCGACGAACCAGGCGGCGCAGCAGATGTGGGCCACGTTCTTCCCGATGCTGTGGTTCGTCATGAGCGCGGGCACGCTGATGGTGTGGTACGTGGGCGGACGCCAGATCATCGGCGGCGACATGACGCTGGGCGTGCTGATGACCTTCCTGGCGTACCTGGGCATGTTTTACGGCCCCCTGAGCTTCCTCAGCCGCCTGGCCGACTATCTGGCGCGCTCCCTGGCGGCGGCGGAGCGCGTGTTTGAAATCCTGGACCGGGAGCCCGACGTGAAGGAGTCCGCGGAGGCCGTCAGCCTCAAGCCGATCCGGGGCCGCGTGGAGTTCAAGGACGTGACGTTCGGCTACGAGTCGCACCGGCCCGTGCTCAAGAATTTCAACCTGGCCGTGGAGCCCGGGGAGATGATCGGCTTTGTCGGCCACAGCGGGGCGGGCAAGAGCACGACCATGGGGCTGGTGTGCCGGTTCTACGACGTGAACGAGGGCGAGATCCGGGTGGACGGCGTCAACATCCGGACCATCCGGCAGCAGGACTTGCGTTCCCAGATTGGAGTTGTCCTGCAGGAGACGTTCCTGTTCAACGGCTCGATCGCGGAGAACATCGCCTTCGCGCGGCCGGAGGCGACGCCCGACGAGATCATGGCCGCGGCCAAGGCGGCCAACGCCCACGACTTCATCGTCTCGAAGCCCGACGGCTACGACAGCAAGGTCGGGGAGCGGGGCCAGGCGCTTTCCGGCGGGGAGCGGCAGCGGGTGGCCATCGCGCGGGCGATCCTTCACGATCCCCGCATCCTGATCCTGGACGAGGCCACGGCGTCCGTCGACACGGACACGGAGAAGCAGATCCAGGAGGCCATCGGCCGCCTGATCAAGGGGCGCACCACCTTCGCCATCGCGCACCGGCTGAGCACGTTGCGGAACGCCAACCGGCTCGTGGTGCTGAAGGACGGGGCCCTGGTGGAGGCGGGGACCCACGAGGAGCTGATGGAAAAGAAGGGCGAATTCTTCCGGCTGGTCGAGCTGCAGCGGGAAACATCCTCGGTGATGGCCGTGGGAGGCAAGGGATGAGCGATACGGAACTGCGTTATCTGAAGCCGGAGGCGGTCCGCTTTTTCAAGGCCGGCGCCCTCCTGCGAGTCACCTTGGAGGGGGAGTGCTCCCTGCTGCAGGCGGCCGTGGTCCGGATGTTTCCCCTCTCCCGGACGGACCGCTATTTCAGCGTGCGCGACGGCGGCGGGAAGGAGGCGGGCGTGCTGGCGTCGCTGGACGGGCTGGACGACCTCAGCCTGGCCTGCGTGCGGGAAGAATTGGAGCGGCGCTACATGGTGTTCCGGCTGACGGCGGTGCGGAAGGCGCGGGAGCGCTTCGGCATCGTGGAGTGGGACGTCGAGACGAACCGGGGCCCGTGCCGGTTTTCCACCCGGGAGCTGCGGGATAACGTCATCCGGTTGCCGGAGCACCATTATCTGCTGACGGATGTGGAAGGCAACCGCTTCGAGATCGCCAATTTGCTGGCGCTGGATGCGAACAGCCAGGTGTGTCTGCTGCGGTATTTGTAAGGTTTGCGGTTTATTGGCGGGGCTGGTCCTGGCCTTGCGACGGGGTATTGCCGCCATCCCCGCCGTTGCCGCCGCCCCGGCCGCCGTGACCGCCGAAGCCCGGGAAAAAGCCGCGGGGCGAGGTGGCCTTCTGGATGGTCTGGATGTATTCCACGAATTGTTTGGAGCCTTTCTCGTCGAATCCCATCTGCTGGGCCGTGTCGTAGAGAAGCAGGCTCTGCTCCGTCTCCATGAGCTCGCCGGTCTCGCGCATGCGCTCGAACATGGCCCGGCGCCCGTCTTCGCCCTCAGCGGAAGGCGTCCGCTGGGTCATGGCCTCCGTGAAGGCGGCGATATTGGCCAGGAGCCTGGCATGGTTTTCCTGGTGCTCGGCGGACCAGCGGGAGATATCGACCGATTCCAGGAAGTTCACCTGGTCGGTGGCGGCGCTCTTGATCCGGTCCCGGAACTCCGCGCGCTGTTTTTCGATTTCCTCGTAGCGGGCCGGATCGGCCTCCTTGAGGGCGGCGAGATCCTCGTCGCTGAACCGGCGGCCGCGGCCGCGCCCGTCGTCGCGGTTGGACGTGACGAGGCTGGCGACGGCGATCGGGACGGCTTCCCGCTCGGCGGCCTGGCGGCGCAGTTCCGCCACCTCGGCCTCCAGGGACGCCAGCTTGGCGATCGTGGCGGGCCTGTCGGAGGCCCCGGGCGCGGGGTGGGTCGGCGAGGCGGGGGCCGGCGGGGGCGGGGCGGGAGTCTTCTGCAAAGCTGCGAGCCGTTCCGCGGTGAGCCGGGATTCCAGCCGGGCTTGCGCGGCCTTCAGGCGGCCCAGCTTGAGCAGGGCTGTTCCCGTTGTTGCCGCCAAAACAATGACCAGGAACAGGAGGATCTTGTTTGTCATAATCCGTTGATTATCGCCAATAACGACCCATACTGCAAATGATTCCTGATTCGGGCTTATTGCGAATTCTGAATTGCGCTTCCCTGCCATAGAGGCTACTCTCTTATTTTTAGCAAACGGGAGGCATTCATGGCTAAGGGTTCTAAGATCGCGACTCAGATGTATACGGTCCGGGAGTTCACGAAGACGGGCAAGGATCTGGCGGAGACGCTGGCCAAGATCGCCCGCATGGGTTTTCCGGCCGTCCAGATGTCGGCCGTCGGCTGCATGAACGGGGAGAAGCCCGAGGTGTCTGCCCGCGAGGCCCGCAAGATGCTGGATGACAACGGCCTGAAGGTCATCGCCACGCACCGGTCCTGGAACGACCTGCTGAGCAAGACCGAAAAGGAAATCGAGTTCCACAAGGAACTGGGTTGCGATTATGCCGCGATCGGCGGCATTCCCTACGGCCACAATCCGGATGCCTATCGCCGCTGGCTGGGCGAGGCGAAGCCGGTCATCGCGGCTCTTAAGAAGGCCGGCATCCGCTTCGGCCACCACAACCACAGCCTCGAGTTCATGCGGTTTCCCGGCGACGCGCGCCGCAACCTGCACGACATCCTGGTGGAAGAGGGCGGGGCGGACCTGATGCTGGAACTGGACCTGTACTGGGTCGAGCACGCCGGCCTGCACTGCGAGCGGGTCCTGGAGCGCTGCCACGGGCGCGTTCCGGTCATTCACCTGAAGGACAAGGAAGTCGTCGCCGAGGGCCCCGTCATGGCCCCGCTCGGCGAGGGCAACATGGACTACCCGCACATCGTGCCCGCCTGCGAGGCGGCCGGCGTGCGCTGGTACTGCGTGGAGCAGGACACCTGCCGCCGCGATCCCTTCGACTGCCTGAAGTCGAGCTTCGGCTACCTGGCCAGCCTCGGCTTGTAAGGGCGTGAAGCGCTTCGACGAGATCCGCATGGGCATCCTGGGCGCGGGCGGCCGCGCCCGGGCCATCGCCCTGCATTTCCACAAGCCCGCCGACAACGCCCGCGTGGTGGCGGCGACGGATCTCCGGCCCGACGCGTTCGGGTGGCTGGAGGAAAAGATTCCCGGCCTGTCCACGTTCACGGACGTGGACCGGTTCCTCGCTTCCGGCATCAACGCCGTGCTGGTCACGAGCCCGGACCGGTGTCATGCGGACCATGCCGTTGCGGCGCTGAAGGCCGGCCTCGCGGTCTACCTCGAAAAGCCGATGGCCATCACGATCCCGGACTGTGACCGCATCCTGGCGGCGGCCGCGGCCGCCGACCTGCCTCTGTTCGTGGGCCACAACATGCGCTACATGCCGCTCTTCCGGAAGATGAAGGAGCTCATCGACCAGGGCGTCATCGGCGAGGTCCGTTCAATTTGGTGCCGCCACTTCATCAACTACGGCGGCGACGCCTATTTCCGCGGCCGCAGCGCGGACCGGCGCGAATCGACGTCGCTGCTGCTGCAGAAGGGGTCGCACGACATCGACGTGATCCACTGGCTGGCGGGCGCGACGACGACCCGGGTGACGGGCATGGGGAACCTGACCGTCTACAACCGCTGCCCCCCGCTGAAGCCGGGCGAGAAGGCCGACCAGACGTGGCGGCCCGAGAATTGGCCGCCGCTGGCGCAGTCGGGCTTCAATCCGGTCATGGACGTGGAGGACCACAGCATGGTCCTCATGCAGATGACGAAGGACATCCAGGCCTGCTACCTGCAGTGCCACTACACCCCCGACTCGTGCCGCAACTATTCCGTGATCGGGACCGAGGGGCGCATCGAAAACCTGGGCCATTTCTCGCACTCCCGGATCCGGGTCTGGGCGAAGCGGACGAAAGAGAACTGGGATTGGGCGCACGGCGACTACGACGTGTATACGGCTGACAGGCCGGAAGGCGGGCACGGCGGCTCCGATCCGCGCATCGCCCAGGAGTTCATCCGCTACCTGCGGGAGGGCGGCGAGACAACCGCCACGCCTTTGGCCGCGCGGAACGCCGTGGCCGTCGGCTGCCTGGCCACCGAGTCCATGCGCAACGGCTGCGTGCCGCTTGATGTGCCAGTGATCAGTTATCAGTGATCAGTGATCAGACCGATCAGACTGATCACTGATTACTGATTACTGATTACCGATCACTCTCTTCGTTCCTTTTTCAGACAGAGGCCATCTCCGGCCGCGCCTTGGCCTGTCCGGGTTCCTTCTCCAGCGCGCGAAGGATGGTGGCGCAGAAGGCAGGCAGGTCGTCCGGGTCGCGCGAGCTGATCAGCTGGCCATCCTGCACGGCCGCCTCATCCACCCAGTGGGCTCCGGCGTGGATCATGTCGTCGCGGATGGAGGGGTACGAGGTGACCCGCTTCCCCGTCACGATGCCGGCGGAGGCCGGGATCCAGCCGCCGTGGCAGATGAAGGCCACGATGCCCCCGGACTCATAGACCCGCCGCACAAGCGAGATCATGTCCGGATGGCGCCGGATGTGGTCGGGCGCGTAGCCGCCCGGCACGATCAGGGCATGGACATGCGCGGGGTCGATGTCGTCGGGCGACTGGTCCGCCAGGGCGGGATAGCCGTGCTTGCTCTTATACGTCTGGCCCGCTTCGGGGCCGACCAGGACGACGGCCAGGCCGGCTTCGCGCATGCGCAGCACGGGGTACCAGAGTTCCAGGTCCTCATATAGATCTTCCACCAGAACCACCACTGTTTTCTGTGCCACTTTCATGATGTCCTCCCTTGCCGGGGTTTTCGGCCGCGGGGTTATTCCTGCTTTTGAAGCGAATCGATGAAGCGGTCCGCCTCATCGATGGCGGTTTCCATTTCCCGGACCAGTTGGTCGACGTTAACCTGTATGTCCTCCACCTCCGATCTCAGACCGGCGATGGCCTTGGCGTTCAGGTTGTGCTTCATGAACAGCACTTGGTCGCGAAGGGGGGCGAGGGCGGGCTCCAGGCGGGATTCGGCCTTTTTCATCGCGCCGATCAGGTCGCGGTACTTGTCCTGCGTCGCGTCGTATTTCGTCTGGCTTGAGCGGCGGAGGGAGTCGCTCGTATACTGCCCGATTTCCGTCCTCCATTCCCGGAAGAGGGCGTTGGAGACGTCCTCCACGGCGCGGATCCGCTCGCGCACGAGGCGGGCCTTCTCCTCGCTGCCTTTCAGGGTGTCGCTAAGCCGGTCGTATTCGCGCTCCAGGTCGCCGCCCTCGATCTTGACCACGCTTTTGAATTGCTCCAGGGCCGACTGGAACTGCTTCTTGGCCTGCTCCTGGGAGTCCCGGGCCTCCGCCACCCGGTCGACCAGGATGTCCCGTTTGTGAATCCCCATTTTCTCCATGGTTCCGTAATACATTGAACTGCAGCCGCACACGGCGAGCAGCAGGAGGAGGGCCGGCAGGATCGGGCGGTTGCGCATAGGGTCTCCTTTCGGGTGCTTTCATGATTTCGATAAAACTTTAAAATTTCCCGGGTGATCCGTCTATGCGTTGTTCACTCCATAGGCGGGACTGTCATCCGGATGGGGGGCAGGGGCTTCCCTACAAATAAACTCATTCGCTACTTCGCTTGGAAATCGCGATTATGCCCGAAGGGAACAACTCGCGGATGTTGAAACCGTGTCTTCCGTTCGCCGTGTTCCACCGTGGAAAATCTTCTCTGGAGGCCGGCAGGGGGGCTGCCACTCAAAGTCGCTTACGGCCGGGGACGGCCGACTCCAAATTGAAGAACTGTCGATCCCGTCGAAACGCCGCCGCATAAAAATCTGGCCAACGTAAGGGCCGCGGGCGTATGATGAAAAACCATTGTTCATGCGATTTTCCATCCCGTCACGGTTCATCAGAAGGGTTCAATCCAAATGAAGCACGCCACGACGTCATGCGCCTTGATTCTCGCCGGGCTGGCCCTGTCCGCCGGGCTGGCCGCCAAGCCCGTCCCGCCCCCCGCCGAACCCCTCCCCGGGCTTGTCCCTGTTTTGGGTAAAACGGCGGACGCCTGGACGTTGACGGACCGCGGGACGCGCCCGCCCCGGTACGTGGTGCGGGAAACCAACGGCGTGGCCGCCCTGATTCCCGAGGTGGTGCTCCTGAACATGGTTGGCTCCTTCGAGGTCAAGCCCGGCAGCGAGGTGACCGCCCTCGTCCTGCTGGGTAACGAGGGGGCGGCCTCCTCCTTCAAGATGACGGGCGGGCTGACGGGCTCGACGAACAAGGCCGAGGGGTACAGCCTGGCGCTGAGCGCGGCGGCCGGGCTGGACAATGCCTCCGTCATCTTCAAGACGGTGGCGCAGGGGGCGCGCGAATCGCTGGCGAAGTGCGACTACAAGATGCGCTGGCTCACCAAGCGCAACCTGGGGCTGCCCGAGCCGATCCGGCTGCGCATCGAGCACCTGATGGCGACCCAGCCTCCGCTCACCCGTTCCTGGCTCCAGGTGCGCTGGCAGGTCCGCGCCGACGGCACGCGGGTCTATGTGGACGACCGCCTGGTGTGGGACGGCGGCTCCAACACGGCCGGCCGCTTCAGCCTGGACCTGGGCAAGACCGCCGCGCTGGCTTCGTTCCGCGTGGAGCCGCTGCCGGCCCAGGCGCCGGGGTTCGAGCCGATCGCCCTGGACCGGTATCTCAATTCCGGGCGGCTGGACGGCGCCCGGCTGAAATCCGCCGGCCTTCCGGCGCCCGGCGCCCTGGCGGCGGTGGGCGGGGTGCCCTTTCTCGCGCCCCGGCCGGATCCGGCCGGCAACGATCACGTGGACCTGGAGCCGAGCTGGCTGCAGAACGGGTTCCTGGGCGGCCGGGATTCCCCCCGCGACGGCGCCTTCGGCGGCCGCTGGGCCGGGGCCTGGAGCCGCAACCCCACGCGGCTCCAGTTCACGATTCCCCAGGGGCGCTATTCGGCCATTCACCTGCTGGCCGCGGCCGACTCCGAGCCCGACAGCCTGCCAATCGTCACCGCCCAGTTCTTCATCCCCGAGGCGGGCCGCCCCATCCAGACCGTTCCCGCCACGGTGCGGCGCTTTTCGGCCGCCCCGGGCGAGGCACCCAGCCTGCGGGCCATTCTCGAGAACGGGAAGGCCGGCAGCCTGTTCCTGGTCACCATTCCCGTCGAGCCGGGTTCGCTGGCCTCCTTCCGGCGGGTCGAACTGGAGCTGACCAAGGGCGTCCGGCTTTACCGGGCCTGGCCCGATCCCATGTATTACAGCATGCACCCCGCCGGGCTGCCCAGCTCGGTGCATGTGTATGCCCTGACGCTGGAACGGCCGCCGGTGAGCGTGGACCTGAAGGCCTCGAACGGGCTGCATGTGTGGACGGCCCCGGAAAAGCCGTCGTACACGGCCGTGGTCACGCCCCTTCGGCCGGTCGGCCCCGTAAGCCTGGAGTTGAGCACCCGGAGCTACGACGGGCAGGAGACGACCCGCCAGGTCAAGAAAGTCGAGTTCAAGGACGGGAAGCCGGAAACGGTGACGTTCGAACTGGGTCTGAAAAAGCACGGCCATCATGACGTGACCCTGACGCTGGGAACGGGGACCGTCTTCCAGACCGAAACGCGCGCCCTTGCCCTCCTGCATCCGGACACCCGCGAGAAGCAGGAATGGGAACGCGGCCATGGCCCCATCTTCGGTTTCTGGAACTGGCGCGGCGGGCATGACACGCCCCCCGAGCCGCTGCCCACCCGCATCATGGGGCTCGCCGGGGCCGAGGCGGACCATGCGTCCTTCGACGAGCGCGTTTCGGAGGAAGGCAAGCAGGCGGCCCGGGAGCAGGGCATCCGCGGCTACAAGGCCTTCGGGGCGGGCGACCATTACGTGACCGCCAATTTCTCGGGTGACTTGCAGAAGCTCGGGTACGAGGCGGCCAAGTCGAATTTCCTGGCCACGCTGGCCGAGCGGTATATCGAGCGGGACGACCTGAACCGCCCGATGTTCATCTCCTTTTACGCCGAGCCCAGCATCGGCCTGCACACGCCCGGCGTGCCGCTCAGCTACGACGGGCTTCCCCGGACGAACGATTACGTTTTCACGGCCGACGAGGAAGCCCGCTTCCAGTTGTTCCTCAAGGGCTTCGTCGAGGGGGCCAAAATCGTGAAGGCGGCCTATCCCGGCGTCAAATGCCTGCTGCCCCACGGCGACCCCGGGTTCCCCGTGCCGTTCCTCCGCCGCAGCGAGGAGGCGCGCAAGCTGATCGACGGCGTGACGGTGGACGTTCCCGTTTTCGAGCGCCTTCCCGAATCGCAGTTCCACCAGGTGGCCCTGCACCGGCTGGTCCTCTGCCGGGACGCCTTCCGGGAGGCCGGCAACCCGGATCCCTGGCTGCCCATGTACGAGGGGCCCTGCCTGCCCGCGCGGCCGGGGTCGCTCAACCGCGACGAGCATGCCGCGCTGTCCGTGCGCAACTCGCTGATCCTCCTGGCCCACGGGGTCGACTTCCAGACCGGCGGCTGGTGCCCCTTCGACGCCGGAAGCTACTGGGGCGAGCAGCATTACGGCGGCGGCATCTGCGACCCGCTTCCGCTGGCCACCCCGAAGCCGTCCTTTTCGGCTTTCGCCTCCATGACGCGCAACCTGAACAGGTGCAATTTCGTGAAGGGCGTGCCCACGGGCAGCACGGCGACCTACGCCATGCAGTTCAAGCATTACAAGACGGGCGCCCTGGTGCACGCGTTCTGGACCATACGCGGCACGCGGCCGTGCACGGTGGCGGTCCCGGCGGGCGCCGCGGTGGCGGTTTATGATTCCATGGACAACCGCACCGACGTTCCCGTGCGCGACGGCTCGGTCACCTTCACGCTCGGCCAGGCTCCCTGCTATGTGTATGGCCTGCCGGAGTCCCCGGTCATCACGCTGGGCGAGGCGGACCATTCCGACGCGGCCCCGGCGGCCGGGGCGCTGCCGCTGGCCCAACCGGGCGATGGCTCGTGGACGGTTTCGGCGGAGCGCGACCTCGACTACGAAGACAGCTTCAAGGCGTTCATCCGGCGTTATCCGTCGCCCATGACCGTCCGGGCGGTCGAGGCGCCGGCGGACAAGGGCGGAAAGGCCCTGGCCGTCCACCTCGAAAAGCCGGCCCGCGAGGTCCGCACGATGCCCTTCTACGCGACGCTGACGCCGGCCAGGCCGATCCCGATCCCGGGCAAGGGCAGCCACCTGGGCCTGTGGGTGAAGGCGGCGGGCGACTGGGGCCGGGTGGTCTACAGCGTGCGCGACGCGAAGGGGGAGCGCTGGCTCAGCGTGGGGACCAAGGGCGCCTGGAACTGCGACGACATCCACCAGTGGAGCGTCTTCAATTTCGACGGCTGGCGCTATCTCCGCTTCGAACTGCCGGCGTGCAGCCCCTACGACCTGTTCCGCGAGGCCGGATCGACCTGGTGGGGCTCCTACGGGGCGGGGGACCGAGTTCCCGACCTGCCGCTGACCCTGGAGAAGATCCTGGTCGAGCGCCGGACGCACGCGATCACGGTCACCGAGTTCGAGGCCGTTCCCGCGGGGGACGTCGAACTGGGCGCCCTGTATGCGGAATACGAGAAGCCGGAGGACCGGACGGGCGAGGCGATCCGGCTGGCGGGGCTGCGCATGCCCGTGCCGGAGGGTGTACCTGAAATGGATAATCCCATCGCGGAGCTGACGGCGTCCGCGGCGGGCAAGGCGCTGGCCATCACCAACATCAGCATTCCGCTGCAGGAGTCCGACGGGACGCAGTGCTATGTCCACTTCACCACGACCCCCGAGGCGGCCGAGTATGAAATCTGGGGGAGCCCGTACCCGGACGGCCGGGGGGCGGTGAAAGTGGGCGAGAAGCTGAAGGGCTCGGGCGTCCGGGTGCGCGGCTTCCGGCCCGATACGGATTTCTACCTGTACGCGGTGTGGCGGGATGCGAAGGGGGCTGCCTCCAAGCCGTCCGCGCCCTACAAGATCAATCTGAAAGACACGTTCGCGATGAAGTGAGGCGGCCTCTGAGTCCCCTCAATCGCCGGGCGCGGGCGCCTTGCAGGCGGGCCAGGCCGAGGCCGCTGTCAAGGCCGCTTCCGCGATAGCGCTAAGTCAGTTTCGCAGGCAGGGACAAGCCAGTGCGTTGTCGAACCGGCTTCCAGGGCGACGGGCGCGCGGCGCGCGGCCGATCCCGCGCCGCCAAGCGACACGGTCCTCACGGAGAGGGACCCCTCCGCGACGCGGAGCGAGACGCGGTGTCCCTTGCCGGCCTTGCTGATCTCGCAGACGCCCCAGGCCCGGCCCGTGCTCCAGAAGTGGCGGCCCGGCCGGGCCGCGAAGGCGAGGGCTGAGTCCACGGCCGAGTAGCGGAACCCGGTCAGCGCCAGCACGGCGGCCCAGCTCGCCATGGCGCGGGCGTAGTAGTGGCCGCACTCGGCCTCGTCGAACGGATTGCGGCGGCGGCCGTCGTAGCGCTCGCGCACGTCGGCGATGCACTGCAGCCCGTTGGCCACCTGGCCCTCGTAGAGCATGCCGACCGCGGCCGTGTATTCGAAGCCGGTCATGACCTCGGTGAAATAGGGGAAAGGCGACTCGGGCATCTTGCCGGGGTAGTTCGCCATCATGAGGGCGGTTTCGTCGCCCAGTGCGTAGCTGCGCATGTTGTTGAAGTGATCGTGGAACCCCTGGCGGCGGTTCAGGCGGTAGATCGAGCGGAGGGTCCTGCGCACGTTGGCGGGCTTCAGCAGGTAGCCGAGCCCGCAGATGTGGGCCATGTACTGGCCGACCAGCTGGTCCACCAGGCAGCCCGGGCCGAGCTGGTATTCGGGCTTCGTGAGCGATTTGCCGCCCATGCCCACCGAGAGGGAGGGGAGCACGTCGTCCTTCCGGCGGGGAGCCACGACGCGGTGCTCGTAAAAATCCCCATTGAAGAGGTTGGCGTCCATCCACGCGCTGCCCCGCTCGAAGAGGCCGCGGCACGTGCCGGCGAATTCCGCCTCGCCCAAGTGCCGGGCCATGGCCTCGGCGGCCCGAAGCGCGCCCAGGTACCAGGTTCCCATCTGGGGGTTGGGGCCGAAATATTCCACGTCCATGGTGTTGTGCTGGCAGCCCTCCATGACGCCGTCCCGGTCGGCGTCCCAGCCTCCCGGAAGCCAGCAGAATTCCAGGCTCCTGCGCACGTTCGGCCACAGCTTGCGGAGCAGGGCGTCGTCGCCCGAGAGCTGCCAGTCGCGGTACATCTTCATGATGCAGCCCATCTGGCCGTCGGCCGCCGCCTTGCCGAACTTCCGGGCTTTCGAGATGGGCAGGGTGATCCGGAAGCTCATGCAGCCGTCGGGGCCGGTCGCCTGGTTGAACTCGGTTTCCCGCATGGCGAGCGCCAGTTCCCCGAACAGAAACGGGGTGGCTTGCTCGTAGTTCCACACGTGGGTGCACGAGCCGTAGCAGCAGCCGATGGAGTCGGCGCACCCCTCCCAGCCGTAGAAGCGGCCGTCGGGCGTGCGGAAACAGGTCTGGGTGCGCAGCACGCTCAGGTTGAACAGGGCCGCCTCGGCGACGGGCGCGGGCAGGTCGGAGCCGCAGAAGCTCCGGACGAAATCAAGCGTCCTGGCCTCCAGCGATTCCAGCCGCTCCGCCACCTGGAGGGCGGCCTGCCAGGCGTCCGCGAAACGGGTGGCGTAATGGTTCCCGACGCGCCCCTTGCCGCGTTTCCGGGTGGTCGTGTTGAACGGTTCCGGCCAGGCCTGCCGGTTCGGGAAGTGCCAGGCCAGCAGGAACGTGACCGACCGGGAGGCCCCGGCCGGCAGGTCCAGTTCGACGGCGACCGAGGCGATCGGAACGGCGTCGTCCGTGCGGGGGCGCTCGTCGAGCCGCCCGTCGCCGGTGAAGTCCTGCCAGAAATCCAGCAGCGCCTCCCCCCAGCGCGTGTGCTTGAGCCACGCCGTGCGGGTGGTCACGCCCCGCCCGGCGGTCGTGGCCAGCGCGAGGGTGCCCCACGCGGGATCGCTCACGGGCACGCCGGGGCTGTCCATGAAGACGCCCCGGAGGCCCTTGCCGGCGCGGTTCCGGTTGCGGTTTACAACCGCGTCCTCCGGCAGTTTCAGGACCGCGCGGAGGTTCTTCCGCTCGTTGCCGTCCATGCCGATGAAGTTGGGAAGGGTGCCGCAGACGGAAACCTTCAAGGGCCTGGCGGTCCGGTTCGTGATCACGTAGCGCAGGATGGCCGCGGGCAGCGAACTGGAATCGACGTCCCCCGGCACCAGGGGGTTGAACGCCTCGAGGCGGGCCGTCACGGGCATGCCGGGGTCGGCGAGGCACACCTGCGCCAGCGGGTAGGCGACCTGGAAGGAGCACTCCCGGAAGCGGGGGAGACCGTGGTTCGCGGCGGGACTCCCCGTGGCGCCCTCGTAGTCGACCGGATCCAGGGGGCCTTCCAGCGTCCTGGTCAAAACCGTTCCGTCCCCGGATTGGGTACGAACGGCGAAGAAAGGCCGTGAGCCCCGGCCGAAGGCGGGCGAAAAGCCCTTCGCCGGGCGGTTCATGATTTCCCAGTCGCGCAGGTCGCCGCGGCCGCCGAGGCCGACGGTTCCGGTGCCGATCCCGCCGAGGGGCATGGAAATGCGCCCGAGATGGTCGCGATCGTACCGGCGCAAGACCGGCCAGCCGCCAGTCTTCCCGCCCTTGAAAAGTCCGTTTTTCATGCCAAGCCGTCCGTTTTTCCCGGTGTGAGCCACCGCTCCAGGTTGCCGTGGACGCTGAACAGGACGATCTTGTCCACGCCCGCCTTGTCCATGCCCGCCAGAAGCTGGCCGGGTGTCTCGTTTCCGTTCGCGTGCACGTGGCAGTCGATGATCATGGCCGTGTTTCCATCAGATTCGTTTACCAGTTGTCGGTCCGGAAGGCAAGCGCAGGCCGCCGGCGGCGATCCGGCCGAGGTGGGGCGTCCGCTTGCTTGGTTAAACGGCGTTGGCTCTCGCGGCTTTCTTTTCTGGTGTTCGTCGCGGGGGAGATTTATCATGGATTATTTGCGGCAGGATCCGGCGGGGAAGCATGAATATTCTATTGATTACGAGCGATCAGCATCATTGGGCGGCTCTGGGCGGCATGAACCCGGAAGTCAGGACGCCCAATCTCGACCGCCTGGCCGGGCGGGGCGTCACGTTCACCCGCGCCTACACGGTCAATCCGACCTGTACGCCCACGCGGGCGTCGATCATCACGGGAAAATATCCGAGCCAGCACGGGGCCTGGTCGCTTGGCACCAAGCTGCCGGAGAGCGAGCCGACGCTGGGCGGCTATCTCGGGAAGGCCGGCTATCGCACCGCCCTCATCGGCAAGGCCCACTTCCAGCAGCTTCTGGATCATCCGGACTACCCCTCCATCGAATCCAATCCCCACCAGCAGAACCTGGACTGGTGGCGGCGGTTCACCGGGCCCTTTTACGGGTTCGACTACGTCCAACTGGCCCGCAATCACGCCGATGAATACCATGTGGGCCAGCATTACGCGGCCTGGATGGAGGAGAAGGGCTTCGCGGACTGGCGCCGCTGCTTCCAGAAGCCGGCGGGAACGGCGGAGCGGCAGCAGGGATCCTGGAACCTTCCGGAAGAATTTCATTACGACGCCTGGATCGCGGAGAAGACGGCGGAGAAACTCCGGGACTACAAGCGGAACAACGAACGCTTTTTCCTCTGGGCCAGTTTTCCCGATCCCCATCCCCCGTACCTGGTGCCGGAGCCCTGGGCGTCGATGTATGACCCGCGCACGCTGACCGTTCCGGAGCTCGTGCCGGGCGAGCATGACGCCAATCCGCCCCACTTCGGCCTGACCCAGCAGAGTCAGCCCGACTATTCGGCCTGGCGCGAAAAGGATGGAAACGGCATGCACGGGTTCCATTGCCACGTGAGAAGCCGCGAGGGGCGGGCGAAGGACCTGGCGATTTACTACGGCATGATCTCGATGATGGACCATTACATCGGGAAAATACTGGATGCTCTGGAGGCGGAAGGGCTGGCCGGAGAGACCGCCGTCGTGTTTACCACGGACCACGGCCATTTCCTGGGCCAGCACGGGCTGACCGCCAAGGGGGCGTTCCTGTATGAGGATCTGGTGAAGGTGCCGTTTGTGGTGAGTCTGCCCGGGGCCCCCGGGGCGGGCGGGCGGAGCGAGGCGCTGCAATCGCTGGTCGATCTGGCCCCCACGTTCCTGGGGCTGGCCGGCGTGGAGATCCCGCGGACCATGACCGGGGTGGATCAGGGCGCGGTCTGGCGCGGGGAGAAGGAGCGGGCCCGCGAGCATGTGATCGTCGAGAACCGGCACCAGCCGACCACGATTCATCAGCGCAGCTACATTGACGAGCGGTACAAGATCACGGTTTACTACAACCGTCCCTACGGGGAGCTGTTCGACCTGAAGGAGGATCCGGGCGAGCTCCGGAACCTGTGGGCCGAGCCCTTCGCGCAGTCCCTAAAATCGGAACTGCTTTTGAAGTATATCCATGCCGAGCTGGGCAAGGAGCCGATCTGGATGCCGAGGGTTTGCAGCGCTTGAGCGTGCCGGGGCGGGAACGGGGAATCTGAGAGGCCGCGAAGAGCCCCGGCTTGGCCGTGAGCGGCCTGGCGGTCGGCGCTATGCGGCCCTGCCCAGGGCCGCGAGCGCCTCTCGGCCCCGCTACCCTCGCGGGGCCTCGCCCGCCGCCGCTGCACGGCTTCGCCGGGCGGCCTCTACGCTTCCCGTCCCGCCCCGGCCCTCCGCTTTTGGGGTTGAGTTCGCTCGACAAGACCGCAGGGCTTTTATGAGCGTGCGAATGATTTGCATGGAGTCGGCGGTCCCCCGCCGTGATTGACTGTTTAATCACTTGCGCTGTCAAATCTGATAGGGAAAGTGCGGGGGTGCGGGGCTTCCCCGCAAAGAAAGATGATCTGTAAGAATGCGACGGGACCCAAGGGGAACCACTCGCGGATGTTGGAACCGTGTCTTCCGTTCGCCGTGTTCCACCGTGTTTAATCTTTCTTCGCCCTGGAACCATTGCTCCGACCGTTGTCCACTTCGTTTTTCCTATCGCTTTGCCATGGGTCAGGCTACTCTGGATGCAGGTATGTTGTTGCGTCGTTCCCCTGAATCATGGAGAACCGGATATATGTTGAAGTCGTGCGCCTTCCTGGCGGTTCTGCTGACCGCCGCCATTTCAGTCGCCCAGGAGAACCGTCCCGCCGTCACGCTGGATAAGACCGCGCTGACCCTCAAGGTCGGGGAAACAAGCCGCCTGACCGCCGCCGTCAAGGATTCGACCGCCGGAGTCCTGTGGGCCTCGTCCAATCCCGGATTCGCCACGGTGGGCCCGGACGGGCTGGTCTCCGCCATTCACGAGGGCAGCCTGACGGTCACCGCCGCGCTTCCGGACAATGCCGCCGTTGCGGACTGCAAGGTGACCGTCGTCGGGCAAAAGGCCGAGCCCGCCGCTTCGGAGGCCCCGCGGGTCATCTCCGGCATCGTCATCGGAAACGAGATCACCGAGATGGCCGTGGGGGACGACCTGGGTATCGTCGCCACCTGCCTGCCGTACAAGGTGTTCGAGGGGAACCCCTACACGCTGGAGTCCAGCCAGTCCAACATCCTCCAGGTTAGCCCCGCCCACATCGTGACCGCGGTCGGCACGGGCGTGGTCACGGTGACCGCCCGGACTCCCAACGGCCTCGCCGACAGCCTCACGTTCGAGGTCAAGCCCCGCCCCTCCGAACCGGCCCCGACCGCCGGGCAAACCTATCGGGTCGAACTGGCCAAGTTCGGTATTGTACCCGACAGCGACGACCCGGCCCAGGCGTGGCGGAACACGCTCGGCGTGAACCAGGCCCTTCTGTACGCGCAGCGCTGGGGCTACCGGAACGTGGTGTTCCCGCGCGGCCGGTATGTGATGGACCCCGCCGATTCGATTTCCATGCGGAGCAACCTGCGGGTCGATCTGGACGGATCGACCTGGCAGATTCTACCCAATCGTTACGCCCGCTACGCCTTCATCCGGTTCCATGAAATGAACGGGCCCAACCTGCTCGCCCGGTTTGACGTCGAGACCAAGCCGGCGCTCCGCAAAGCCCTGTCGGAGCTCCCGCTTCCGATGTTCGTCGTGGGCGAGGGCGACACCTCGATCCTGTCCCCGTCGATCCCGGTGGGAACGAGGCCGGAGAATGAGGCGGCGGACCAGGTGGTCCGCGGGCTGGAGCGGGACGCCGTGTGTTATGCGTCAAGTCCAATGGGCATCGAGAAGACGGTGCTCGAGCAGGGGAAGCCCGCCTGGATTTCGGTCCGGCTCAAGGTGAATTATTACAGCAATTCCACGTTCAGAATCGCCCAGGATCTGGGCGCCGTCTGGGTGCGGGAGACCACCGGGAAGCTGTGGTGCGATGCGCCCTCGACCTTCCGGCTGCGCCCCGGGGACGATTATGATTCCATCCGGCTGGAGCTGGCCTTCTCCCTGCAGAATTGCGAGGCCGACATTTACATGGGCAAGCCGGTTTTGTGCAAAAAGGTGACGGCGGTCCTGCAAAACGCCACGCTCTGCAACGGCACCATCCTGGGCGAGCGGGACTTCAAGGAGGCGCTTTATCCGGGCTGGATGTCCGACCCCAAGACCGAGGGCGGGGTTTCCATCTCGTTCGAGGAAGGCGTCAACAACGGGATTGAAAACCTGACGGTCCGGAAGAGCATCGGCTTCAACATGGGCGCCCGGCTGGGCCAGCAGGCCAGCGGCGCGGTGGGGGTGGGGCCAATCCCCCTGAAATTCAGCAATCTGGAGTGGGGCGATGTGGACGAGAAGGGGAGCAACCGGGCGTCGTCCACGGTTCAGAGGACCCTGGAACCGCTTAACATATCCGCGATCAAGGACACATTCGAGCTCGGCTTGCCGCTGGGTTACATGGGGTACAACACCCTGCGGGTCAGGCTGTATGACATTTATTTCTTTGACGCCGACAAGAATTTCCTGGAGGGGAGGCTCGGCCGGCTGACCTATCGAAAATACACGAAGCCGGCCAAGGCGGCCTGGGCCAAGCTTGTGTTGCACTGGGACGCCGCCATCACCTCGGGTCATCCCGACTTCAACGGGGCCATCGGCTTTCTCACCGAGTACAAGCCGCCTATCCGGAATTTCATCCGGAACTGCGTGATCGAGGATAATTTCTCCACCGGACTTGCCGCCTGCGGCGGGATCAACTGGCGCATCGAGGGCAACACCTTCAGGCGGAACGGGGGGCGGATGCCGGGCTGCGACATCGACTGGGAGGACGGCTGGGAGTATTCGCAGGACGACGTCGTCCGGAACAACGCGTTCGAGTCCCGCGTCGGGCTGATCGTCTGCGCCGGGATCAACCACGTCTTCAAGAATAACATCCATAAAGGGAACATGGTCGTCTACGGCCGGACCCAGTTCATGAAATTCGAGGGCAACACCTTCGGCGAGGAAGGCAAGGCTGTCACAACGGGTTTCGGGACCCAGGCGGATGCCTATATTGTCGGCAATCGGTTCATGGGTGGCGCCGTCAAGTTCGAGAAGCAGCATGGCGACAAGGGGAACTATTCGTTCCTTTGGCGGGACAATGTGACCACCAATACCACGGTGAATCGCAAATGACGGGCGATGAATCGGCTTGAGGGTGATGTCCGGCGATGCTATAACTGGCGGGATGAAACACCTGAACTGGCTGCTTGTCGCCTGCCTGGCCGCCCCGGCCGTGTGGGCCGCTTCCCCCGCTCCCCGCTCCGGCCGGGCCCTGATCGGGGACCGGTCCGCCAAACCCTATCTTGGAGCGATCGTGGCGGACCCCGTATCGGGGACCATTTTCTTTGAAGAGCGGGCCGACGAGCCCGGCTATCCCGCGAGCGTCGTCAAGCTGATGGACCTGCTGCTGATCGAGGAGCGCATCGAGGCCGGCCTTCTTTCCCTCACGAACCAGGTCCGGGTGACGGCCGAAGCGGCCGGCATCGGCGGCTCGCAGGTGTATCTGGCGGAGAATGAGGTTTTCCCGCTGGAGGAGCTTCTCGCCGCCATGACCATTCATTCCGCCAACGATGCCGCGGTCGCGCTGGCCCTGCACGTGGCGGGCAGCCGCAGCGCCTTTGTCGACCTGATGAACAAGCGCGCGGCGGAGTTGGGAATGACCTCGACCCGCTTCCACTCCGTGCACGGGTTGCCGCCCGCGGAAGGGCAGGAGCCGGACGTTTCGACGGCCCGCGACCTCGCCATCCTGGCGCGCGAGGTGCTGCGGCATCCGGATATCCTGCGATACACGTCGGTTCAGAACCGTCCGTTCAGGAACGGCGCCTTCAATCTTCGCAATCCGGACAAGCTCATTGGCGATTATCCCGGTTGCGACGGGTTGAAGACCGGGTATTTCAGGCTGGGCGGGTTTTCGATCGTTTCCACCGCGCAGCGCAACGGCCGGCGGGTGATTGCCGTTGTCCTGGGCTCCACGGACAAGGATGTCCGGAACGCGGCGGCGGCGGACCTTATGTCCAAGGGCTTCCTCGGCCTGGAGAAAATACCGCTGCCGCCCCCGCCGCCGGTGGTCGTCACGAATGCCGTGCCGGCTCCCGAGCCTGTGAAACCGGTGAGTCACGGGCCGCGCCTCCGCCTTCTCCTGGTGGCCGGCGTCGGGGTGGCCGCGCTCATCATGGGATTCGTCGTTTGGCGGAACCGGCTTCCGCGCCAGTAAGTTCTGCCGCCCTGCGCGCTTGTCGCTAGGCCTGTCTGAGCGTGTCGGCTTGACTTGGCCCCCCAGCCGGTTGATATCGCTGTCGGTGCCAACCAAAGCGGCGTCAAGCCGCCGCACTCCAAATCGGCTATGCACCAGGCTGGCATAATCCCGACTAACTGCAATGCGCCCGTTCTCTTCTGAACTATCTTCTCGTATTTCATGCCGTGAAATGATTTAGTTCACTCACCTGTTTCAGGAGGGATAGTCTTGAAAATAACGATTGAACAGGGCTCGACCGTTGTCGATGTCCGGACGCCCGCGGAATATGCCGGCGGGCACTATGCGGGAGCGACCAATATTCCCCTGCAGGAGTTGCCGGGGCGCCTTTCTGAGCTGGGCGACAAGACGAAGTCCGTCGTGGTCTACTGCGCGTCCGGCATCCGAAGCGCCCACGCCGCCAGGATGCTGGCCGCCGCGGGCTTCACGGATGTGACCAACGCCGGAGGGCTTTCAGCTCTCAAATGAAGCCAGGCCGCTATTCTTCGCGCGAACGGGTGGTCAGGGCGTTGACGTTCCAGGAGGTGGATCGGATACCGCTCGAAAACCCCTTTGGCGGCGAATTGGAGCGCAAGTATCCCAGCGACGTTGGAGAGCCCCCGTACCGGTATCCGGAGGGCAGGCGGTGGGGCGACCCGAAGAAGCGGGGGCGCCGCATAGACAGCTGGGACTGTGTCTGGGAGGCCGGCGAGGACGGCGTGACCGGCGAGGTGAAGGAGTCCCCCCTGCGGAACGGCTGGGACGGGCTGAAAACTTATCGGCCACCCTGGGAGATCCTCGCCGGGGCTGACCTGTCCGCGGTCAATCCAGCCTGCGCGGCTTCCGGCAAGTTCATGATATCGATGTGGGAAACCTCGGCCAACCCCTTCGAGAGGATGCAGCACCTGCGCGGCACCGAGCAACTGTTCCTCGACCTGGCCTGCCTGGAGCCCGAGGTCTACCGGTTGCGCGACATGGTCCACGACTATTTCATGAAGCAGCTGGAGCTGTGGGTGAAAACGGACGTCGACGCCGTGCAGATCGCGGACGACTGGGGTTCCCAGCAGGCGCTCCTGATCGCGCCCGCTCTGTGGCGGAGCTTTTTCCGCCCGCTGTACCGGGATTATTGCGAGTTGGCCCATGCGCATGGAAAACAGGTGCTCATGCACTCCGATGGCTTCATCGCGGACATTATTCCTGATCTGATCGCGATCGGCGTCGATGCGGTCAACGCCCAGCTTTTCTGCATGCCGATCGAGGAACTGGCGGACCGGTTTGCCGGAAAGATTTGTTTCTGGGGCGAGATCGACCGGCAACGGCTTCTCACGTCCGGCACGCCGCTGGAGGTGAGGGAGGCGGTGCGCCGCGTGGCCCGGGCGTTCATGAAGGACAGGCGGACCGGGGTGGTGGGGCAGTGCTTTGGCGGCAACGGCCACCGCCCCGAGAACATCGAGGCGGTCTACGACGAATGGAGCCGGCTATGAATTCACGAGAGCGACTTCTCACCGTCCTGCGCGGGGGGATTCCCGATTGCGTGCCGGTGGCGCCGGATTTCTCCAACATGATTCCGGCCCGGATGACCGGCAAGCCTTTCTGGGATCTGTACTTGTATCATGACCCGCCCATCTGGGAAGCCTACATCGACTGCGCCCGCCACTTCGGCATCGATTCGCTGATGGACGGCTACTTTCCGTTTCGCTGGCCCAGCGATGGGCCGGGGGATCCGAATCCCTGGGCGCCGTTCATCGTCTACCGCGATGCCGGCCGGATCGTCACGCAGGATAGCCGGGTGGAAAACGGGCGACGCGTCTGGCAGGATCGCGTGACCGTCTATTACGTCGCCGATCCGCCGACCGGGGGCGTGGATCCCGCCAAGATCGGCCTTCCCGCGACGCCGGCCCGTTTCGAGCCGGTGACGGGCGTCAGGCAGGTGGACCGGGGCCTTGCGGGCCTGCGACGGGTCAAGGGGTTGCTGGGCGACGGGGGGCTGGTCGGAGTCTTCCTGATCGGGACCAACATCTGTGAAGGCGAGGCGCTCATCTATCGCTTCGCCGACCATCCGGAGCAGCTGGAGGAGGTCAAGGCGGCCCGGCTTCTGCAGGTTGAGCGGCGGTTTGCCGACCTGATGGCGATGCGGCCGGAGGATCGGCCGGACTTCCTGTGCGTGGGCGGTTCCGGCACGCTGATTTACCAGACGCCCGCCTTCTTCCGCGAGCATGCGCTGCCGGCCGTGAAGCGCGCCGCCGAACTGGCCGCCGCCGCGGGCATTCCGACGCATGTCCATTCGTGCGGACCCGAGAAGGAACTCGTGCGCATCCTGGCCGGGGAGACGGCGCTGACCGTCATCGATCCGCTGGAGATTCCGCCCATGGGCGATTGCAACCTGGCGGAACTGAAAAGGCTGTATGGCGGGAAGCTGGTGCTGAAGGGCAACCTGCAGACGACCGATGTCATGCTTCGCGGCACGCCGGAGGAGGTTGCGGCCGCCTCCCGGAAGGCCATCGACGATGCCGCCGCGGGCGGCCGCTTCATCCTGTCCACGGGCGACCAGTGCGGGCGCGACACGCCGGACGCCAACCTGCGGGCCATGGTCGAGACGGCCCGGACCTACGGCCGGTATTGACCGCCGGAGCCGGTTATGTTTTTTCGGCTTCCAGCAGTTCCCGGATCGTCACGGGCCGGTGTTCCGTCATGGACGTGTGGAGGGCGACGCCGGTGAGGACGGAGAGGACGCCGTCCATGAGCGGGGCCATGCGAACAACCGGCTCGCCGGGGTCGCGGCCCCGGAACAGGTCGTCCTGCAGGAGCGGGTCGGCCCCGCCGTGGCTGCCCGGGAGCTTGACGGGCCGGATGGTCTGCCTTTCCCCGAACAATTTGATCAGGGTGATGTCCTGGCGCGGGGGCTCCGGCATCGGCTGGCCCTGGCGGGGGTCGAGCGACTCGTATTCCAGCCGGCCGTCGAGGCCGTTGATCCCGAGGCGGAAACCCTCGAAGGGAACGGAGCCGTTGAGGCTGTAGGTGGCCGTGGCACCGCCGTCGAATTTGATCAAGGCCGTGTAGGTGTCCTCGATGTCGATCTCGGAGTCGTAGATGCAGCGGCGGGCGTTCGCGTTCTTGTAGTGGCTGAAGGAGGCCTGCAGGCCGGCCACGTGGTCCTCGAGCTGTTTCTGGGGGTCCGCCGTCGCGCCGCGCCATTCGTCCCGGTGCCAGCGCATGTAATAGGCGCAGGCTTTGCGGTCGGGGCAGGCCGGGCAGACGCGGCCGTCGACCTTCCTCGGGTTGCGCGGGCCGTTTTTGCCGAAGAAGTTGAGCGCGCCGTAGGCGAAGACCTCGACCGGCTTCTGGCCGATCCACCAAGACAGGAGGTCGAAGTGGTGGGTGGCCTTGTGGACGTTGAGGCCGCCGCTGTTGGCGCGCACCCGGTTCCAGCGCATGAAGTAGGAGGAGCCGTGGTAGGTGTCCAGGTACCAGTTCAGGTCCAGGCTGACGACCTTGCCTACGCCCCCGGCCTGGATGATGGACCGTACCTGGGTGGAACTGGCCTCGTAGCGGTAGTTGAAGGTGACCGTGACGCGGCCCTTGCTTTTTGCCTCGGCCGCGAGGATCGCCCGGGCCTTGGCGGCGTCCGTGGTCAGGGGTTTCTCGCAGTAGACGTCGAGGTCGTGCGCCAGGGCGCGGATGATGTAGTCGTGGTGAGTGCAGTCGATCGTGGCCACGATCACGACGTCGGGCTTCGCTTCGGCGACCATGCGGTCGAACTGCTCCGGGGTGTAGCAGGGGATGGCCGTCTTTTTCAGCGCGTTCATGTCGCGCATGCGGTCCGCGGAAAGGTCCACGAAGGCGACCAGTTCCGCGACGTCCGCATACGGGCCGAGGATCGGGTTGATGAACATCGTCAGGGCGCGGTGGCTCACGCCCACCACGGCATATCGTTTTTTCATAGGGCAGGCTCCTTCCTGGTTATTGTCGTAGTCGCGATCGTGATCGTAATCGTAATCGTCGCGGCAACGCAAATGCGCGGTCGATTACGATCACGATCACGATTATGATCACGATCTACCGATCACTCGATCCCGCTACATGGGCACGATTTCCTGAACGAGCGGCTGGATGGTCATGTCCGGCACGGCCAGGTGGGCGGGCTGGGCGCAGAGCTGCACCACGATGGCGCCGAGTTCCAGGGGTTGAATGCATAGGCGGCGGATGTCGGCCTGGGCGGCGGGATGGCCCTGGATGCCGGAGGCGGAGAGGAATTCGGTGGCGCCCCAGGAAGGGGTTAGCGTGGTCACGCGGACGCCGTGGGGCCGGAGTTCGGTGTAGAGGCCGTGTCCGAAATGGTTGAGGCCTGCCTTGGCGGCCGTGTAGATGGACCAACCCGGCCAGGCGTAGAGGGCGCAGACGCTCGACACATTGATGATGATGCCGGATTTCTGTTTCATCATGACCGGCGCGGCGCGGCGGCAGCC
>JBIIYJ010000499.1:0-2953 GCA_044346855.1 Kiritimatiellia bacterium
CGTCCCGGAGCCCAGCGCAGTGGCGCCGCTGGTCGGCACCCGCGTGCCGAAGGTGTCGTTGCCCGTGCCGGGACTGACGGTGGAGTAGCGGAACCAGCCACCTGCCGCGGTTCCGCCGGGAGTGCCGGTGCCGTTGAGTGTGGCTGAGGTGCCCGCCAGAGACGTCGCGCTGTCTGTCGTTGCCGCCGGAGCGGCGGCCAAAACCGAGGCAACCACGCGGTAGCACATCGGAACCGAGCAGGTCACGGTCTTCCCTCCGGGAGCTTCGACAGCATCCAGCACAGCGGCCGCACCCGCAAAATTCGTCCACGGCCCGGCCGGCGATGACGCCCATTCCACGCGGTACGTGTAATTGGTTCCGTTGTTCAACGCCTCGAACGTCAAACGCCCTGCGCCGTTGAACGAGGCAATCGCCAGATCCCCCGCACTCGCACCGCACGCCAAACCCGCGCACAGCAGCACCGCAAAACGCCAGAACCGCATCCCCTTCATACACTATCGCCTTCCTCTTTCGAACGTTCAGTCCTCATGAGCGGCGCGAGGAACAACTTCGTATGCCCGACTTCAGGGCGGAGGATAAACTCGTTGTGAATGCCGTGCAAGACCCCTGTAGGAGGTCCCTTGTAGACGGTGATGTGGAGGCGTCGAGCCGCGGTCGCGGCCTCACCGTCCGGCTGCGTCGTCGACCGTCTCGTCGCGCTGGTAGATCGGCAGCTGACGGTAGGGCACGGTCATGGCGAGGAGCATCATGGCGGTTTCATAGGCCACGCCGATGTTGGTCGGCGGCCAGGAGCCGTCCTCCCGCTGCTTCGGCAGCCAGGTGGCGTACATCCACTCGGAGTACTTTGCCCAATACTTGCCGCCGAGCTGGAACATGCCCTGGGCGTTATAATAGTTGCCGTACGAGACGTAGTCCTGCCCGGGCAGCTTCTCATAGTTGTTGAGAATGAAGTCACCGGCTTTCAACGTGATGTCCTCACCGTGATGGCCGGTCAGCTCCAGGCAGAGGAGGCCGGCACCGGTGAGCTCCGTGGCGTGGCTCGACCGGTCCTGGTAGCCGAAGGTGCCCTGGGCGGGGTCACCGTGGTTGAGGATGTACGTCACGGCATCCTCGATGGCCTTGTCCGGCACGGGCGCGCCGTTGAGCCGCGCCGATCGCAGTGCCATGAGCGCCCAGCCGGTGCAGGACATGTCGCTGTCGTTGGAGGTCGGGCTATACCGCCAGCCTCCGCGCTGGTCGTCGCCCTTGGGGACCGCCTGCGCGGCCAGGATCAGCTTCACGGCCTTGGGCAGGACGTCGTCCAGCTTCGCCTGCCGGGCGGGGTCCACCATGCCGGACACCTCGCAGAGAAAGAGCGTGCTGATCGCGTGCGAGTACATGCGCTGATCGGGCTTGGCCAGCAGGCCGTTCTCCATCTGGTTGGCGACGACGTAGTCGATGCAGCGGTTGAGGACGTCGCCGTAGGGCGGGCGGCCCGGAAGGTAGCCCTTGGCCAGAAACGCCATGCCCCCGAGGGAGACGACCCCGGTGGTCCGGCCGTACTCCTCGGGGAAGAACCCGCCACTGTCCTGAATCCCGGCGAGGTACGCCAGGCCGCGCTCGACCGCGCGTTCCACGGGATCGCCCGCGCCAGCGGCCTCGGGCGCGGGAGGAGCATCGGCAGCGCCCGCACGCAGAACGGCGACCAGGATCAGCAGCGCTGCAAGGGCCTTCATCATGGTTCCTTCTCCCCTTCGCGGGCCACCGCTCTGAAGTAGCGTTTGACGAGGTCGCGATAGTCCGACGCCGTGCCGTCCTCGGCGGCGCCGAGGTCGCCGCCCGGGCCCGTCTTTCCGGAGGTGAGCCACTTGCCGCCGGATCCGGCGAGGTCCCCGCCGCCGCCGGGGATCCCGGAACCGTCGGGAGCAGCGCCGGGTGCGCCTCCCGCGGAGCCGCCGGGCGGCGCCGAGGACATTCCCATGCCCTGCGCCATAGCCGAGGCCATCTGGTTAAGCGCCGCCGCCGCCTGCGCGGCCGGGGGGGCGGCCTGCGCCATCGACGGCGCCGTGGCCGCACCCGCCGCCTTGTCAAAGGCCTTGGCCAGCGGGCTGGGATTCGGCATGCCGGTGCCAGGTGCCGGTTGCTCTCCGCCCGGCGCGCCGGGCTCCTTGCCGCCCGGGCCCGGCGGCCCGCCAGGAGTCTTTCCGGGGCTGGGCGTCGAGCCGGGCTTGCCGCCGCCTTCGCCCTGGCCCTTGGATCCGGCGCCCTTGCCAGGGGCGGGACTGCCGGCGTTGGGCGTCTTCGCCCCGGCCGACGGGGTCTTGCTCTCCCCGGGCTTCGCCGCTTTGTTCTGACCGTCCATGGTCTTGGCCAGTTCCGCGAGCTTGTCCGAAGCCTTCTGGAGCTGCTGGCTGGCCTGCTGCTGGGACGCCTGAGGGGCGGGCGGGTTGGCGCCGCCCGGCGGCGGGGGCGGAGGCGGCGGGGTAGGGCCGGCGTCTGGAGACGGCGGTTTCTGCGGGCCCGGGGGCGTCGGGGCCATCTTATCCATCGCCGACTTCATGCTGTCGGCCGCGGCCTCCACGCTGCGCCGGGCCTCGGAGGCGCTTTTCGGTTTCGAGTCTTCCGGGCCGGAGGCCAGCTTCTCCATCTTGTTCGCCAGCGCGCCGGTGTCGTCTTTCAGACCGGCCGCCTTCTTCGCCATGTCGCCCTGCTGCTTCAGCGCGCCATCCGGCGACGGCGGGGGCTGCTCGGCCAGCGCCTTCTGCTGCTCCGCAAGCTGTCGGGCCGCCTCGGACAGGTTCTGAGCGGCCTTCTGGTTCTCTTCCATCTGCCTGCTGAGCGCTTCGGGGTCCTTCTTGAGCAGGTCCGCCACCTTCTTTAGCGCTTCATCCTGCGCCTGCTTCCACTTCTCCATCTCTTCCTTGTTGGCCGGCTGAGGCTGGCTGGCGAGCTTTTGCGCGGCCTGGGCCAGTT
>JBIIYJ010000188.1:0-10432 GCA_044346855.1 Kiritimatiellia bacterium
GGAACGCGTGCTCCAGCCCGAAGCCGCCGTTCTTCTGTACATTGTAGCTCTCCTCGATGCGCGAGCGCCATCGGCCGGCGGCGGCGATGCCGCAGGCCCGTTCGCCGGAGTGGATCGGCACGTTGGTCACCCAGGCGCCGAAGTAGAGGCCGGTGCCTTCGAGCTCCCCCTGGAATACGACGTTGCACATGCGGTTCGCGAACGGCACGCCGCAGACCCAGCGGGTGTCCTGCAGGAAGTCGCGGGTGCGGCGACGGACGCACTTTTCGGGAACCCATTCGGCGCCGGTCGCGCGGGCGAGCAGATCCTTGCGCGTCAGACGGACGACCTGAGCGGGGGCGAGGTGCAAGAGGGCGACGGTTTCGGCCCAGGCGGCGGGGTGCGACCCCTCTTTGAACGTGAAGACGTACTTCCACCCGAAGAGCTCGCAGGTCTCGAAGACCGCTTCGCAGGCGAACAGGGCGTCGCCGCCGATGCAGATCGGCAGTTTCGGAAAAGCCGCCTTCAGGCGCCGCGCCAGCCGCTGGAAGGCGGCCCTCTCGCAGTCGAGCTTGCCCCGCTCGCTGTCGTAGTGGTCGCAGGGCTCGGCCAGGACGGTCAGGGCGGCGCCGTCGGGGCCGAGGATCTTGGCGTGCAGCACGTAGCGGTACTTGCGCCGCCAGGGTGCCGACAGCCGCCGGTAGGGTTCCTCTTTCGTGCCGTCGACGATGACCAGAGCGCGTTCGGCCAGGCGGGTGTCGTCGAACACCTTGCCGCGGATTAGCGTCCGGACGGTCGCGACGAGCACGGCCTCCAGCATCACGGGGGCGAGAGTGTCGAGCAGCCGGGTGACCGTTTGCGTGCAGGGCGCCGTGACGGGCCGCCCCTCCGGCCAGCGGCGCTGGCCGCTCAGCGCCAGCAGGTTCGCCGGCCACAGGCCGGTGTTGCGGACGGCGTCCATGCCGTTGCGGGATCCCTGTCGGCACAGGAACCCCAGCACCACCATCCAGACCAGGGTGGCCGTCTCGTACAGGCAGTCGTCGGGAGCGCGCGGGTCGGCCAGCGCGTTGAGCATCCGGTTCAGAAACGGGAACCGTTGCCGGACCAGCGCCGTCAGTTTGGCCGGGAGCGGTCGGCTGTCCGGCGCGGGCGCGGCGTGCCGGCCGCGCGCCCAGCCCCGCCGCTCAGGTTCTCCCGCGACAGGTCCGACAGGACCTTGAGCAGTTCTTTGGCCCTCTTCCAGTTGGCTGTCCATGCGTGCACCTCCTCCGCCCGCCCCGCGGGCACGTAGAGGGTGCGCGTCTTCCCGGCCGGCCGGTCGGTCAGCTGCCACCGGGGATGTCCGCCGCGGTCGGCCCGGCACAGGCTCCCCTCGACCATGGGGCCGAGGGCGGCGAAGGCGCGCAGCACCGCCACGCGCTTCCGTGATGCGGGTATGTGTTTCATGGTAAGCATATATACTTACCTTTTCGGGCCAAGTCAACAGAAACCGGGGGTGCGCGAAGAAAACGTTACCTACAGGCGGCGCGGAGGCGATAAAGCCCTGCGCAAGAGGATGGAGGAAGCAGCTTCAGTGCGAAGAATTGATAATGTGGAGTTGCTGGGGCATCCCTTTTGTGCCCCCCCTGAGAGAGGTACCCTACCGGCCACTGTTGAGCTTGAGCAGTAAGTCCCGTACGCCCGATTCCACCGACGAGGAGAGCTCCGGCGCAGACTGGATGATCTTCAACTGACTACGGGCGTCGTCAAAGCGTCCCATCCGATAGTCGATCTCCGCCGCGCTGAGCCGGGTTTCAGCAGCACCATAGTCCTTGCTGTTGAGCGACTTAAGCGCCTTCTGCATGTACTGGTCCGCCGTCTTGATATCCCCGGCCTTTAGGTGAACCGTCGCCGCAGTATCCAGTACGGCAAACGACTCACCGGACAATTCCAGAAGCCGGGGAAGGAGTTTGGTCGCCCTTGGGACCGTGGCAGGATTCTGGGCCAGGCTGTAGACCAAGTTGTTGAGGATGCTGACCCGGTCGGGATAGAGGGCATGAGCGGAGTCAAGAATGCTGATCGCGTTCGATGTATCGCCCTGCAATCGAGCCGCTTCCGATGCCATGAGAAGCGATTGCACCCGTGCCCCCTTGAAATCATCGGACAGAACTTCAGAGAAGATGGCCATTGCGCGGCGAGCATCGCCGCGTTCGAAGTAGGTCTGGGCCAAACGCTCGCTCCAACGACCCTCCTTCGGAGCGTGTTCCCGCAGGTATTCGAGCGCGCGCACCATGTCCGCGTCAGGCGCCTCTTCATCCGATTTGATGAGCACCAGTGCCTTGTAGAACGGAACCTCGTCGACCGCATGTTCGATTCCGCCCAGCGCGCATTCAACCGCCCACGGCAGGTCGCGCTGGATAAGCGCGCACGAAAGCCCCAGCACGTCAGCGGCCAGCAGGCCCTGCCCGCGCCGAATGGCGGCCCGGGCCAGAACGGATGCCGGCTTGGGCTGGCCCTTGCGGAGGAGAAAATCCCCCGCGCGCACCAGTGTCCCGGGAGAGAACCTGCCGATGGTATCGGCCTCGGAGACAACAGCTTTCACCCAGTCATTTGTCGGGTTATCGCGAGTTCTCACCACCAGGTCGGCCAGCCAGATCTCGGGGTCCAGAGGAAAGCGGGCTCTGGCCTCGGCAACATCGGCTGGGGCGCCCTGGGTCAGCGCCAGAAGCATCCGTCTGAGTATGACGGAGTGCGGGGTGAGCTCGATCGCCCGCCGGCAGACGCGCAGCGCCTCCTCAGATCGCTCCTGCCTTGCCAGCAGCATGACCAGCTGCTTCAGGGCCGCGGCGCGCTCCTGGGGGGTGCGGCCGACCGCCACCCACCGGTCAGGATTTGACGTCTCGTTCGCTCCGCGGGCGCGGCGCCATTGCGCCTCGAGCTGCTCAAGGTCGCGTACAAACGGGCTGAACGCCCCTTTGGCCTTTTCCTCGTGCTGCGCCGCTTCCAGGTCCAGTGCCTGATCGGAAAGCGGCTTCTCCCATCTGCGGGCAATGGAGAGCTCGGCCGCGGGGAGAACGTACGGCTGGACGGTTGTCGGGCGGACGCTCTCGATCCGGACGCCGTGAACGGAGGTCATCTGCTCGGCCAGACGGATGCGGCCCGTGTCGTAAAGCAGTTGGACGGCCGCAACGGACCGCAGATCCAGGCCCGCCCGGTTGAGGATGAACAGGGCGTCTTCCTTGAAGCCGAACACATCCCAGATCGCCGACTCGGCGCGGTCAAGATTCAACGACTCAGGAAAGCGGCTGCGCAGGGCGGCGATTTCATCCAGCGCATAGACGCCAAGCCCGAGGTTCATGAGCGTATTGACCTTCAGCATGGCCACCCGCAGATCACCCAGCGGCACCAGGGACTCATACGTCAAGAGTTGCTCATAGGCCTCCTGCCATTTGCCCTGAGCGTGGCGCAGAAACGCGCCTTGCAGGACGATCTGCGCCCGGCGATCGGGGTATCTCTTTGCCAGCGCATCGAGACGCTCATGGGCCTCCGGGTAGCGCCCGGCCGACGCCAGAACGCCGGGGAGCATGAACTCCAGGCGCTCGGTCAGCTCTCCCGCGGATTCGCGTCGGAGCAGTTCGGTCAGGCCGGCATCCGTATGCTTCCGCCGCAGCGTTCGGACATCGCCCTTCGCGATCTCCTCCACGGCGGGCACATGGCGCCAGAACCCCTGGAACGCCTTGATCCCGTGGCTCCAGCGATACATGGGCAGCAGATCGATCCGCGCGGTCGGGTCGCGGTCCTGCAGGGCGATGTCGTGCTTCCGAAAGGCCAGCCAGGCCGGCCCGAACTCGGCCAGCGCCAGGTCCAGAGACGGGTCCCGCGGGTCGATTTCCTGGAGCCGCCGGAAGACCATCCAGGCCAGGTCGGGGCGTCCCAGCTTGAAGGCGTCGGCGAGGTGCGTCGCCAGGGCGTCCACCTGGAGCAGGCGCAAGTTAAGGACAAGATTCCGCTCCAGAGGGCCCTCCCATTCGCCCCCGGGCCGGTCCAGCGCCAGGAGGAAGTAGTGTCCGAGGAATCGCACATCCTCGGGCCACCGTTCGACGGCCCTGCGCATCACACCGCCCGCGGCAGCCATGTCGTTGACGCGAATACAGGCATGCAGGCCGATCAGCGCCGTGGTGGCGTCGGGATAAGGCCCGTGAGCGTCAGTTGCCACAATGGTGTCCCACTGCTCGTGGGCGGCCAGGTAGGGGAACAGCGCGCGAACCCGCGGCTGCAGCGGAAGAAGCCGGCCGACTTTTCGCAGCTCGGCCGCGGTGGCCACAGGGTCACCCCGGGTCGCCGCGAACTCGGCCTTGACCATCGCCACACCCGGAAGCTCCTGGGCGGAGGGGGGCAAGGCCGCAACGACCGCCGCGGCCTCGTCCGGCCGCTTCATCGCCATCAGCGCCCAGCTCTTCATGATGCTGGCGGTCAGGGAGGGCGATTCCAGCCGCCCGAGGACGTCCAGCGACTCCGCATACTTGCCGCGGCGGGCAAGGAGGATCCCCTTCTTTTCCGTCAGCCCCGCATCGTCCGGGGTCAGCTTCAGCGCCGCATCGACGGCGCGCCCGGCGACCTCCGGGTCGGATTCGGCCAGCACGTCAACGATATCCGAGATCATGGCCGCCCGGTGTGCCGGCCGGTGCTTGTACACGGCGAAGGCCACGCCCAGCACGACCAGTACCACCGCCGCCGCCGGCAGCCACCACTTCACCAGGTGCCGCCACGCCGCCGGCAGAATGGTCGCCCGCTCGGGGCCGTCAAAATCGCCCCGGAGGATCCCCTCGCGGCGAACCCGCCGGCGGGTTCGCCAGGCCTTCCACCAGGAGGCCTCGGCCTGGATGAGGAACACCGCGATCAGGAGGAAGATGCCCAGCGTGTCGTGGAGAAAATTCTGCGACCACTCGGGCGGCATGCGCGGCGCCCACTTGACCATGAAGCTGATGCGAACGATGTTCAGGGCGACCACTTGGGCAAGTCCCAGCAGGAGGAAGGACAGGGCTTCCCACCACCGGAATCGCAACAGCACGCTGACGCCCAGAACGGAGACAAAGACGGTGGAGGCCGCGCGGAGGCCGCTGCAGGCGTCGGGAACGGCGAACGTCCCGTAGCCGGCGCGGAGGACGAAGCCATCTGCCCACATCCGCACGTTCATGGCGTGGAGAAACCATTCCGAGCCCGCCACGGACAGCCACTGAAGCAGGAGCTGCACCCGCCCGATGACAGCCGTCGGCAGCGGGTTGGCCCAGTACAGCAGCAGGAGCGCCCAGCGGAGGTCCCGCTCGTGCCGGGAGGGCAACGCCCACCGCAGACACGCGTACAACATGGCCAGCAGCCCCAGCCACTCGAGCTGCCTCACCGGTGCAATCAGGCCGATGAGCGCGGCGACCGCTCCGGCGACGCCTAGGCTTGCGGCCCGCCGTCCCTGCATTTCATGGACCTGGGCATCGGGATCTTTCCGGCGCAGAAGGATGATGACGGCGAAAAGGTTCGCGAGGCAGCACAGGATCAGGCCGGTGTCGTCGGCCACGATGAGCCCGAGATGCCGCACCAGCCATGCTGCGTAGAGCAACAGGGCCGCCGCCAGAACGATCTTCCGCGACTGGTTCATCGTCTCAACCGCAGGCCTCGTTTCAGAACTGACGCCGGTAGGTCAGATACGCCTCAACGGTGTGTCGCGAGTAGGCCAGATCCTCGGCATCGCTGAAGCGCTCGGCGTACGAGTACGCCGTGGTGAACGTGGTGCGTTCGGTTAACTCGTAAGCGGTGGAGATGCGCGACACCCAGGTGTCATAATCGTTGGTGTCCTCGGCCGGAAGGCCAACTTCATTGCCGGTGACGTCGTTGGTGCGTATCCAATACGTCGATCCGAGCGTGAGGGTCATGCGCTTTGTGAGCTCGCGCATCCACGTGACCCCGTTGGCCCAGTCGCTGTAATCGGTCTCGGCGTCGGAGCTTGGGTTCACACGCTCATACGTCGATCGGAACTGGACCGTTGTGAGCTCGCCCTTCCACGTCAGGGCGTAGGCCACGGTGTCCGTCTGCTCGAACGCACTGTTGAACCCGTCCCGCAGGCCGTGGTCGTAGCTCAGGCGATGCGTGAGATCCTGGCGAAGATGGGTTTCCAGGGTGACGCCGCCGGTCATGGTCGATTCATCCACCGAACTCTCATATACCACATTGGTTGTGCTCGCGCCGGACGCAACGTCGGGGCGTGACGTATCGTAGCCCCGGGAGTAACCCACATAGGCAGACAGGGACGAGCGCTCCATCCAGGCGGGTCCCGCCCCGGGTTCGATGCGGGAGAACAGCCGGTAGTCTTCCTGAGCCGTGTCGGGCCGTGTGTCGTCCTTGTAGAGATACTGGGTAAAGATGGACTCGGCTCCGACGTTGATCCCTTCCTCCAGCGCGTGGGTGTAGGTCAGGCCCTCGCTGTACTCGGTACGCTCCTGATCGTCGTACGAGTTATCCATCGACCACCAGTCCGCACGGCTCAGCGAGAGCGTTAACGTGTCGTCCGGCGTCATCAGCCAGTTGAGCCGGCCCCCGACGGTGTTGTTCAGGTACTCGTAGTCATTGCCGCCGTAGTTGTCCGACTTGCCGCGCGTGTCCACGTAGTCCGTGCGGTAGATGAGTGAGTCGTAGACGGAAGCGTACAGATACGGCGAAATGCGGAACTCGCTGGACACTGTGCCGTAGACGCCTTCCCCCGCCATGTCGAAGCGGAATTCGTCGTCCGAGGTATTCATGGGGAAGTAGAGGTAGCTGACCGTGAACGACGCATCGACGTCGGCGTAGCGGCTCAGCATGAGGTAGTTCCGGAAGGTCAGGCTGGAGATGATCGGAAAATCGCTGCCGTCCTCCTTGATCTCGCCGCGGTCATTGCTCACGAGGTAGTCGGTGCCCGACCCCGAACTGGTCGTGTAGCGATACCCCACGGTCTCTTCCCAGGACATGGAGGAGTACAAAGGCCCGAGGCGGAACGTGGAGTAGTCCGGTGGCTCCACCTCCCGCTGCGCCTGAACGCGAACCATCTGGCCCTGCGCCACGGTGGCCGCCAGCGTCAAAGCCACTCCGGCCGCAAAGGATGCCCGCCCAAAGAGAAGGTCACAGGTTCTCATGGTGGGAGACCCTAGCAAACGATGGTGCACAGGGCCAGTCCGAATCAAACCCTCACTTAGGGGTCAGGATCACCAGCTTTGTCGACGCCTGGCCGAAGTGGTCGACCTCCCGCGCCTCGGTGTAACGCTGCCGTACGGCGGCCCACAGTGCGGCCTGCTCCTCCGGCGGCAGGGCGGTCACCTCCGGGCAGCGGATCGCCAGGCCATAGCCGCTGAACGCGGCCACCGGCGCGTCTGACTGCGCCAGCGCCAGCGCCATCAGTTTGCGGTTCAGCACGTGGCAGGCGCGCGCCTTCTCGTCCGTCCAGTCTGGGAAGTAGCAGAAGGGCCCCAGCTCCATGCCTTCGGGCACCGCGAGGCCAGCCTCGACCGCCAAGTACGTGTCCTGCGTCAACAGCCCGCCGCCCCCCCGCTCGTCCGCCGCCTCCCGCACCCACCGCCCGGCTTCCTGCAGCCGCGCCAGCGGCGACTGCTCCCGCAGCGGCCACCAGATCCGGTCCCGCTCCCCAATGGCCCACTGCCAGGCCATCGGCGACGCCCCGGCCGCCAGCACGCACGCCGCCCCCGCGGCCCCCACGGCCCACTGCACGCGCCGCCCGCCCCCGGCTGCCGCCAGTCGCACCACCCGCGCCGCCAGCGCCGCGGCCAGCAGCGGATAGACAAACACCTGATAGTCGTCATAGGGAAACGGCGCCAGCGCATGGATGACCGTCACCAGCCCGACGCTGCCCCACACCGCGCCTTCAAACCCCGGCTCCGCGCCGGTCGCCGGCCCTCCGTTCTTCCGACCGCCCGGCTGCAGCCAGGCATACAGCGCGGCCGCCGCGGCCGCCGCGGCCGCCGCCCCATACGCCGCCACGCAGCGCGACACAAAGCCCGCCTTGTACGCCAGGCGCGCGGCAACGCCCCCGACCTCGCGGCCGGTGTGGTACTCCACCAGCGCAAACCACAGCGCCCGCGGCGCCGTGAAGGCAAACGGACCGAACACGGCCGCGGCGGTCAACGCCGCCCCGCCGCCGAAGGCCAGCCAGCGCAGGTCGACGCCTCCGCCGGCGCCGGCGTCCCTGCGGCGCGCCTGCCACGCCAGCCAGAGGAACGGAGCCGGCAGAGCAAACGCCGCCGACAGCCGCGTCCCCGCGGCCAGCGCCATGAGCGCGCCGGCCGCGAAGGCCCGCGCCGCCCCGCCCCGCCCGCGCGCGGAGCTGAGCAGCAGGTAGCCGCCGGTCAGCAGGGCGGCCGTCAGCGCGTAGGTCTTCACGACAGCGAGGAAGTACGTCTGGTACACGTTCACGCCGGCGAACGCCAGGGCCAGGGCCGCCGCCGCAGTGCGCCAGGGCCGCGGCGTCAGGCGCGCGGACAGCACGACGGACCCGGCGGTGGCCAGCAGGCCGAGAAGCGCGGTGAACACCCGCCCGCCCGCCACCCCCCAGCGGTCGACCAGCGGCATGGCGGCCGCGTAGACGAAGGGCATGACGGGCCCCTGGGTGCTGGCGAAGTCGACGTAAGGCAGGCGGCCCTGCGACACCAGCCGCGCGGCGTAGAGGTACCACCCCTCGTCCTGGTTGACGTCGCCCAGCAGGAGGTTGGCAACGAACAGCGCACCGGTCAGCGCAATCCCGGCGATGAGCATCGCGCCCATGCCGCGCACGCCGTCTTCATCCCGCGCCTGCCGTTGGTTGATCACATCATGACCCCGGGTGTACCAGCGGCAGCCCCTGGTCGCACAGCGGGCACTTCTTTGGATCGTAGGTCACCGGCGCCAACTCCATCAGGCTGACCATCGGCGCATCAAACCGCGCCTGGCCCGCGCTGCGATCGACGAGGCAGAGGATCGCCACCACCACGCCGCCGCAGCCGCGCACGATGTCGAGGGTCTCCTGCACGCGGCCGCCCCGGGTGATGACATCCTCCGCCACGATAAAGCGTTCGCCCGGCTCAATCGTGAAGCGCCGCAGGACCAGCCGCCCGTCCTGCTTCTCGGCGAAGATCGACTTCACATCCAGCGCCCGGGCGACCTCGTGGCCGACGGCGAGGCCCCCCATGGCCGGCGCAATCACGCTGTCGACCGCGGCGCCCGCCCCTGCGCCCGCGCGGTACTTGCGGACCAGCTCGTCGCAGAGCAGCGCGGCCCGCCGCGGATACCGCAGCACGTTGGCGCACTGGAAGAAGCGGTTGCTGTGCAGCCCTGATCGGAGTTCAAAGTGGCCGGTGAGCAGCGCCCCGGACTGCTCCAGGACGGCCAGAACTTGGTCCGTGTTCATTCATTCCTCCCCATGTCTGGCCGCAGGCTATCCGGATGGCCCCCCGATTTCAAGGCCGGTGAGTCTTGAAGTCGGGTCGCGCCTCCCTATACAGTGGCGGCCGCGCAGGGGCGCCGGGAGCGAGGTTCACGATATGCAGACACATCGGGGCTACACACAGGTCATCGCGGGTTCGGTAACGGCGTCGCTCTTGGCGGCGTCCGCCCTGGCGGGCGACTGGCCGCAGTGGCGGGGACCCAACCGCAACGGCATGTCGGATGAGGGCGGCTGGAACCCGAAGGCGTTGGAGGGCGGGGCGAAGGTGGCCTGGCGCGCCTCCATCGGGGAGGGCTATGCCTCGCCGGTCATCGCGGGCGGCAAGGTCTACGCCACCGGCAACAGCAACGGGCAGGACCGCGTGTACTGCTTCGACGCGGCGTCGGGGGCGCTCCTGTGGAACCAGGGGCACCCGGCCGAGGGGGGCGGCGATGCATACAAGGGGCCGCGGGCCACGCCGGCCGTCGAGGGCGGCAAGCTCTTTGCGATGAGCCGCGAGGGGGCGGTCGTGTGCCTGGATGCCGCCGACGGGAAGGTGGTCTGGCGCAAGAACCTTGTCGCCGATGCGGGCATTGCCAACCTGAACTGGGGGCTGGCCGGTTCGCCGCTGGTTGTCGGCGACCTGCTGATCCTCAACGCCGGCAGCAGCGGCCTGGCTCTTAAGAAGGATACCGGCGCCGTGGCATGGTCCACCGGCACCGGCGTCGGCGGCTATGCCTCGCCGGTGGCCTGCACGCTCGACGGCAAGCCGGGCCTGCTGATCTTCGGCGCCGAAGCCCTCTTCAGCGTCACCGCGGACAGCGGCAAGGTCCTCTGGTCGCACCCCTGGAAGACCAGCTACAACGTGAATGCCCCCGATCCCGTTCCCCTCGGCAGCAAGGTCTTCATTTCGTCCGGCTACGGCTCCGGCAGCGCCGTGCTGGATCTCGCGCAGACGCCTCCGGCCGTGGTGTGGCAGAACAAGCTCATTGCCAGCCAGTTCGCCTCCAGCATCCTGCGCGAGGGCTACCTTTC
>JBIIYJ010000189.1:0-10394 GCA_044346855.1 Kiritimatiellia bacterium
CGCGCCGGCATCCCCCCCGTTCATGAGGCAGGATTACCCTCAGGAAACAGAATACCCCGTCCGCGGGGAGAAGCCGTATCAGGGTTTTCCTGATAAGCGAGCCTCCATTTGATTAGCCACGCTGGCTCAGCCGGCGCCGACCCGCGCGCGCATCGGGCGATAGGCCCGCTCCTTGAGCCGCTCGCGCGACAGCAGCCATTCGTCCTGACTGACATCCGGCCGCTGCCAGGACGGCGCCTGGACCCCCCTCAACCCGCAGCGGTGCTGCCGTTCGAATTCGGGTGTCTCCCTCAGGATGCGCATCGTTTTCCAGGATCTTGACATAACGGCTCCTCTATCTGCTCAGGGCAAGTTGCTCTATCTGTCCCTTTTTTGCGCCGTCATAGGAGGCGGCAAACACGTCCGCGAACTCCTCGAAGCGGGTGGCGGTCGTGTTCCGAGAGGTGCGCACCAGCCCTGACGTGATGCGCCCGTCGTTAAACGCCTGGTACATCTGGCAGGTCAGCCGCGCCACGTCGCGGGAAACGCCCGTGTTGACCATGGCGCGCTCGGTCTCATCGGCGGAAAACTCCACGTAGCGCAGGGCGGGCAACCCCACGGCCCGGCCGAGCAGCCGGGTCATCTCCCGCATGGTCAGGTCCCGCTGCCCCAGCAGTTCCCAGATCGCGATATCCCGGAAATCAAGGGTCGCGAGGCTGCGCGCCGCCACGTCGGCGATATCCCGGGTGGCGATCACCGGGATCCGCAGATCACCCCGTATCGGGGATCCGTTGATGCCGTTGGCCTTGATCAGGTCGATGTTGAGAAGCAGGTTCTCCATGAAATACCCGGCCCGCAGGTGCAGGACGTTCAGCCCGGGCAGGGCGTTCAACCGCTCCTCGTGCTCATGCAGCCCGGCGATGGGGCCTGTGCCCTCCGGCAGATGCGCCCCCAGGCTGCTGAGGTTCACCACGTGCGTGATGCCCGTGGCCGCCACCGCCGCCGCGATGGCCGCCCCGACCCGCGCCTGGAAGGAGCGCAAATCGCGGGCGTACGGCTGGGGCGGAATCATGGAAAAGAGGGTCCGGGCGCCGGTGCAGGCGCGCACCAGGAAATCGGCGTCTTCGAGGGACCCCATCAGAGGGACGGCGCCCATGCTCTGAAGGAACGCCATCCTGTCGGGCTTGCGCCCCACGATCCGCACCGCCTCCCCCCGCTCCAGCAGGAGTCGCGCGAGCCGGCTGCCGATATGCCCGGTGGCTCCGAGAACGACATGCATGTTCTCTCCTTTCGTCCTGCCATACCTTAGGACGATCGGGGAGCGCGCTCCCATCGGGAAAACCCGCAAAGAACACGGCCATATTTCTGATCAGCCGGGGCGGCGAAGGCGGGGGGAGGCGAGGACAGGGCAGCAGGGCCAGGAAGGATGACACGCTACTCGCCGCCCGCTCGAAAAAGAGTGTTCATGGCTGCGCCCGGGCCTTGAGGGGCCGACCCAGCGCGCGTTCGAGCCGGGCTGCCTGCCGCCCCTCCTCGGCCCTGGTCATCGCGGCCATGATCCGGGCTTCCAGCCAGAACCGCTCGCTTTCCAGAAGGGCCGCGAACGGCAGCGTGCCGGCGCGATAGGCGGCTTCGGCCGCGGCGAAGCGCTGCTGCGCCTGCGGGATGAGCGCCTCCCGGGAAAGGGCCAGGGAACGGCGGGCGTTTTCAAGCGCGTAGGCGGCGTCCTCGATCTCGAAGCGGACATCGCGCTCGACGGCTTCCAGCGAGGCCGCGCCCGCCTCCACGTTGCCGGCCGCCTCCCGGTTGCCAGCCCGGATGGCGTCGCGCCAGATTGGAAGCGTGAGGCCGAACATGAACATGATCCGGTCGTCCTCCTCGGACGAGAACCGCCGTTCGGCGCTGATCATGAAATCGGGCCAGGCCCTCTTGCCGGCCAGCCGGGCGGAAAATTCAGACTGCTCCACCCGCCGGCGCGCGGCTTCGATTTCCGGCTTGGTGTCGAGGGCCTGCCGGATCAGCAGCGGAATGTCCAGCGCGACGGGCTCCGGCTCCCCGGCCGCAATACCCTCGATCGGCTCCCGGGAGTCGCGGTTCAGGAGCTGCCCCAACCGGGCCTGCAGCCCCTTCTCCCGCCGCTCCAGGTCGATCAGCCGCTGACGCAAGCTCATGACCTCGCTCTGGGCGCTCAGGACGTCCATCGAGTCGGTCCCGCCGGACGACAGCCGGGCCCGGGCCGCCTCCTCGATGCCGGCGAGCAGGGCCTGCTCGCGGCGCAGCAGCGCCAGGCTCTCCTGGACGGCGGCCAGCTCATACCCCGCTTCGCGCACGCGGAACCGGATGTCGTTCTCCAGGATGCGAAGGTCAACCCAGAGAAGGGCGGCTTCCGTATCGGCCAGGCGCCCGCGGATGGCCCGCTTGCCGAAGCCGGGAATCTCCTGCGCCAGCGTCACCCGCATCTCGTCGCTGTCCACCACCCGCACGCTTTCCGACGGGCTCATGGCGCCATAGGTCAGCGACGGATCCGGCAGGGCCCTCTCGCGCGCCGACACCTCGGATTGCGCCGAGGCCCGGGCGTGCAGCGCCCGAAGCTCGGGATTCCGGAGTAACGCCTCCTTCACCGCCTCCTCCAGCGGCAGCGGTCCGGCCGCGTTGAGGCGGACGGCGGCCAGCCAAAGGGCGGCGACGACGGGCAGCAGGCGTTCCAAGCGGCGCACGGCGGCTCCTCCGTTTAATTTTATCAAACCACAGGGCCTACTCTGTCCAGCGTTCTCCATCAGATTCAGTCGTGGGCCTGGATGCCCGTCTGCAGATGCATCGAGTCGTGCTCGAGCTTGCCGACCTTCCAATACAGGTCGGCCTGCATCAGGGAGTTGAAGATCACATAGATCACAATCGCGGCAACCAGCGCCTTCTTCAGCCAAGCGTTGTTCGATTCCATCGGGATTCCTTCCGTTACAGGACTGCTTCCGCGATCGAGCGGGCCAACCCGACCCAGCGACGGACACGCTCCGGATCGCCTTCGACCGTCTCCACGTCTTTCAGTGTAAGGTCCACATGGCATCCCCGGCAAGCGGAAAGGTCGCGCTCGAGGATCTTGCGGATCCGGGCCTCGTCATACCCGTACCCGACCATATCCGTGGGACTGGGCCGGTAGCTGATCACGTAATCCTTCCCGATCTGCGCGGCGCAGCGGGGGCAGTCGGCGAAGGGCGACACGGCGATGCGGCGCAGATTGGGGATCTTGCGCAGCATGTCGATCTTGGTCGTGAGGTCCTCGCAGCAGCCGTAAGCCACCAGGCCGAACTCGCGGAGGATCGGAAGCTGGTAGTCGAGTAGGAACTCCTCGTGCATGGCGGGCGAAACGGCCGTGAACTCCTGGGCCGCCATGTAGCCCCAGAGCTGCTTGCGGCGGGCGCCGGTGCGGTTGGCGGCGGGATCGGGAAGCTCCTCGGCGTAGGGCATGGCCTGGTTCTGGTGGTTGCACAGGCCAAGGTCGCCGGCCGCCTCGGCCTCGGACTGGGCCTTGAGCACGCCGCGGGACATGAAGCCCAGGAGCCGGTGCAGCCACTCGGGATTGTCCAGCATGTCCAGCATGACGTGCTCGATGCCGCGCAGATGGCCCAGGTCGGTCGAAAGATCGCCATTCCACATGGTGTAGACGGGGCCCCGGTCCACGTTCACCGTGATCAGGTCCCCCACCGCATCCCGCAGCCTGCCGGCGCTCTCCGCCGTCTTGGCTTCGTCAATCCCGTGCCAGGGCACGCGCATGGCCGCGGCGTCCTCAAGCTGCTTGATGGGATAGTCGACCTTGTACGATCCCCGCGACTCGCCCGAGAAGTGGCGCTCGGCCTTCAACCCCCACCCGTAGCAGGTGCGGGCGGCCGAAACGGTCAGCCAGGGCTCGAAGATGGAGTCGTCCCGCAGCGAATGCCAGAAGAGCTGGTGGCGCAGATGGGCCTCGTAGGATTTGAAAAAAGGGTCTTCGCAGACGCACTTGGCTTGCGGCATTTCCGACCAGGCAAAGGCGCGGACGTAGATGAGCGGCCGGGTCGGCTTGAGGCTGTTGTGCTTCCGCCAGAGCGCCCGCCTCTCATCCTGCGCCGGCTCCCGGCAGATGTCCGCATACTGCCGGACCAGATCGCGCAACACCGTCACATCCCGTGAAGCCGCCATAGTGCCTCCCTTTTCTAGCGTCTCACTCTACACAATCCCCCATCCCCTCTGGAAGATTTATCGGAGCTTCGAAGAGCCGTGCATGTGACAAATTTAAAGTCTAACGTTAGAATTGCCATACCCTTTTATTGTCAACCACTAGTCTAAATTAAGTTTACAATATCAGCGCCGCGTTCTATCGTATGGGCATGAACAGCGGAATCCAAACCCATCTCGGCCTGCTCGAACGGTTGCGCGCCGTGCCCGGCGACTGGGTGTCCGGCCAGGCCCTCTGCGGCGAGCTGGACTGCTCCCGCACTGCCATCTGGAAGCATATCGAGCACCTGCGCCAGCTCGGCTACACGATCGAAGCCCGCCCCCGCCGCGGCTACCGGCTGTTCGCCGCGCCGGACACCCCCATTCCCGAGGAAGTTCAGCCCCGCCTCACCACCACCCGGCTCGGGCGCGGCCTGACCTGGCTCGCCGCCGTGGACTCGACCAACCGCTGGCTGGGCGAGAGGGCGGACGCCGGCGCCCCCGAAGGCGCCGCCGTGACCGCCGACGCCCAGAACGCCGGCCGCGGCCGGCTGGACCGCGCCTGGCATTCCCCCCCGGGACTCAACCTCTACGCGTCGGTCCTGCTCCGCCCCGCCGTGCCGCTCGACCGCGTGGCGTCCCTCTCCCTCGTGCTCGGTCTCGCCGTCCGGCGCGCGATTCTCGAACTGGCGCCCGGGCTCGAGCCCCGGCTGAAGTGGCCCAACGACGTCTGGATCGGCAGCCGCAAGCTCTGCGGCATCCTGTGCGACATGCGGGCGGAACCCGAGCAGGTCCGCCACGTGGTGGCCGGAATCGGCCTGAACGTCAACATCGACGCCCGGGATTTCCCGGCCGAGTTCGCGGCCGGCGCCACCTCCCTTCGCATCGAATCCGGAAAGACGATGTCCCGCGCGCTTGTGCTGGCGGCCATCCTCAACAACCTCGAACCCCTCTACGACGCCTGGATCGCGGACGGCCTGGCCCCGTTTCGGAAAGAGCTGGACAAGGCCGACCTGCTCCGCGGCCGCCGCGTCACCCTCTCCCAGGGAACCGGCCTCCTGCACGGAACCGCCCGGGGCATCGCCCCGGACGGCGCGCTGCTCCTGGACGGCCTTGGCGGCCCCCTCACGGTTTATTCGGGCGATGTTTCCGTCCGCTCCATCTCCGGCCTCAAGGAGTCCCCTTGAAGTTCCTGCTCTCTCCCTTTCTCCTCCTCGCGTTCGCAGCCGCCGTCACGGCCGCCCCCGACGCCTGGCCCATCATCGACGTGACCGCCTCCCGGCTCGACAGCCAGCCCTACCTCTCCCCCTACGGCGAATTGTCCGTGGCGGAAGAGGCCGCCTCCATTCCCGGCGTCCGGCTCCAGCGCCAGGGACTGGGCTCGCCCCAGGCCGACCTGCGCATCCGGGGCGGCGCATTCAGTTCGAGCGGCTTCGCCCTGGAGGGGCTTCCGCTCTTCGACCCCCAGACGGAGCATTTCCACGCCGACCTCCCACTCTCCCCGCTGCTGGCCGACCGGGTCCGGCTCCTGACCGGCCTCGAGCAGTTCAGCGCCATGTCCGGCCACGCCTCCGGCACCGTGGATATGGACCTGGCCGAACCCGACAACCACCTCAAGTTCGACCTGGCGGCCGGCTCCGACGGTTTTTTCGCGCCAGCCGCCTCCGCCGGCTGGGCCGGGGCCGCGCCCGGCGGCGGTGTCCGCGGCGGCTCCGCGTTCCTGCAGCACGACCGGATCGACCGCACCGACGGGCAGGATGACAACGACCTGACCCGCTGGACGGGGGGCGGCCTGCTGCAGCAGACCGACGAAGCGGAAACGCTCCGGTCCTCCATCCTGGCCTCCGGCTCGTCCCGCCGCTTCGGCGCGCGCGGCTTTTACGGGGCCCCCGCGACCTTCGCCTCGGAGGAGGAAGTCGAATCCCACCTCCTGCTCGGGAGCGTCAAGGACCTTTCCGAGTCGACCCCGTCCCGCCTGACAGCCGCCTGGCGGCAGTCGGAGGACCGGTACTGGCTGGACCGGCATGACAAGGACCTTTACGAGAATCATCACGAAACGGAATCGTTCGGCCTGCACGGGGACAGCCTGCGCCGGTTCGGCGAAAGCGGCTCCGCCGCGCTGCGCGGGGATTACCTGTTCGAGCGCATCGACAGCGACTACCGCGGCCGCCTTCCGGGCGCCGGCCTGGGCCGCCACAGCCGGCAGCGCTTCGCGCTGGGAGCCCTGCCGGGCTGGACGCTGGGCGACCTCACGCTGTCCGCCGGCGGCGCGGGGGAGTGGTTCGACACGGACAAGCCCGCCTGGCTGCCGGGCGCCGGAGCCTCCTGGCAGCCCTCGCCCCACCAGAACCTCTTCGCCGCCGTCACCACCGCCGTGCGCCAGCCGTCCTACACGGAGCTGAACTACGAGTCCCCGGGCAGCCTCGGAAACCAGGACCTGGAGCGCCAGGAATCCGTCCGCCTCGAAACCGGCTGGCGGCTTGTGGACGGCCAGACCCGCGCGGGCGTCCTGGTGTTCGAGGATCACGCGAAGGACGTCGTGGACTGGATCCGCCTGGAGGCGGCGGGCCGCTGGACGGCGGTGAACCTGGACTCGGTCACCACCCGCGGCGCGCTGCTGCACGGGAGCCGCGCCATCGGGGACCGCTGGAGCCTGAATGGCGAATACCTGGGCCTGGACAAGGAGGCGGACGACTCCGTCTACTCCAGCCGCTACGCGCTCGATTACGCCCGGCATGAATTCCGCGCGGGCGTCCGGGTCGACCCGGCCCGCAACTGGCGCGTGGGTCTTTGGCAGACCGCGGCGTTTTACGCAGGCAATCCCTCCCGGAGCGGGTCGGACACCCGGCTGGAATCCAACTTTGAGGTACAGGTCCGGCTGCCCCGCCCCGGCCTGGTCCTGTCGGCCGGCGTTGCCAACCTCTGGGACCGCGACTTCGAAACGCTCCCCGGCCAGCCCGAGGCCGGCCGCCAGGGGTATTGCTCGCTCAGCCTGGTCCTGTAAATTGTACTGGAATACAGGTAGTCTAAGCCGTTGACGGCTGGCGGGGTTGCGCTACGATCAAAGCTGAAAATAAGTCAGCTCGAGCCACCCACCATGAAGTCAAAACAAACGAAGTCCTTTGCGCCGGAACCTGCCGATTTTTCGCCGTCCCTGCTGAACTCGCTTCTCGATTCCATCACCGACATCGTTTTCTTCAAAGACATGAACGGCGTCTATCTGGGCTGCAATCCGGCCTTTACCGCGTTTGTCGGCCGGCCGAAGGAAGCGATTGTCGGGAAAACGGATTACGAGCTGTTCGACCGGGCTGCCGCCGACTTTTTCAGGACATGCGACCAGCAGGCCCTCGAGCGGCGCCAAGCGCTCCGGAATGAGGAATGGATCACCTATCCCGACGGCCGGCGCAGACTCATCGAGACCCTCAAGACACCCTACTGGGGCCCCGATGGGTCCCTGATCGGGGTCGTCGGCATCAGCCGTGACATCACCGAGACCAAAACGGCCGAGGAGGCGCTGCGGGACAGCGAAGCCAACTTCCGGACGTTCTTCGAGACGATCGACGACCTGATCCTGGTGACCACCCACGAGGGGCGCATCCTGTTCGCCAACAAGGCGCTGAAGAAAAAACTGGGATACACGGCTGCGGAGTTGGAAGCGTTGACCGTTCTCGACCTGCACGCGGCGCCTCAGCGCAAGGAGGCCGCAGCCATCTTTGCCGCGATGCTTCGCGACGAACGGGAGAGCTGCCCGCTTCCGCTGCTCGCCAAGTCCGGCGCCTGCCTGGCGGTGGAAACCCGCGTCTGGCTCGGAAAATGGAACGGCGAGCCCTGCCTTTTCGGCGTCAGCAAGGACCTTAGCGCCGAGCAGGAAGCCCAGCAGCGTTTCGAGCGGCTGTTCCGCAACAATCCCAACCTGATGGCCGTGACCAGCCTCCCGCAGAAGCAGATCATCGACGTCAATGACGCGTTCCTCAGAACCCTCGGGTATGCCAGCCATGAGATTCTCGGGAAAACGTCCGCGGAACTCGGTCTGTTCGTCCACCCCGAACACCATGCCGACGCGATGGCCCGGCTCGATGAGTCCGGGCGCCTGGCCGACACCGAGCTTTTCATCCGGCGCAAGGACGGAGTGGTCCTGGAGGGGCTTTTCTCGGGCGAGCGGATCAACAACCAGGGCCGCCAATACCTGCTGACCGTGATGAACGACATCACGGCGCGCAAACAGGCCGAACGGGAAATCGCCCGGCTGTCGATGATCCAGCGGGAGCTGATGCAGCTCGCCACGCATTTCGTCAACGTCCCGCTGGACCGGCAGGAGGAGGCCATCAACCAGTCCCTGGCCACCATGGGCCGGATCATCAGCGCGGACCGGGCCTACCTGTTCGCCTACGACTTCGCCCGCGGCCTGATGTCCAACACCCACGAATGGTGCGGCCCCGGCGTCACCCCCGAGATCGGCAACCTGAAAGACGTGCCCCTCGAATTATTCCCCGAATGGGTGCAAACCCACCGGCGCGGGGAAACGGTGCACATCCCGAACGTCGCGGCGCTGTCCGAAGCCGACCCCCTCCGCCAGACTCTCGAACCCCAGGGAATCCAATCCCTCGTCACCCTCCCGCTGATGCAGGGGACGGACTGCCTGGGGTTCGTCGGGTTCGACGCCGTCCTCGAGCGGCGAAACTGGAGCGAGGATGACGTGGCCCTCCTGCGCGTGCTGGCCGAACTCTACTCCCACTTCGAGATGCGCCTTTTCGCCGAGCGCGAGACGCGTACGCTCCAGGCGAGCCTGACGGAGGCGCGCGACACCGCTCAGGAATCGGCCCGCGCCAAGACCCTGTTCCTGGCCAACATGTCGCACGAAATCCGCACCCCGCTGAACGCCATCCTCGGCTACGCCCAGATCATGGGACACGAATGCAGGGCCTGCCCGTCCAAGCAGCGTCTGAACGCCATCTCCCGAAGCGGCGAACACCTCCTGAAACTGATCACGGACCTGCTGGACCTGGCGCGCAGCGACGGGCGCCTGCTCAACATCAATCCCGCCGAGTTTGATTTTCACCGGATGCTCGAGGACGTCCATCTCATGTTCGCCAGGCAGGCGGAACTGCTGGGGCTGACCTTCGACTTCCACTACGCGACTGACCTGCCCCGCCTCATCGTCGCAGACCAGGGAAAAATCCGCCAGGTCCTTGTGAACCTGGCCGGCAACGCCTTCAAATTCACGGAAGAAGGCGGCATCCTCATCTCCGCCACCCGCGCCGGGGGAGAAACGCCGGGCGACCTGTCGATCACGGTGGACGTCCACGATACGGGCTGCGGCATGCGGGAGGACGAGCTGACCGGCATTTTCAACGTCTTCGAGCAGACGGAGAGTGGCCGCAAATCGGCCCAGGGGACGGGGCTTGGCCTCCCCCTGAGCCAGCGCTACGCCCAGGCGCTCGGCGGCGACATCGCGGTTTCCAGCCGCCCGGGCGAAGGGAGCCAGTTCCGCTTCACGTTCAAGGCCCGCGCAGGTCGAACCAGCAACCCCGATGCCCCGCTCCGGACCATCACCCGCCTGGCCCCGGACCAGCGCCCCCCCCGCGTCCTGCTGGTGGACGACGACCCCTCCAACCGAGACATGCTCGCCGCGATGCTGGCCGCGGCCGGCTTTCCGGTCGAGACGGTCGGCGGCGGGCTCCAGGCCCTCGACCGGCTCCGCGGAGGAGAGCCGGTCGACATCGTCCTCATGGACCAGCGCATGCCGGGAATGGACGGCCTTGAGACGATCCGCCACATCCGCAAACTTCCGGCGGGTCCCGCGCTCAAGGTGCTCGTCATCACCGCCTCGGGCGCCCCCGACGAGGAGGAACGGGCCCGGACCGCCGGGGCGGACGGCTACCTTCCAAAGCCGATCAACCGGGCGCCCCTTCTCGACACGCTCGGCCGCCTGGCCGCCCTGCGGTACGAGTACGCCCCGGAGGGGGAGGCCCGCCAGGATCCCGCCGGAACCCCGTTCGACCTGCAGTCCCTGGCCCGCCTTCCCGCGGACCAGCGCCAGGGGCTCGAGCAGGGGCTGCGGCGCGGCGACATCAACCAGCTGCGCAGCACGGTCGACGCCATCGAACCCCGCCAGCCCGACCTGGCCGCCCGGCTGCGCCCGCTCGTCGAAGGCTACGAATACGACCGCCTGCACCGGCTTCTCGAATCAACAAGGACGTCGCCATGAGTTCGCCCGACAGCCC
>JBIIYJ010000423.1:0-3963 GCA_044346855.1 Kiritimatiellia bacterium
TGCGGAAGTCGGCGGAATCGGGCAGGTCGGCCAGGGCCAGGGCGTGGCCCAGTTCGTGGGTGGCGATATTCTGCACGTCGACGGTGCCGGGCCGGCGGTTGGTGGACCAGGAATAGGCCGTGTTGAATCGGATGTCGGAGTCCATCAACTGCCCGGTCTCGGGATTGAAGGTGAGCCGGTTCTGCGCCAGCATGCCGTTCTCCTCCAGGTTGTCAAAGCAGCAGATGTTGACGCCGTCCCGGCCGTTATACCAGACCGCCGTGGCGCTTCCGTCCGTGAAGGCGAAGCCGGACCCGGCCGCCGACCAGGCGGCCATGCCCTGCCGCACGGCCTTGATTGCGCCGGCGGGCGCCCCGGTCGGGTTGACCTTGAACGCCACGCTGCGGGTCGTCCATTTGATCCGCTTCCCGCTCGCCGTCCGGATGAACTTATAGGCCTGGCCGGCCCGGGGCAGGCCGGCCAGGCCCAGCGCGAGAAGCAGCAGGAACAGGCGTTTCCTCACGGCGCCCCCCCGGTCCGCCCGGTTTCTTCCAGGCGGAGCCGGATGCGCTCGCGAAGCGCTTTAAGGTCGAGACTGCGCTCGACCTCCCGGTTGTCTCCAATAACGGAAAAACCGCCCTTGAGCGCCCGGCCCTTGCGCAGGTGATAGACGCCCTGGGCCCCGCCCGCGGGCGTATGGCCGGCCTTGGGGTCCTTGCCATTGTCCCGCTTTCTTTCCTCGTCCGAGACAGGGCGAAGGAAGACCAGGATGCGCTCGCCCGTTTGCAGGACCGGCATGTCCGACACCCATTGCTCCACGTCGTCGACGCGCCCCCCCTCGATCAGGAAGGTTTCGGGTGCCGGCCCGCCCAGCAGCACGAGCCGGGGCTCAAGCCGGACATCCGTGACCACCGCCGTGCCGTCCTCGGTCCAGCGCGACGTCAACTCCTGGACGCGGCCCTCGAGGATGCAATTCGACATGTCGATCAGCTTCCGTGTCGAAAGCGGAGCCATGATGCCGTGCGCGTCGGGGCCGGCCGCAAGGGCGAGCGCCAGAAGGGGAAGGAGGAAGGGTCGAAGGGGTCGTGTCATGGCGGGCTCCTTTCAACGGTGTTGTGTTTGCGTGACAACACTCTACCCGGTCGGCCATCTTGGGCAATCGGGCGCATTCCTGTTTTATGGCCGCGATTTGACTGACCAGTCGTAAGGTCCGGCCAAACAAACGTTGCCATGGAGCGATGAACCCCATGGAAAAAGGGAGGAATCGGGGTTACGGTGTCATGAACGAGAAAGGGGATCCAACCATGAAATGCCGGATACTCAAGGCGGCGGCGCTGACGGCAGCCCTGGCGGGCTGCGTCAACCGGTCCGCGACCGAAGACAGGCGCGAACCCGCAGGCGTGGTTGCCGGGAAAGCGCCCGGCGCGGCCTGCATCGAGGGGCACGTGGAGGAACGGATGCGCGGGGACGGGGGCGCGTTCAGGGTCCGCTTCGAGGGGCGGGAGTTGCGGCTGACGCGGGCGCCGGGTCCGGCGGGGCCCCTTCTTCGGACCGGGGCGGGGCGGTATTGCGGCGGCGTTCCCTTCGAGGACGCGAAGGGCAATGCCTACGAGGCCGACTTCTTCCTGCGCGAGGGGACCGGCGGGCTGGCCGTGACCCGGGTCGCCATCCGCGCGGTCAACGGGCAGCCGTTCTATTTTTGGGAACAGCGGAAGGACGGTTACTGGCGGCGCATCCCGCCGGCCTGGGCGTCCGAGGCGCAACAGGGCGTCATCCGCGGCCGCGACTCGTTCGAGTTCGGCTGCCGGGTGACACTGCCCGGTTTGGGCGGCCCCGCAAGGCTGTGGCTGCCGGTTCCCGAGACGGACGGGAACCAGGTGGTCTCGCTCAAGGCGCTCGAATCGCCCGGGAAGCCTCGCTTGATCCGGGACCGCGACTACGGCAACCGCATCCTCTTCGTGGAGCTCGGCCCCGAGGACAGCGGGGGGACGATCGATCTGCGCGTCCAGGTGATGCGGAGCGAGACGGCGGACTACACCTATCCCGAAGACGGCCCCGAGTTTTACATGGAGGCCGGGCGGAACGCCCCTGGCGCCGCCGAGTTCCAGCGGATCGCCGAGCAAGTCGTGCGGGGCCGGCGGAGCCATCAGGCGCAGGCGCGGGCCATTTTCGATCACGTGATCGATCGCGTTCGTTTCGCGGAGCATGAGGCGGGGTTCTGCCACGGCGACGCGGTTATCGCCTGCCGGGACGGGATGGGGGATGGGGCGGATTTCCACGCCTATTTCATCGCACTGGCGCGGGCGGCGGGCATTCCCGCCCGGTTCGAGGCGGGGGTGGCCATTCCGGCCGACCGCGACGGGGGCGTGATCGCCGGCTGCCATGCCTGGGCGGAGTGGTATGCGGAAGGGTGGTGGCATCCGGTCGACGTGAGCGAGGCGGACAAGCATGCCGGGCTGGCGGACTATTATTTCGGGCACCATCCGGCCAACCGGCTGGAATTGAGCCGGGGGCGCGACCTGGTGGTGGATCCGATGCCCGCCTCCGGACCGATCAATTTCCTGGCCTATCCCCTGCTGGAGGTCGAAGGGAATCGGGTCCCGGTGGAGGCCGAGTTATCATTCCGCCGCACGGACATCTGGCGGATGGTGCGCGCCGTGATGCGGAACCTTCGCTGATGGCATGAGGAGCAGTTGCGAGCGGTCGCGGGCGACTTCGGCGGGGGGGAGTTTGGCGATGGCGGTCTCGAACGCAGGGTCGCCATAGGCGGCTGCGGCCTGGCGGAGGAGGGAGAGCAGGGGCATGCGCGTGAAATCGCCGAGCTGCTGGCGCGGCCACGGCCTGGCGGGGTCCGCGTAGGGGGCCAGGAACGCCGTCGCCGCGCGCAGGCCGCGGGGATCCCCGGCGGGGTCGTGCCAGAGATCCACCCCCGCGCGCTCGGCCAGGCGGGCCAGTTCGAAGAAGGCCTTCAGGTTCATGACACTGTAGCTGAACGATTTCGTGCGTGAGAGCTCGTGCGGCTGGGAGCCGTCGGGCAGGATCTGTTTCTCGATGCGGTTCGCGCGGACGGTTTCAAGAACTTTCCGGGCGGCAGCGAGGTCATCCGTGAAAAACGCGAAGGCGGCGACCTGGACATCGTACCAGGTGCCGTGGTTGTTTTTCTGCCTGGCCTCCTCGCGGCCGTGGTCGCTGCTCAGCAGCCAGCGGAGGTAATCCGCCACCCAGGCTTGGAGGGCCTTGTGGTCGGCCGCCGACCAGTCCGGGGCGCCGGCCAGGAGGGCTTCCGCCTCCAGCAGGGCGGGCAGGCAGGAGGTGTCGATGATGCCGATGCCGCGGCCGTCGCAGCGGCCGGGAATGGCCTGGCCGTAGCGGAGGTGGGGGTTCATCCGTGTTTCGGGGTCGAGGAACCACGTTTTCAGGAGCCGGGCGGCGTGGGCGGAGTAGCGCGGGTCGCGGGTGAAATACCAGGCTGTCGCCAGGGTTCCCGCGTTGACGCTCATTTTGTGGAGGCGGATGGAGTCGGAGGCGTCGTTGCGGCTGTCGGGGAAGATCTCCCCGTCGCGCCGGATGAAGGGGAGGCCGTCCGGCTTGGCGGGGTCGGGCCACCAGTAGGGGCCGAAGCTGAGATAGTCGTGCTTGTCCCCGCCGGGCGGCAGGCGCGTCTTGTGCACGACGCTGAAGGGGCCTTCCCGGAGGGCGGCCTCGGCCTCGCTCTTCAACTGCTCGAGCGCGGACTGCAGGTCGGGGGTGCCTGAAGAAAGGGCGGCCAGGGCGAGGGCGAGTCCGGAGGTGTTCATCGGCTCAGTGTGCCTGAAGAGGGGGGGCAAGGGGAAGAGGAAAGGGGCAGGGGAAGGGGAAGGGGAAGGGGAAGGGGAAGAGAGGGTTCGGGGTTCAGGGTTCAGGGGTGGAAGAGGAAAGGGGAAGGGGAAGAGAGGGTTCGGGGTTCAGGGTTCAGGGGTGGAAGGGGGGAAGAGGGAGAGGGCA
>JBIIYJ010000305.1:0-6410 GCA_044346855.1 Kiritimatiellia bacterium
AGGGTTTGGGGGAAATTTGATCAGGCCGATCGGACGGATCAGACGGATCTGTCCTGAACCCTGAACCCTCTTCTCTTTCCCCCTGAACCCTGAACCCTGAACCCTAATATTTCACCGAGCAGCCGTAGGGCTTGGTCGAGGGAGTTTCGACGGGTTTGCCTGCCAGGGTGGACTCGAGGGCGGCCGAGATGTAGTTTTTGGCGTCCTTCAGGGAGGCGGGGTCGGGGGAGGGCTTGTCGTCGATGGCGCCGTCGTAAACGAGCAGGCCGGCCTGGTCGATCACGAACATGTGGGGCGTGGTCTTGGCGCCGTAGAGCTTGCCGGCCTTGCCATCCGCATCAAGCAGGACGGCGGTGGGTGCGGCGTTCTTCTCCTTCATCAGGCTTGTCCACTTTTCTGCCGGGTAGTTCCCCTGCTTGCCCGGGGCGGAGGAGTTGACCGCGAGCCAGACGACGTCCTTGCCCGTCCAGGTCTTCTGCAGGTTCTGCATGTTGCCGGCGTCATAGTGTTTCTTGACGAACGGGCAGTCGGGGTTGGTCCATTCGAGAACCACCACCTTGCCCTTGAACGCCGAGAGGCTGTGGGTTTTGCCGGCCGTGTCGGTCAGGGTGAAATCCGGGGCGGCCTTGCCGACTTGGGCCTCCTGGGCCAGCGCAAAGCCCGCGATCATGCCCGCCGCAACCGTCATCAGCATTGTCTTCATGGTGTGTCTCCTGTTTGTGTTTGCATCCGGATCGGGGTATCCACGGCGATCGCCTTCTTTTCAGCGCCCGGCCTGGCCGGCGAGAGGACCAGGGTGCCCGTCAGGCGCCCGGGAGGCTTGGCCCCGGGGGCGAGTTTCACGCGCAGCACGGGGTTGGTGGCGGAGGTCCAGTCGGCCTGCGCGGCCGCCAGGTTCCAGTCGTCGGGGTAGAAGCGGGCCGACGTCCGGTTCTCCGGGGGCGTTTCAGGCGGGGGGGTGGCGGCCAGGGTGAGGGTGTCGCCGGCGGCGTCGGCCTGGAAGCGCCAGCCCGGATCGGGGGAGGGCAGGCGGCCGCGGGTGGCTTCGAAGAGGGGGCGCCATTCCGACCAGGCGGGGGTAGCGGGGAGGACGGGGAGGGTCAGGGACAGGTCGGCCTTTTTCGGCACGCACAAGTCCCGGCAGATCATCCAGGCGAGGGCGACCTTGAATTCGCAGGGCGTTTCGGCGGGGAGTCGGGCGGGCGGGGTCACGCGGGCGAGCAGCAGCATGCGGCCCTCGTAGCCGTAGGATTGGACGGGAGGGTCTTCGAAGGTCTCGGGGAAGGGCCATTGGAGGGGGGCGAGGGTGAAGCCCTCCGGGAGGCGCCAGGCCAGTTCGGGGGCCATGCCGGAGTCGCCGGGATTGCGCCAGTAGGTGTGCCAGCCCTCGGGGATGTCGACCAGGAGGCCGAGGGTGAAGGGGGTGCCGGGCTGGATGGAGCGGACTTCCGCCAGGAGGTGCGCCTCGGGCCGGGTGTCGGCCGCGGCGGCGGACGTCAAAAATGCCAGGACGAGGGTTAATCGGGCCAAGATCATGGGGACATCATGGCCCAGGCGCGGGCGGGAGGAAACACTAAAAGCGGGGGGCAGGGTATTTCGAATGGGCAAACAAGGCGGGGGCTGGGAAATAGGTCCTATAGGACTTATAGGTCCTATTCTTCCAATTCACCCAACTTTCCCCCTAAACCCCTGAACCCTTGACCCCGCGTAGGATTGCCTCAGCCGCGCAATCGATTGTTGGAAGGGGAGGATTCCGATTTGCTTGCGAAGGGGGGGGAGGGCATGATAGATTGACCAATTCAATGAATACATACGACACGGATTTTCTGGTGATCGGGAGCGGGATAGCCGGCTTGATGTCGGCCATCCATTTGGGCGCGCATGGGCGGGTCCTGCTTCTCACCAAGAAAGCCCGGGCCGAGAGCAACACCAATTATGCGCAGGGGGGCATTGCCTGCGTGATGGACACGGACGACACCTTCGAGCAGCACGTGGAGGACACCCTGGTGGCGGGGGCGGGGCTGTGCCGGGAGGACGTGGTGCGCTCCATCGTCAGCGGCGGTCCGGAGCGGATCGAGGAGCTGCGCCGGCTGGGCGTCGATTTCGCGGCCGACCTGGGGCGTGAGGGGGGGCATTCCCAGCGGCGCGTGCTGCATGCGGGCGACATCACGGGCCGCGAGGTCGAGACGGCGCTGCTGGACCAGGTGCTGCACAACAAGGCCATCACGGTCCTTGAAAACTGCATGGCGATCGACCTGATCACCACCGGCTGGCTGGGGCTGGGCGGCGAGCAGCGCTGCGTGGGGGTCTACGCCCTGAACCGGGAGACCGGCGAGATTTTCGGGGTCCGCGCGCCCTCCACCATCCTGGCCACGGGCGGGGGCGGCAAGGTTTACCTTTACACCAGCAACCCCGACATTGCCACGGGCGACGGGGTGGCGCTGGCCTGGCGCGCGGGGCTGCCGATCGCCAACATGGAATTCATCCAGTTCCATCCCACCTGCCTGTACCATCCCAAGGCCAAGTCGTTTTTGATCAGCGAGGCGGTGCGCGGCGAAGGGGCGCGGCTGGTGGACGCGCAGGGCCGGCCCTTCATGGAGGGGTACGACCCGCGGGGCTCGCTGGCGCCGCGCGACATCGTGGCCCGCGCCATCGACAGCGAGATGAAGCGCACGGGCTCCCGCTGCGTCTACCTCGACTGCCGCCACAAGTCCCGCGCCTTCCTGCGCAAGCGCTTCCCCAACATTTTCGAGGCCTGTCTCCAGTTCGGGTTCGACATGGCGAAGGACCTGGTGCCCGTGGTGCCGGCGGCCCACTATTTCTGCGGCGGCGTGCAGGCGCGGGTGGATGGCGCCACCGCCATGCCCGGCCTCTACGCCGTGGGCGAGGTGGCCTGCACCGGGCTGCACGGCGCCAACCGGCTGGCCAGCAACTCGCTGCTGGAGGCCCTGGTCTGCGCCTGGAATCTGGCGCGGGCGCTCGAGGCGAAGCCCGACGCGGGGGGCGCCCGCGCGGCGATCCCGCCGTGGCACCTGGGCAAGGCCGTGCCGAGCGACGAGGCCATCGTGGTGGCGCACAACTGGAACGAGGTGCGCACCTGCATGTGGGATTACGTGGGCATCGTGCGGTCCGACAAGCGCCTCGAGCGGGCGCTGCGGCGGATCCGGATGCTGCGCGGCGAGATCCGGCAGTATTACCTGGACTACCTGGTGACGGCCGACGTGCTGGAGCTGCGCAACCTGGCCGCGGTGGCCGAGTTGATCGTGCGCAGCGCCCGGCGGCGGCGCGAGAGCCGGGGGCTGCACTACACCCTGGACCACCCGCAGGCCGACGCGCGCCAGGGAAAACGGGATACGGTGATCCGGGACCGGCCCGGCGAACATATCGGCCGGCGGCGGACGCCGAGCGGAAGGAACTGACCATGGGCATGACGGTTACCGAGAAGATTCTGAGCGGCCACCTCGTCGAAGGCGCCTTGAAAGCCGGCGAGGAGATCGCGATCCGCATCGACCAGACGCTGACGCAGGACGCCACCGGCACGATGGCCTACCTGCAGTTCGAGGCCATGGGGCTGGACCGCATCCGCAACGAGCTGGCGGTCAGCTACGTGGACCACAACACCATCCAGGTCGGGTTCGAGAACTCCGACGACCACCTCTACCTCCAGTCCGTGGCGGCGCGCTACGGCATCGTCTTTTCGCGGCCCGGTAACGGGATCTGCCACCAGGTGCACCTCGAGCGGTTCGGGGCGCCCGGCAAGACCCTCCTGGGGGCCGACTCGCACACGCCCACGGGCGGCGGGATCGGCATGATCGCCATCGGGGCGGGCGGGCTCGACGTGGCCATGGCCATGGCGGGCGGGGCCTTCCACCTCACGGCGCCCAAGGTCGTGCGCATCCGGCTGGTCGGGAAGCTGCGGCCGTGGGTCACCGCCAAGGACGTCATCCTGAAGGTCCTGTCCCGATTTTCGACCAAGGGCAACGTGGCCACGGTCTTCGAGTACGCCGGCCCCGGCGTGGAGACCCTGTCCGTGCCCGAGCGGGCCACCATCACCAACATGGGCGCCGAGTGCGGCGTCACCACCTCCGTCTTCCCGAGCGACGCGGTGACCCTCGCCTTCATGAAGGCCCAGGGGCGCGAGAAGGACTGGCGCGAGCTGGCGGCCGACGCCGACGCCGTCTACGCCAAGACCGTCGAGATCGACCTTTCCGCGCTGGAGCCTTTGGCCGCTGCGCCGCATTCTCCCGACAACGTGGTGACGGTGACGTCCATCGCCGGCCTGGCCGTGCAGCAGGTGCTGGTGGGGTCGTGCACGAACTCCTCGGTGCGGGACATCCAGACCGTGGCGGCCATCCTGAAGGGGCGCAAGATCGACCCCGGCGTGAGCTTCGGCGTGGCGCCGGGCTCCCGGCAGGTGCTGGCCATGGCCGCGGCGGACGGCAGCCTGGCGGCGCTGATCGACGCGGGCGCCCGGATCCTGGAGAGCGCCTGCGGCTTCTGCATCGGCAACTCCATGTCGCCCGCCACGGACGCGGTCAGCCTGCGGACGAGCAACCGCAACTTCGAGGGGCGGTCGGGGACGGCCGGCGCCCGCGTCTACCTCGTCAGCCCCCCCGTGGCGGCGCTGGCGGCGCTGGCGGGCAAGGTGGTGGACCCGCTGCAGGAGAAGGCTGTTCCCTTTCCGGCGCAGGCCGAGCCGGCCGCCTTCCGCATCGACGACTCCATGTTCATCATGCCGCCGGCGGTCCGGGGCGAGGCGGTGGTGCGCGGCCCCAACATCGGGGAGCCGCCGCACAACGCGCCCCTGCCGGTCAAGCTGGCGGGCGTGGCCGCGATCAAGGTGGGGGACAAGATCACCACCGACCACATCATGCCGGCGGGCGCGCGGCTGAAGTACCGGTCGAACATCCCGGCCTACTCCCAGTACGTGTTCGAGCCCGTGGATCCGGGCTTCGCCCGGCGGGCGGCCCAGAATCGGGACAGCCGGGTGCATAACTTCATCGTCGCCGGGGAGAGCTACGGGCAGGGGTCGAGCCGCGAGCACGCGGCCATCTGCCCCATGTTCCTGGGCGTCAAGGCGGTGGTCGCCAAGTCGATCGAGCGGATCCACATGGCGAACCTGATCAATTTCGGCATCGTGCCGCTGGTGTTCGCGGATCCGGCGGATTACGAGCGGATCGCGGTGGGCGACCACCTGCGGATCGAGCAGGTGCGGGCGGCGCTGGAGAAGGGGAAGACCCAGGTGACGCTGCGGAACGACACGCAGGACGCCGACATCCCGCTGGCGCTGAACCTGACCGCGCGGCAGCGCACGATGCTGCTGTCGGGCGGCCTGCTGAACACCTTCAAGGGGTAGGTTTAAGAGTCGAGGACACGCATGAGCACAAAAATCCAGGTTCCCGCGGGGGACAGAATCGCCATGGGGGCGGACGGCAGGCTGCAGGTGCCGGACAACCCGGTGGTGCCCTTCATCGAGGGCGACGGCATCGGGCCGGACATCACGGCGGCGGCGCTCGCGGTGTGGAACGCGGCGGTGGCCAAGGCGTACGGCGGGAAGCGCCGGATCGCCTGGATGGAGATTTACGCGGGCGAGAAGGCGAACGCCGTCTACGGGGCCAACACCTGGCTGCCGGCCGAGACGCTGCAGGCCTGCCGGGACTTCCTGGTGTCCATCAAGGGGCCGCTGACGACCCCGGTGGGCGGCGGGATCCGCAGCCTGAACGTGGCCCTGCGGCAGGAGCTGGACCTCTACGTGTGCCTGCGGCCGGTGCGCTGGTTCAAGGGCGTGCCCTCGCCGGTGCGGCGGCCGGAGCTGACGGACATGGTCATTTTCCGCGAGAATTCCGAGGACATCTACGCCGGGATCGAGTGGGCGGCGGGGACGGGGGAGGCGAAGAAGGTCATTGCCTTTTTGCGCGGGGAGATGGGGGTGAAGAAGATCCGGTTCCCGGAGACCTCGGGCATCGGGATCAAGCCCGTGTCGGAGGAGGGGACCCGGCGCCTGGTGCGGGCGGCCCTGGCGTATGCGGTGGCGAACGACCGGCCCTCGGTGACGCTCGTGCACAAGGGCAACATCATGAAGTACACCGAGGGGGCGTTCCGGGACTGGGGGTATGCGACCGCGGCGGACGAATTCGGGGCGCAGCCGCTGGACGGGGGCCCCTGGATGCGGTTCCGCAGCCCGCGGACGGGGCGGGACATCGTGGTCAAGGACTGCATCGCGGATGCCTTCCTGCAGCAGATCCTGACGCGGCCGGCGGACTATTCGGTGATTGCGACGCTGAACCTGAACGGGGATTACATCTCCGACGCCCTGGCGGCGTGCGTGGGGGGCATCGGGATCGCCCCGGGCGCCAACATCAACTACGTGACGGGGGCGGCGGTTTTCGAGGCCACGCACGGCACGGCGC
>JBIIYJ010000500.1:0-2926 GCA_044346855.1 Kiritimatiellia bacterium
CGTGCTGAGCCTGTCGCCTGGGAATGGCCACAACCCCGACGGCTGGCCGGCCTACTTCAAGGCCAACATGATCCGCACCAGCGGTGACATTTGGGATGATCGCGAGGATTTCCGCTGGGTGTTCGAGCGATGGCAGACCTTCATGCCGCTGCTGGACAAACTGCCCCCGGGCTGCTGGCTGGACATGGATATGATTCCGTTCGGGGAACTGCAGGTGTGGAACCCGGCCATCGGCGAGCAGGTGGGGCATATCCTCATGAATGGCAAGGGATCGCGCCGCATGAGCGGCTTGAACCCGGCGCAGAAACGCACCTTCATGACCATGCGGGCGCTGGCCGCATCGCCTCTCTTCATGGGCGGCAACCTCCCCGGCACCGACGAGGAATCGTTCGCGTTGCTGACCGATCCGGAAATGCTCGCCTGCAATCAGAACGGGGTTACCGGCAAACTGATGACCTACACCGACTGGACCAGCACCTGGCTGACGCCGCACCGGACAAAGACCGGCGCCGGCTGGTTCGCGATCTTCAACCGCGATGGCGTCAACCCGCGCGAAGTGATTGCAGACTCGGGAACCCTCGGCATCGCTCCGACAAGCCGGCTCTTCGACATCTGGAACCGCCGTGATCTCGGAAACCTGCGCGAGCCTTTGCGGGTTACGCTTGATTCCGACGAGGTGCTCTTCGTAAGGTACGAACCATGATCCGCCCCAACATCCTGTTCCTGATGACCGATCAGCATCGACATGACGCCATCGGCTGCGCCAATCCTGTGATCAAGACGCCCAACCTCGACGCCCTGGCGGCGCGCGGGATCCGCTATACGCAGGCCGTCTGCCAGGTGCCCATGTGCGTGGCCAGCCGTTATTCCATGATGATGGGACTCTACGGGTCGCAGAGCGGGCTCAAGAACAATACCCAGATCGTGCCGCGTGACGAGCTACTGCCGCTACCCGTCCTGGCCCAGCGGCTCCGGGCGGCCGGTTACCAGACCGCCGGCTTCGGCAAGACCCACTGGTACGAGGACCAGGCCGGCGTGCCCTGGGAGCCCACCACCCGCGGCTTCGAGACGCGCGCCTTCCATGGACGGCCCGGGCATCCGGATTTCGAAACCGGCATGGCGGTCTGGGAAGACGATCCGGCGATGGCCCGCGCCGTCGGGCTGATGGAGGAGGAGCGTCGGCCGCACGGCCGGGGCGGCTCGAGCATCTCCGGCTACATCGGCCAGACCTCCGGACTCAGCGCCGACGAACACCACGAGGGCTGGTCCACCAGCAAGGCCATCGAGTTCCTGGGAGGCGGACGGGATCGTTCCCGGCCGTTCTTCTGCTACCTGAGCTTCAACTACCCGCACTGCTCGCACAACGTGCCCCCAGGCTACGAAGCGCTCTATGACATCCGGGAGATCGAGGAACGTCCCGTGCCGCCATGGGGAACCGACTGCCCGTACGACGAACATGTCGCTCCCGACAACCGGGCCGCGGGCTGGAAGGCTCTCGATCCAGAAACGCGGAAACGCGCGGTGCTGCGCTACTACGCCCTCTGCAGCTATGTCGACGACTGCTTCGGCAAAGCCATCGAGACACTGCGCCGCACCGGGGAACTCGAGAACACCCTGATCCTCTGGTGCTCCGACCATGGCGAGATGCTGGCCAATCGAGGCCATCGCTTCGCCAAGTTCTGCCTCTACGAGGACAGCATCCGGGTGCCCCTGATCATCGCCGGGGCTGGGGTGCCGGCCGGGAAGCAAGGGACCGTCGACGACCGGCCCGCCGAACTGGTAGACATCCTGCCGACCCTGTTGGAGGCAGCCGGCGTTGCCATTCCACCCGAACTGCCCGGCGGCGACCTGCTGGGGCCGCCGCGGCGCCTGGGGACTTTCACCGAAATGCACGGCAAGGGCTATGAGCAGGTACAGGCGGCCCCGGCCTATGCGTGGCGCACCAGGGATTGGAAGCTCATCCTCTGGCTCGACGGCGAGGTGCCGGGCGCACTCCTGCGCACCGACCAGGTCAAGGGCAACCTCTTCCATCTCGCCGAGGATCCCCACGAGTGGCACGATCTTTACCACACCCCGGAACACGTCGCCCGCCGCGAAGAGATGACCCGCCAACTCCTCATGCACCTGGCCGTGAGCCTGGCCAAGTTTCCCTTCCAGACCGCCAAACCCGTGACCGAGCTCGGCCCCGGCCCGAAGCTGATCCTGCCGCGGATCCCCCCGGCCGCCTCGGCGGAAGCGCTGGCGCCGAACGAACGCTGGACCGCCGCGACCATCGCCCCGGCCGGGCATCTCCTCGCCACGGCGCGCCTGGCGGCGGCGGGGGCGGCGCTGGCCATCGAGGTCGAGGTCGCCGAGCACCGGTTGGCGCGGGCCGACTTGGCATGGGAGGCGTCGAGTCTAGAAATCTTCGCCTTGCTCCCCGGCGCGCCGGCCGGGACGAAGGCCCAGCTGGTCATCGCCCCGCCGGCGGGCGGCCGCCCTGTCCTCGCCCTGCGCGCGACGGCACAAGGCCTCGTGGACGAATCCGCCGTAAGCGCCGCGTTCGAGACCGGAACCGGCCGCTACCGGCTGCGGTTGCTCGTTCCGCTCGCGACCCTGGGCCTGCCTGACGATGCGGACGCCTTCACCTTCGACCTCTGTGTCACCGCCGCGCCTGGCGCCGATTCTCCCTATGTCCGTGCCTTCCTGGCCAGCCGCGCCAACCCGGTGCGCTTCACCGAAGGGTATGCGCGGATAGCGATCCCGAATAAATCTAAAAAAGGTACATAAGAAAACTTTATGAAACAACCCAACATCGTCTTCATCCTCTGTGACGATCTTGGCTACGGCGACTGCAGTTGCTACGGCCAGAAGAGCTGGAACACGCCGAACATCGACCGCCTGGCGGCCGAGGGCCTGCGCTTCACCGACTTCTACACCACCAGCC
>JBIIYJ010000501.1:0-2923 GCA_044346855.1 Kiritimatiellia bacterium
CGCCGCCGCCGCGCAGGCGGCCGATCCGGTCGGCCAGCCCATCGCCCTGCAGGGCGCGGTGTCGGCCCAGGCCCCGTCCGCGCCCGTCCGGACGCTGGCGCTCAAGGGCCCCGTGTTCATGCAGGACGCGATCCGGACCGGCGCCGACGCGAAGGCGCAGATCCTGTTCGCCGACGACACCGTCTTCTCGCAAGGGCCGAACACGGAGGTGACGATCGACTCTTTTGTCTATGATCCCGTCAACACCAAGAACAACGGGTTCAAGGCCAAGGTGGAGCGGGGCGTGTTCCGCACGGTCACGGGGAAGATCACGGACCTCAACCCCGACAAGTTCGAGATCAAGACCGGCCGCGCCACGATCGGCATCCGGGGCTGCGGCGTCAGCGCGCAGCTTACGGACAAGCGCGACGAGATCAGCATTGATTATGTTCGCACGGGCCGCGTGGTGGTGGTGACCCCCTTCGGCGGGCAGCCGGTGGAGTTCCGCGAGCCCGGCCTCATCGTGATCGAGGACGGCGTCCGCGTGCGCAAGCAGCGCTTCGATGCGGTCCGGTTCGTGGCTGTGATGGGGGAGACCACGCCGAACGGCCGGCCCCGGCGCCGGGGGCTCGAGGGAACGGGCGGCGGCGGGTTCCGCCGCGAAGCCCAGTTGATCCAGGAGGAGGTGGTCGTGGTGACGCCGCCCGCCCCCAAGCCTTCAGCGCGGCCCGGCGCCGCGAAAAGCGGGAGCGAGGAAAAGGAACCGGCGGTTCCGTGGCCCGTTTTCGACGGGGTCTACAACGGCTTCGCGATGCTGCAATGGGAAGGCTCGCTGGGCATCAACCCCTTGGACTATTCGGCCCAGGATCCGCTCCACGCCGATGAAAACTTCACGATGCGACTTTATTCGGAACAGCCTGATCCGGCGGTTCCGGGCGGCAAGCTGTACGATTGGCCGATGTCCGTCATCATGGCGGCCTCCCGGATGGCCCTGTTCGGGTCCAAGGACGTCGAAGGCGCGGTCACAAGCCGGCGGATCGACGCCGAAACGTTTGAATCCCACCTGACAGGGGCCGACTACGATGCAACCATGCGCGTCCAGCGCGGGGGGCCGGAGTCGGACTGGTTCAAGGGCTGGTGGGGCGTGGATGGCGACACCCCGTCCAGCGTGACGGATGCCGATGGCCTGTGGATTCCGGCCCGGGGCTTCGCCGTGTTCGGCAATACCTATTCGGCGGCGGAAACCGCGGGCCTCAAGAGCGACGCCGCCACGTATACCTTGCGGCAGTCGGGCGCGGGCTGGGCGGCGGGCCTGGGCACCTTCTCCTGGCTTGAGGGAGCGGTGCCGTCCCAGGGGGCGTTTGTGATGTCCGGCACGCCGAACGGCACGCTCGTCCGCATCGGGGGCGGGCAGGATGAGTGGAGCACCCGCCTTCAATTGCAGGGGACACCCGCCTCGGGGGTGCCCGTCCTGTGCGATGTCGGCATCGCGGGCTCCCTGCTTGATCCCAACCAGCGCTTCAACGCCACGGTCACCCCGACCGTGAACACGCTGACCATCGACGGGCATGACTTCAAAAGCACCACGCCCCAGGCGTTCGGAACGGGGCGCCTGGTCGGGAGCAAGAAGGCCGGGACCCTGCCGACCGGACTCATCGGGTCGGTCGCGCTGTCGGGCTTTTATTACCAGGGAATGAGTTCCGGCAATTACCGCATGAACATGCAGTTCGGCACGGACCTGAAAAAGGTGGACGGCGGGGTTGGCCCCTGACCGATGAAGACCTGGCATGCCATCCTCGCCGGCCTGCTTGCCCTGGCGGCGGGCCTGGCGTTCATGGCGCTCGAGAGCCGGGTCGGTTTCATCCAGGCCGTTTACGCCCAGGGTTTCGACCGGGTGCGCGGCCTGCTTCGGCGTGAAACGCCGCTCGAGTCGATTGTCATCGTCGACATCGACGAGGCCTCCCTCCGCGAACTGGGCCAGTGGCCCTGGCCCCGGCGCCACCTGGCCCGGGTGCTCCGGCGCCTCGACGAGGATGGCGCCGCGGTGGCGGCATTTGACATCCTGTTCCCCGAACCGGACCGTTCCTCGCCGGTCCTGGCCGCCGCCGAATGGGAGCGGCTGGGTGTCCGGGGAACCGTCGCGTTCGCCGGGGACGGGGCCGCCCCGGACTTCGACGCCGACCTGGCCGGCGCGATCGGCGCGCTTCCCTGCGTCCTGGGCTGTTCGCTGGAAATGGAGGCGGGGGGCTCCCCCGCGCTGGAGGGGTACCGGCAGCGGATCTTCGAGGTGGCCTTCAACGAGGGGGACGCCGACCTGGCGCGCCGCTTCATCCCCCGCGCCGCGGGCATCGTGGCCTCCCTGCCGGTCCTGACCCGCGCCGCGGCGGGTACGGCGTTCCTTAACACCACGCCCGACCCCGACCGGTGCATCCGCCGCACCCCGCTGGTCAAGGCGTTGAACGGAGTCCTCTATCCGTCCCTTTCCCTGGAGGCGGTCCGCCTGGCGCTGGGCGCGCCGGGGGTTAAGATCCTGTATGACAGGGCGGGGCAGGGGGTGGATGCCGTGGCCTTTTCGAAAACCCGCCAGGCGGCCACCGATCCGACGGCCCGGCTGATCCTGAATTTCCGGGCCGGGCGTTATCCCCGGATCCCGGCCGCGGACGTGGCGGCGGGCCGCACTCCGCCGGGTTTCTTCGCGGACAAAATCGTGCTGGTTGGCGCATCGGCGGCGGGCTTGCGGGACTGGGTGTCGATTCCCGGCGAGGCGGAATTTCCCGGGGTCGAGGTGCATGCGGTGGCGATCGACAACCTGCTGTGTGGGGATCCCTTCCGGGAGGCCGCCTGGGGGGAGGTTGCCTGCCTTGCCGCCGCCCTGCTGGGGGGGCTGTTCCTGGTCTGGGTCACGGCCGCGCGCCGGTTCAGCGTGTCCCTGGCCCTGCTGCTG
>JBIIYJ010000502.1:0-2922 GCA_044346855.1 Kiritimatiellia bacterium
GCATAGAGGCTCGCGAGCTGGGAGGGGGTGGGCATGTCGGTCATGATCGTGATGCGGCCGCCGCCGCCGGAGCCGCAGCTGAGATGCTGCGTGGCGTCGCCCCCCTTGGCGCTCAACGACGCGGTGGGGGCGGCGATGAAATTCGAGCAGGTAATCCAGATGCTGCCGCCGGAGCCGGCCCCGTTGTTGTAGCCGCTGTGGTTGACGCCGTCGGCGAGCAGTTTGCCGGAGAGCGAAAGCGTGCGCGCCAGAATGCGGATCGCGCCGCCGCCCAGGCCCAGGCTGGTGGTGCTGACCCGTCCGGAGGAGCCAGGTCGATAGGGGGCGAAGATGAACCCGTACAGGTAGGCGGCCGTGGAGCCGCCGCCCAGGCCGCCGTGGCTGCCGCCGTAGTTGCTTCCCGAAGCGGGCGTTCCCGGGCCGTTGTAGTTGGCGCCCACGAGGCCGTAGCCGCGGCCCGACGCATTGAAGCCCGCCGCAGCTGCGGAAACCGTCAGGTCCTGAAGGTCGAAGACGACGGGTGCGCCGCTTACCTGGTGGCAGTAGGGGTAGATCCAGCTGTTCGTGCCCAGGGCGGTCGTTCGGCCCACCGTCACCCGTGCCCCGCCGTCCGAAAAGCCGAAGGAGGCGTTGGTGGGGCCCGCGTAGACGACCAGCGCGTTGCTGGCGTTGGCGGGGCAGTTTTGCAGCAGCAGGTCGCCGCTCACCGTCAGGAAGCTCGGGCCGGCCTGGTTGAGCCCGCCGATGGCCAGGTTGCCGCCGGCCAGGGTGACGGAGCCCGTGACCGAGAGGCCCACCCAGTCGGTCCTGGCCGCATCCTGGGGCCCCCGCCAGTGGAGGGTCGAGTTCGTTCCCGCGATGGAGAGCACGGCGTTCGTCTGGAGCAGCAGCGACCCGATCATGGCTTGCGTGGAGAGCAGCACCGTTTTGCGGGCGGGGATGATCACGTCGTTGTCCGGCGTCGGAACGTGGCTCGGGGTCCAGTTGCCTGCCGTCTCCCAGAGCCCGGTGTTGACGCCCGTGTAGGTGATGGTCTCGACAACGGTGGCGAGGGTCTGGAAATCGGCCTCGGCGGACCAGACGGCGCCGACGATGTTGGAGGCCAGGATGCGGTAGCGGTAGGTTTCGAAGGGCGTGAGATCCTTGACGGCGTTCGAGAAGCTGCCGCTCTGCAGCCCCATTGGCACGCTGTTGGTTTCGGCTCCGCCCACCCGCCACCATTGGATCCAGACGGTGGGCGTGTCCAGGCCGGTGTCTTCGACGACGCCCCTGAGCCACGTGGTCACATAGCCGTTCACCGGGCCGGGATTGGAGACGACGGGCAGGTAGAGTGTGTGGAAGCTCTGCGTGGCCGACCAGCTCTCGCCGGAGGCGTTGGTGGCGTAGCAGCGATAGACGTAGGTGCTGCCCGAAACCAGGGTGTCGAGCGGCAGCGTCAGCGCCTGGCCGTTCGTGAAAGACGAGCCGACGCCGATCACCCGGGCCCAGCTTCCGGTCGATCCCGTTCCCTTGTCCGAGTCGTCCAGGCAGAAGACCGCGTCCGTTTCAGGGATGTCGCCGTTTTGAGCCACGAGCCCGTTCAGCGTGGCAGTGGTCGGGCCGATGCCGGTGGCGGGGGCGGATTGAACGGTAATTTTTTGGGATTCCGCCGCCCCGTACGCGTTGAAGTCCGCGTTCGACGCGGCATTCAGCCAGGCGGCCCAGACCCAGTTGGACGACACCGGGACGCTCATCAGGCGCCCTTCGTCGAGGGAGCCGGGGAAGTAGTAGCCCGGCTGCGGCCCCGTTCCCGTCGCATTCCCGTAGGCGCCGATGAAAAACCGGTTCGTGTTGGCCAGGTTGCCCGCGACTGCCGGAGCGATGTTGGTGGCGCTTTTCAGCGCGCCGTCGACGTAGAGGGAGAGGCTTCCGGACCGGTTGAAGGTGGCGGTCAGCTGGTGCCACTGGTTGTCGTAATACCCGGCCACCCAGGGCGTGTTCGTGACGGCTATCAAGGGAGGCGAGTTGGTGGACTGGAACACGGCTCCGATGACGTTGGGCGCCTTGGCGCAATTGATCGAGTAGCGTTCGGCGCTCGCGAAGACCGATTTTCCGATCACGCCGGCCTGCACGGCGTTGGTGGCGGTCCTGAACCAGATGCTCAGGGTGGCGCTGGCTGTTCCCATTTTAAGGCCGGTGCCGAAATCGACGTAATTGCTGGAGGTGGCGACGGCGTTCAGGAACAGGGAAGAGCCCGCCACGCCCGTGTTCGTGATGGCGGCGCCGTTTTTGCCCGTGCCGTTGTTCGCGTTGGTTGTGGCGTCCTTCACATTGGCCTGCTGCATGTGCCACACGCCGCGGAATTCGGGGCTCCAGGTCGCCCCGTTGCTGACGCAGGGCGCCGGGTCGGCAGTTTCGTTTCCCCAGAACGCCCAGATCCGCGTGTTCGTCCCGGCCAGGACGGGCAGCCGTACCCATATGGCGGAGGCGCCGTTGGTGTTCCATGACTCGATCTCGTAATCCAGTTCGTCCAGCTTGTTGTCGGCCGTGAATCGAAGGTCGGCCCCGTCCGCCGGCGACCCGAAGGCGGCATAGCTGAACCCGGGGATGCTCTCGCTCAGCGTCACCAGGACGGGGAAGTTGGTCAGGGACTGGGCCCGGGTGTAGCCGCTGAACGTGATGGGCAGCGACAGGGACCAATCGCCGAAAGTGGCGGCTTCCGCCGGCCATGCCGCCGCGATACAGGCGGAAAACAGACAGGCTAGTCGTGCAATTCGAGTCATACCGAACCTCCTGAAGTCGCGATCACCCAATGCGTGACTGAAACGAACCCCTCTTGTCATTCAATCGCAGCTCCTTATAATAGGACAAACAGCAATTCCGATCAATTAGCAAAGTCTGATAATCATAGGCTTAATCCGGCACCGATACTTCGTTTCTGCT
>JBIIYJ010000503.1:0-2920 GCA_044346855.1 Kiritimatiellia bacterium
CGCTTCGTCTCTGGTTCATGGGCCCTTCGCCGCCGCGATGCAAACGGGGTTGGGTAAGCGCGGGCCGGGCGAGGTGCGGCGGTCAGGGGACTGACCGCCCTACCCAGAACAGGGACAGGGCTTGGGTAGGGCGGCGAGTCCCTTCGCCGCCGCGATGCAAAGGCCGTCATCATGTCACACTTGCCAGACAGGAAACAACTGCCGCATGGCATCCCTCTTTGGGCCTCCTCTGGATCCTGCTACTTCATCACACTTTGCGCAAATCCAAAAGGGCGCAATCAACTGGCTCAACCCATAATCGCAAACGCGATTTTCGAATCATTTCTATTTAACATGAACCGGGGAACATGGTGGGCCGACCTTCTCGTGCTGATGCCCGACCACCTGCATGCTCTTATGTATTTTGCACCAGACGCCGGAATCAAAAAAAGCATCACGACCTGGAAGCATTATATTTCCCGCTCCTGTCACATCGACTGGCAGCGTGATTTTTTCGAGCACAGGCTGCGTAACGATGAAAATTATACTGAAAAAGCATCCTATATCCGCATGAATCCTGTTCGCGCGGAACTTGCATGCTCCCCGGACGAATGCTTGCATGCTCCCCGGACGAATGGCCCTATGCGTGGACATTCGAAAAGGATGGCGAGGTGCGGCGGTCAGGGGACTGACCGCCCTACCCAGAACAGGGACAGGGCTTCGCCGCCGCGATGCAAAGGGCTTGGGTAGGGCGCGGGCCGGGCGAGGTGCGGCGGCGAAGGGACTCGCCGCCCTACCCAGAACAGGGACAGGGTTTGGGTAGGGCGCCATGCAAACGGGTTTGGGCAGGGCGCGGGCCGGGCGAGGTGCGGCGGCGAAGGGACTCGCCGCCCTACCCAGAACAGGGACAGGGCTTCGGCACCACTACCCCGCGCGGGCGACGGGCAATTCGTTCCAGTGGGTGGTGTACCGGGGGGAGCGGTTGGACTGGCGGAGGGCGGCCATCCGCCGGAAGCCGCTGGACCCGACCCGCACCGCATCGCGCCCGTACTCGCCGTTCAGCCGGTCCATGGCCGCCATCAGCCGCGCCTGCCGCGCCGTCACCGCCGGATCCTCCGGCCGGAACAGGTCGCCCTGCCGCGCGGTCTTGTCCGACAGCTCCGCCAGCATCACCTCGGCCCGCTTGTACTGGAACCCCGGCCTGAAAATGGCGGCCAGCCCCTGGCGCGCGGCCGCGACCAGCGCGGGCGTGTAGTCGGTCGGCAGCTCCAGCTTCATCAGCGCCCGGTTGGAATACTGCGACTCCACCGGCCCGAAATACCCCGTCGAAACGCCCACCTGGAGCAGGCCGGCCAGCGACCCCTGCTCCCGCAGCCGCTCCCCCACCCGCGCCGCGTAGGCCGCCACCAGCTCGCCCAGGTCCGTGCGGCTCGAGGTGGCCCGCGCGAAGGTGCGCGAGCAGAGCATCGTCTTGCGCACGGTGCGCACGTCGCCCGGATCGATGGCCCGGGTGCCGCGCAGCTCCCAGGCCAGCCGCACCTCCACCACCGAGAGCAGGCGGCGCAGCCAGTCGTCCGGCATCTGCGCGAACTGCAGCGCGTTCGTCAGCCCCGCCATCCGCAGGCGGCGGCCCAGCCGCGATCCGATGCCCCAGATGTCCTCCAGCGGCGTGGCCGCCAGCTCGGCGTCCGTCTCCGCCTGCGTGGCGAAAACCCGCACGCCGTCGGGCAGGTTCTTGGCGCGGTCGTTCGCCAGCTTGGCCAGCGCGTTGGTCGGGGCGATCCCCACGGAGACGGGGATGCCCGTGTCCCGCTTCACGATGCGGCGCAGCTCGCGCGACCAGGCGGCGGGGTCGGCCAGTCCCGCGGCCGGCACCTCGAGGAAGGCCTCGTCGATGGAGTAAACCAGAACCTCGGGGGAGAACCGGTCCAGCGTGCGCATGACGCGGTGGGACATGTCGGAGTAGAGCGTGAAATTGGAGGAGAGCGCCACCCCGCCGTGCGCGGCCGCGAGCGCCGCGACCTCGAAATAGGGCTGGCCCACCTGGATGCCCAGGGCCTTGGCCTCGCGCGAGCGGGAGACGATGCAGCCGTCGTTGTTGGACAGGGCCAGCACGACCTTGCCCTCCAGCGCGGGGTTGAAGACGCGCTCGCAGGAGACGTAGAAGCTGTTGCAGTCCACCAGGGCGATCACGGCCGCCTCACACGCTGTGGATGACGTGGCGCACCACGCCCCAGATTTCGAACGCGGTTTCCGCGGTGACCTCGATGGGCGCATACTTCGCGTTTTCCGGATTCAGGAACACGCGGGCGCCGCGGCGGCGCAGGCGCTTGACGGTGAGCTCGCCGTTGAGCACGGCGATGACGATGCTGCCGTTGGCCGGCTCCACGGAGCGGTCCACGATCAGGATGTCGCCGTCCTGGATGCCGGCGCCGGTCATCGAGTCGCCCTGCACGCGGATGAAATAGGTGGCCGCCTCGTGCGGGACCAGGATCTCGTTGAGGTCGATCTTCCGCTCGATGAAATCCTCCATCCCCGAGGGGAAGCCCGCGGAAATGCGCGCGGCCACGAGCGGCAGGCGCAGCGCCTTGCGGGCCTCGCTGCGGCCCAGGATGATGGCGGTCGGCTTGGACATGAAAGAACGGTAGCATAAGGAATAGCTAATAGCTAATAGCTAATAGCGGATCATAATCGTAATCGTAATCATAATCTTAATCCAGACAGCCTGGCGCAACGACAGCGGGGATTAAGATTAGGATTAGGATTAAGCCCGCCGCGCGACGGAGCCGCGACAAAACGCTTGGGGTAACGGCCGTCGTGTTCGGGCCGATACTATCTGGAACTCAGGAAATCAGGAAGGTCCTATTCGGTTCTTCCTTTCCTGATTTCCTGATTTCCAGATTCAAGCCGTCTTTTCCAGCGGAAGTTATGTTCGTTCACG
>JBIIYJ010000504.1:0-2918 GCA_044346855.1 Kiritimatiellia bacterium
CCGAGTAATCGTGATAGAAGCCGGCCGCCGTCTTTTCCCCGAACCCGGCCGCCACCATGGTGATGGTCACGATGCGAACGATGTTGCCGATCACCGCCACGGGCACGGCGCAGAGGAACAGCAGCCATTGGCGCAGCAGCGTCTTCTGCGTGAAATACGCATAGGCCCCGGCCAGCGCCGTCATGGCAAAAATCGACCGCAACCCGCTGCAGGGCTCGGCCACGTCCAGGTTGAAGCCACCGCCAACGGCGGAATGCAGGCCGGTCCCGATCCGCTCCGTGGCAATCCCGATGCCGTTGGCGATCCCCACCGCCATCACGGCCGCCAGCAGGCGGAGCTTCATGGTGAAAAAGATGAGCAGGCTGTCAACCGGAACGCTCAGGAGAAGGTAGCCGGCAGGGAAAACAAGCTGGCGCGCCACGCCCGCGCCATACAGGGCGAACGGCACCGCCCAGAGCCAGAGCACCAAGGCCAGCAGGCAGATGCGCACATCCTCGGTCTTCAGCCCGGCCCAGAAAATCAGCAGCCCGAAAAGGGTGAAAACAAACCCCCGCCAGTCGGTCCCCCCCAGGGCGGAAGCCAGTTCCCGGCGGCGCTGGTAGACGACATAGAGGCTGACCAGGGGAAGGAACGGCCCGTGCCCCATGTCCTCGCTGTTGGACCAGACGGAGCGCAGCCAGGTGATCAGCGGAGTGGAAGCGCCCATGGCGGCGGTATAAATGGGCTGGAGGGCCAGAAGCCATACCCACAAAATAGCCGCCGCCGAAAGACTGGCCAGGACCGCCAGTTGCCCGCGATGGATCAACACACGCATCCCATGATTATCCCTCTTTCCGCCCGTCAAAGCAAGGCTGAAGGGATCTACGAGGGATTCCAGCGGGTAAGGAAGTCCGCCATCCGCTCGGCGGCCCGGCCGTCCCACAAGGGGGGGACGGATCCGGTTTTCCAGCGCCCGGCCAGGATATCCTCGGTTGCGGCCAGGATGCGGTCGGGATCCGTGCCCGCAAGGCGATTGGTCCCCATCTCCACCGTGATCGGGCGCTCCGTGTTCTCGCGGAGCGTGACGCACGGCACCCCCAGGATGGTCGTTTCCTCCTGGATGCCGCCCGAATCAGTCAGCACCAGCTTCGCCTCGCTCATCAGCTTAAGGAACTCCAGGTAGCCCTGCGGCTCGATCAGCTTCCAGGCGGGATTGCCGGTCCTGAGCCCGCCGAGCGACTCGAGCTTGGCCCGGGTCCGGGGGTGGATGGGAAACACGATCGGCAGACGGCCGGCGATCCGGTCCAGCACCGTCATCAAGCGGTCGAGGGTGGCGGGATCGTCCACATTGGAAGGACGGTGCAGGGTCAGCACGGCGTACCGCTTCGGGACCAGCCCCAGGTCCGCCACAATGCCGGACCGGTCCGCAACGGCTTTGTTCCGGAGCAGGGTGTCGATCATGACATTCCCCGCCAGGCAAATCCGCGATTCCGGGACCCCCTCCCGCCTCAGATTCTCCACGCCCGCCGGCTCGGAGCAGAACAGCAGGTCGCTGATGGAGTCGGTCAGGAGGCGGTTGATCTCCTCGGGCATGCCGCGATCGAAACTCCGCAGGCCCGCCTCGACGTGGATCAGCCGCGCGCCCATCTTGACCGCCACGAGCCCGCAGGCAATGGTGCTATTCACATCCCCCACCACCAGCACCGCATCGGGCTTCCGCTCCTGCATGACGGGCTCGAAGCGCTTCATGATCTCCGCCGTCTGCACGGCGTGGCTGCCGGAGCCGACCCCCAGGTTCACGTCCGGCTCGGGAATGCCCAGCTGGCGGAAGAAAAGGTCGCTCATCTTCTCGTCGTAATGCTGCCCCGTATGCACCAGCGCCGGCTTGAAAAACGGGCGAGCCTTGAACGCGGCCATGAGCGGCGCGATCTTCATGAAGTTGGGGCGGGCGCCGGCGATTAAGAGGATATTCATCACTTGATCAACTCCGTGTTGACGCGAAAATAGCGACCCGCCTTCGCCAGCACGACATCCGCCGTTAGCAAGGACGCGCCCGAGGCAAAACACACGGCCAGATGGAGGGCATCCAGCGTTCTAAGCGGCATGACAAACCGCCCGACCCAATCGCGAGCAACCTCATAGTGTTCGGCCTGGATCGGCAGGCGGTTGTAATAACCCTGTTCGATATGAAGGCGAAAACGGGTGATGATGCTCGTTGCATCCGCCTGGGACAGCATGCCTTCGCGAATCTTCCTTGCTGCGGCCGAATGAAACTCAACCTCGACCAGATGGCTGATGGCAGAGGGCCCCGCCCGCAGAATAGCCTTCTCCGCCTTTGCGCTCATCGTTTCGGGGCAATAGTAGGCCGCCAGCACGCTGGTGTCGAGATACACCATCAGGACCGCTCCTCCTGCCGCATTTCGCCGACAGTCCTGGAGAGGCCTGTCTTGGGCGGCGCGATCCGGGAACGGAAGTCATGGAGACTGGGCAGGCTTTTCGTCTGGGCCGGCATGGGCGCCAGCCGGGCGGATTTTCTCCCGTGACGCGTGATAATGACAGTCTCGCCCCGCGTGGCGCGATCCACCAGCTTGCCAAGGGAAGCGCGCGCATCCTTGATGTTGACCGAAATCATGACTCACCTGTTATGTACATTATTAAAGTACACTTTATCCAGGCTTTCGTCAAGGCTGCACTCGCGTCATGGCTTCTTGCCGATGCGGCCAATCTTTTCCAGCAAGGCCAGATAGACTTCCGCCAGCCTGTCGCGGTCGAAATGAGCCAGTACATAAGACCTGCCCCGCTCGCCCATGAGGCGGCCCTCCTCGGGGTGATCGGCCAGGCGGATCAGGGCCGCGGCCAGGGCGGCGTCGTCCTCGGGCTCGATCGCCACGCCCGCGCCCGCCTCCTCGACCAGCTTGCGCGCATCGCCGTTGACCCCG